>CAZJGZ010000006.1:0-28931 GCA_964545695.1 uncultured Ectothiorhodospiraceae bacterium | reverse complement strand
CTCGCCGCATTCTATGCCGCCCAGGATCACGAAGACGGCGTGTTCACCACCCGTATCAATCGCCGCAAGAACATCGACTGACTGCGGTCAGGCATCCGGGCGAAGTCGAATCCGGACCCGCCGCTCGGAAACCCTCCCCTCGAACGACAACGGGCGCTGCCTACCGGCAGCGCCCGTGATTTTCCCGCTGACGCGAGCGGCCGGACTTACCGGTTCGGCTGCGGCGTCATGCGCAAGTAGGGCCGCAGTTCGGTATAGCCCTTCGGGAACTTCTCCGCGATGACCTTTTCATCGGTAATCGACGGCAGGATCACGCAGTCATCGCCATCGTTCCAGTCGACCGGCGTGGCCACGCTGTAGTTGTCCGTCAGCTGCATCGAGTCGATCACCCGCAGCACCTCGTTGAAGTTCCGCCCCGTGCTCTTGGGATAGGTAATCATCGCGCGGATCTTCTTGTTGTGGTCGATGATGAACACCGAGCGCACGGTCGAGGCATCGTCCCCGTCCGACTCCAGCATGTCGTACAGCCGCGATACGGTGCGGTCGGCATCCGCCAGCAGCGGAAACTCGACATTGGCCGACTGCGTTTCGTTGATGTCCTTGATCCAGCCGTCATGACGATCGACCGGATCGACACTCACCGCGATGATCTTGCAGTTGCGCTTGTCGAACTCCGGCTTCAGGTTCGCCGTACGTCCGAGCTCCGTGGTGCACACGGGGGTGAAGTCGGCCGGATGGGAAAACAGCACAACCCAGCTGTCACCCGCCCACTCGTGGAAATTGATGGTGCCCTGGCTCGAAGCCTGGGAGAAATCGGGTGCGGTACTGCCAATACGCAGGCTCATGCGGCCTCCTCGGAATCAATGGCTGGAAAACCATTCGAGGATAGCCGAATTTTATAAAGATCGGGAAATACTGTGTCGCTATAGAATAAGGCTTTGCGGTTATCTGCACCTGGCACCCGCACCCATCGCGGCGGAACACCGGACCGCACCAAGCCGCGCGACACGGACCTAGACCGTCGCCCGCCTCGAGAGACCGCGCGTCACGCAGTCATGCATCCCCATTCAGGCGCTCGGGCGCCACCCGATTCGCCAGCACCGCCCGCAAGTCACGCCAGAGCGACTCGCGCTCTTCTTCATTGAGAAACCGGCCGCACTCCACCGCACACTCTCGCCCCTGGATAATCAGCTGCCGGCGGCGGATCCGGCCATGCCGCTCACGCAGCAGAACGCGTGACCAGTAGCGCGTGAGTTCGAAACGGCGTTCCGGTTTGCGGTGGCCGGCCTCGATCACGATCTGCTCGGGCCCGATGGTCACCACTTCCCGTGCCAGCAGGGAGTAGCTGCTCACCCAGAATGCGGCCAGCACGATGCCGAGTTGCAGTATGGCCAGCGGGAGGATGAGCCAGAAGCCGACGACCGCCCAGATGATGGCCAGCGGGAGCGCGACCACGGCAATGGCGGCCAGCAGCCATAGATTCTGCCGCCAGGTGGCGGAACGGTGCGGCCGCAGGACGAAACGACCCGTAATCCGATCCGCGTCCAGCTGTTTCTCGATCATGGGCGCCGCTCCGCTACACGTACCCCCATTTTCGTTCGCCAGCGCGATCCGGATCAGCCCGGTGGCCAGGAAAACTGGCGCCCACCAAGCAGGTGCAGGTGAATGTGGAACACCGTCTGGCCGCCCGCCTCGTTGGTATTCATGACCAATCGGTAGCCATCCTCGGCCAAACCCTCTTCACGGGCCAGATCGCGGGCCACCAGGAACAGGCGCCCGACCAGTTCGGCGTGCTGCGTTTCCAGGTCGTTGACCGTCGGAATCGGCTCGCGCGGCACGATCAGGATGTGCGTGGGCGCCTGCGGATTGATATCGCGAAAGGCGAGTACGGCATCGTCCTCGTAGACGATGTCCGCGGGAATCTCGCGATCGCGGATGCGGGTGAACAGCGTTTCGCTCATGCAACCTCCTTCGGCGACGTTTGAATCTGCATGGTCAGAGATCCATGCGCCCGGCGAACGCATGCGAGAGGGTGCCGCCGTCCACGTATTCCAGCTCGCCTCCGAGTGGCACGCCGTGGGCGATGCGGGTGACCCGCAGGCCGTGCGACCCGGCGCGTTCACGGATGTATTGCGCCGTGGCTTCCCCTTCGACCGTCGGGTTGGTCGCGAGGATCACCTCTCTGACTTCCCCGACTGCGAGACGTTCTTCCAGGCGATCGAGTCCGAGCTCTTCCGGGCCGATGCCGTCCAGCGGTGACAGATGCCCCATGAGGACAAAATACAGGCCCTGGTACCCCGTGGACTGCTCCACCGCGGCGATGTCCGCCGGGGTCTCGACGATGCAGAGCTGGCTGCGATCGCGGCGCGTGCTGGCGCAGATCTCGCAGACCTCCGCCTCGGTAAAGGTACGACATTCTCCGCAGCGGCCGATCTCGCGCATCGCGGTTGCCATCAGGTCCGACAGTCGCAATGCGCCCTCGCGATCGCGCTCCAGCAAGTGGAACGCAATACGCTGGGCCGAGCGCGGGCCCACGCCGGGAAGGCAGCGCAGCGCCTCGACAAGTTCCCGCAACAGCGGTGATCCGATCATGATCGTGAATCCGCCGTCAGAACGGCATCTTGAAGCCTTCCGGCAGGCCCATGCCCCCGGCCATGCCCGAGAACCGCTCCTTCGTCTCGGCCTCGACCTTCTGCACGGCGTCGTTGACCGCCGCCGTGACCAGGTCTTCGAGCATCTCGCGATCATCGCCGACCACACTGTCGTCGATCGCGACCCGCTGCACCTCGTGACGACCATTCATGGTCACAGTCACCATGCCGCCACCGGCCGATCCGGAGACCTCCATGCTGGCGATCTCCTCCTGCGCCTCCTGCATCTTCTCCTGCATCTTCTGCGCCTGCTGCATCAACTTGCCCATCTCGCCCTTCATCATTACCTCCGTCGTCGCATGCCGGTGCCCTGCCCTTCGTCGCCGCGGCCCAGGGACCAGGGTCGGCTATTCATCATGGCCCTTGCGGGAATGGTCATCGGCCGCCGGTCGAACGCTGTCGGTCTCGACCGTGGCCCCGAAACGATCCTGCAGCGCCTGCACCACGGGATCGCTCTGGATATGGTCCGCTGCCGCCTCGACGCGCGCATCGGCTGCCTGCTGCTCGAGCTCCGCCGGCGTCAGCGCGCCTTCGGGCACGGCCTCGGTGATCTCCAGCCGCACCTCGTGGCCCAGATATTCAGCCAACCCAGCGGCAAGCCGGTCGCGATAACGCTCCCCGCCAAGATGGGCATGGTCCGGTGCCAGCGCAAGGCATACCTTCCGCCCCGAGAACTCGACCAGCACCGTGTTGGCCGCCAGTTCGCCGGCGAGTCCGCGCAGATTCATGGCCGCCACGGCTCGGTTCCAGTCGAGCTCGCCCGCAGAGCCGGGCACTGCCGCCGGGCCCGTATCGCCCGCGTGATCCGTTGCCTGTTCGCCGCTGGCCGAGCCCTTCACGGCCGCCTGCTCATGGGTCGGTTGCGCGGTCGGCATGCTGGCGCCAGCGGGTTCGGCGCCCCCGCGGTGGTCGGTGGGTGCTGCCTTCGTGGACGCGTCAGCGGCGGTCACCGGCTCGGTGACGATTGGCTCCCCCGACGCCCCGGCGGTCGACCCCGCAACGCCCGTCGCGCCAGCGGGCGCCGACTGCTGCGCGCCCACGGTTCCACCAGGCGCGCCCGGCTCCGTCTTCTGCGTGGCCGACGCCGGCGCCGCCGCCGCCTCGCTGTCAGCCGGGCGGAAGGCGAGCATGCGCAGCAGGGTCATCTCCAGGCCACCGCGCGGATCGGGGGCCCACGCCATGTCGCGCCGCCCCAGCGTCGCGATCTGGTGGTAGAGCTGGACCTCCGCGGGCGGCAGTCGGGCGGCGAGTTCGTGGATGCGGTCGCGATCGGCTACGCTGTGGTCCACCGCTTCCGGCACGGTCTGCGCGACCGCCAGCTGGTGGAAGAGCGACTGCAGCTCGACCAGCACCGGCTCCAGATCGGTCGCCGCCTCGGCAAGCTCCGCGACCTCGGCCAACAACGCCGAGCCATCGCGGGCAGCCAGTGCCTCGGCAAGGCGGAACAGGCGCTCCCGCGACAGCGTGCCGAGCATGCTCTCGACATCGTCGGCCCGCACCGCACCCTGACCAAAGGCGATCGCCTGGTCGAGCAGTGACAGCGCGTCGCGCATGCTGCCGGTGGCCGCGCGCGCGATGTGACCCAGAGCGGCCGTTTCGCAGTCGATGCCCTCGGCAGCGACAATCCGCTCCAGATGCTCGACGATGCTGGGCACGGGCATCAGCTTGAGATTGAACTGCAGGCAGCGCGACAGGATGGTCACCGGCACCTTCTGCGGATCGGTGGTCGCGAGCAGGAACTTCACGTGCGCCGGCGGTTCCTCCAGCGTCTTCAGCAGCGCGTTGAAGCTGTGGCCCGAGAACATGTGCACCTCGTCGATGAGATACACCTTGTAGCGGCCCCGGGTCGGCGCGTAGGGCACGTTCTCCAGCAGCTCGCGGGTTTCCTCGACCTTCGTTCGCGAGGCCGCGTCGACCTCGATCAGATCGATGAAACGACCCGCATCGATCTCCTGGCAGGCCGAACATTCCCCGCAGGGCGTGCTGGTCACGCCATGGGTCTCGCAATTGAGGCTCTTGGCCAGAATCCGCGCGATGGTGGTCTTGCCGACCCCGCGAGTGCCGGTGAACAGGTAGGCGTGGTGCAGGCGATCGCGGTCGAGCGCGTTCACCAGCGCCCGACGTACATGTTCCTGCCCGACCAGCTCCTCGAAACTGCGCGGGCGCCACTTCCGGGCGAGGACTTCGTAGCTCATACGGACTCGGCGTTGCGGGCGCGGGCAGGCAGTATAGCAGTCGAACTGGTGGATCAGGCGGGGCGATGATGCCCGCATGACCGGATGGTGGTGGTGGCAATCCGTGCCCGCCACACCCCGGCACCCGAAGCTCGCCGCTGCCGCTGCTCCCTTCCGGGCCTGACGGAGTTCACGGCGTTTCGTCGCGAGGGGACGGACACGGACCACCATTGCTCATGGCCGGACGCGAGCGCCCGGCAGGCGCGAGAGTGTAGTACTCCCGAGCCATCCGTGCCAACCATCGTATCAGCCCGGCGGCCCAATGCGCCCGATGCGCTGATGATTTCGCATCCTGAAACAGGAAGAAGCCCGCGATTGCGGGCTTCTTCCTGCCAAACGCTTCCCGACCGTCCCTTACTGGCCGGAGCGCTCCTCCGGCGAAGCGACCTGACCGTTCTCGGTGACGACCGGCTCCGGCTTCCAGCCGAGGAAGTCCGCATCGTCGCGGAACATCATCTCCGCATCCATCCGACCACGCGTGGCTCGGAGTATGGCACCGGTGATGGCGCCGAAGATCAGCGACAGAATGAGGACGCCGATGACCGCAACAATGTTGATCATGCCGGCCGCGAAAATCGCGCCCGCCACACCGCCAATGATGCCCGGAATACCGTGAAGGTTGTGCACGCCCATCACGTCCAGTACGCCGGTCTTCTTCGCCAGCCAGTCATGCAGCTTGACGAACGAGATGACCGAGGCGGCACCGGCTACCAGACCGATACCCAGCGCCGTCCAGGGATCGACCGAGACCAGCGGCGAGCCGATCGCGACCATGCCGGCCAGCAGGGCGTAGGCGTAGACCAGCGGATCCACCCGCTTCTGCAGCCAGACGCAGGTGAAATAGGCCGAGATCACGGAACCCAGGCCCGCCATGTACGCGGTAAACATGCCCCAGTTGGTCTGATCCGCCGGCAACAGCGCGGTAACGAACGAAGGCCACAACACGAACAGCAGCATGGCCGCCAGCCACACGAACGAAACGCTGTGGGTAGTCGTTTCCGCTGGCTCATCGAACGCACGCTTTTCCTGGAGTGCGAGGATCACACCCCAGCCCCAGTAGGCCGCGACCATATGCACCAGAATCGATCCACCGGGGTCGACCACGCCTTCCAGGAATCCGAACATGAACCAGTCGATGGCCACCCATGCCGGCGCGAACAACGCGCCCGCCAGCAGGTACTGCCACATCTTGATGGTACCCAGGAACATGCCGATTGCGATCACCACGGTGATCGAACAGAAAATACTCAGGATGACGAGATCCTGGCTCCACTCGGCGCCAAAGCCGAACTGCAGGATGGCCGTGTGCGTGATGAAACTGCCGGCCAGTACCAGCATGGTCGCCAGACAGATCCCCCACTCGAACTTCTTGATGAAGAGCATGAGGAACGCGACCAGCATGAGCATGAACCAGACGTCCATGGTCTTGCCGAACTTGAACATCTCGTCGTGCAGATGCGTGGTATCCGCTGTCAGCCCCTGGGCACCGGTTGCCGTCGCGTATTCCGCGACGGCCGCAGGTGCAGCGAGGATGCCGACAATGCAGAGCAGAACCAGGATGGGAAAACTTTTCAGCATTGATGATTTCATGTTGCCTCCCGTGACTGCGACAGAAAGATGTCGCCATGGACCAGCCCCTCGGCTGCAGGGGCGTCCCTGTGGCGGAAGGTACTGATCAGGTTGCGACGGCGCGGGCATGGCATGTGCCCGTCCGGCACCGGTGCCTTCGTTTTCGCCTGCAGTAATCCCTCGCGGCCAGGTCGATGCATTGTGGATCCGGCATGCGGCCGAACCACAAACCCCGTCCCGTTCACGGTAAGGTGCAGCTGATTGCGACGTTCCCCGCGCAAACCCGCTGCTGTTGGTCGAGCGCTGCAAGCGCCCTCATACCCCCGGGACCAACCCGGAGCCCCCCTGCATGGCGAGTCAGGGTGCGTCCATTCACCCTCCATGCCTGCGACCGTGTTCAGCAGTCCAGCGTGTGCTCGCGTTCCCAGTCGGTCAGGACGCGCGAGTACTCGTTCCATTCCGCCGTTTTCAGATTGATGTAGGCACTGCAGAAGTCGTCACCGAGCGCCGACCGCAGCGCCTTGTTGCGATCCAGCGCGCGCAGCGCGTCGATCAGATAAAGCGGCAGACGCTTTGCCCGTACCTTGTGCCCATCGGCATACATGTTGATATCCAGGCGTTTGCCCGGCTTGCGCTCGTTTTCGATGCCATCCAGGGCTGCCGCGATCACGGCGGCCTGCACCAGGTAGGGATTACACGCGCCATCCGGCTGGCGATACTCGATCCGGCCCGGATCGGGCACCCGGACCATGTGGGTGCGGTTGTTGCCGGCCCAGGTCGCCGTATTCGGCGCCCAGGTGGATCCCGACAGCGTCGGCGCCGCATTGATGCGCTTGTAGCTGTTGACCGTCGGATTGGTCAGGGCACACATGGCTTCCGCATGCTGGATCAGGCCTCCGATCACCTGATACGCCTGACTGGAAAGACCCAGCTCGTCGTTGTCATCTTCCATGCGGTTCTTTCGACCAGCGGAATCCCACAGCGACAGATGCACATGCATGCCGTTGCCCGTCAGCGCCGCGAACGGCTTGGGCATGAAGGTGGCGCGCAGGCCGTGCTTTTCCGCGATCGACTTGACCATGAACTTGAAGAAGGCGTGGCGATCCGCTGTCACCAGCGCGTCATCGAAGGCCCAGTTCATCTCGAACTGACCATTCGCGTCCTCGTGGTCGTTCTGGTAGGGCTCCCAGCCGAGCTGCTGCATGTAATCGCAGATTTCGGCGATGACGTGATAACGCCGCATTACTGCCTGCTGGTCGTAACAGGGCTTGGCTGAAACGTCCGCCGGGTCGGAGACATCGGTGCCATCGGCATTGATCAGATGATATTCCGCCTCGACACCCGTCTTCGGTCGCAACCCGGCTTCCATGGCGCGGTCAACCTGACGTTGCAGCACCCAACGCGGGGCCTGCTCCAGCGGCTCGTCGTCGAGGTAGAGGTCACCGGCCACCCACGCGACATCGGGCTGCCAGGGCAGCTGCACGAGGCTGTCGGGATCGGGGACGGCGAAGATGTCGGGATGGGCGGGCGTGAGATCGAGGTAGCTGGCAAAGCCGGCGAAGCCGGCGCCGGAGCGCTCCATGCCCGGTGCGGCCGAGGCCGGTACCAGCTTGGAGCGCTGCACGCCCATCAGGTCGGTGAAGTTGAACAGGAAATAGCGAATGTCGTTCTTCTTGGCGAATTCCTCGAGCTTTCCAGTCATGTCTTGCTACCCCCTTGTCGGGTGTTGTTGCCAGCTCGCCGATGCGGGCGCCAGGCGGATGTTTGTACCCGTTATCCGGTCATACAGGGCTATAACCCGCCCTGCCCCGGTATCCAGTCCGTGCCGGCAAGCGGCACCCGTGCCATGGCGGCTGCCTCCATGGTCAGCGCGGCCAGATCCTCCGGCTCCAGGTTGTGCACGTGCGACTTGCCACAGGCACGTGCCAGCGTCTGGCACTCCAGTGTCAACGTCGCCAGATAGTTCTGCAGACGCTGGGCAGCACGCTCCGGATCGAGGCGTTTCTCCAGCTCGGGATCCTGAGTGGTGATACCCACCGGGCACTTGCCGGTATGGCAGTGATGACAGGAGCCCGGGCGCGTGCCGAGCGCGTGGTAATCCTCTTCATGGATCGGCGCGTTGCAGTTCAGCGCCATCAGGGCCGCCATGCCGATCGACACCGCGTCGGCGCCCATTGCCAGTGCCTTGGCCACGTCGCTGCCGGTACGGATGCCACCGGAGACAATGAGCTGCACCTGGCGATGCATGCCCATTTCCTTCAGTGCATCGACGGCCTGGCGCAACGCCGGCAACGTCGGGATGCCCACATCCTCGATGAAACAGGTCTGGGTGGCGGCCGTGCCGCCCTGCATGCCGTCGAGCACGATGGCGTCGGCGCCGGCCTTCACCGCCAGCATGGTGTCGTACTTGGTGCGGGTGGCACCGACCTTGACGTAGATCGGCTTTTCCCAGTTGGTGATCTCGCGCAGTTCGCGGATCTTGATTTCCAGGTCATCGGGCCCGGTCCAGTCGGGATGGCGGCAGGCACTGCGCTGATCGATACCCTGGGGCAGCGTGCGCATCTGCGCGACGCGCTCGGTGATCTTCAGCCCCAGCAACATGCCGCCGCCACCCGGCTTCGCACCCTGGCCGACCACGACCTCGATGGCATCGGCCTTGCGCAGCTGGTCCGGCTCCATGCCATAGCGCGACGGCAGATACTGGTAGACGAGGGTCTGCGAGGAATTGCGCTCCTCCTCGGTCATGCCGCCATCACCGGTCGTCGTGCTCGTGCCCATCGCGGTCGCCGCCCGGCCGAGCGCCTCCTTGGCGTTGGCGCCCAGGGCACCGAAGCTCATGCCCGCGATGGTGATCGGGATATCCAGATGAATCGGCTTGCTGGCATGACGGCCGCCGATGACGACATCGGTGTCGCATTTCTCGCGATACCCTTCCAGCGGATAGCGCGATACCGAGGCGCCGAGAAAGACCAGGTCGTCGAAGTTCGGCACCCGGCGTTTCGCGCCGGAGCCACGGATGTAGTAGAGGCCTTCCGACGCCGCGCGCTGAATCTCGGCGATAACGTGCGGCGGGAAGGTCGCCGATTCGCGAATCTTGCGTTCATCCATTGTCAGGCGCCCTCAGTAGTAGCCGATGTTGCCGACCTTGAAGTTGTACAGTTTCCGCGCTGAACCATAACGGCGGAATTCGTCGGGGTCGGCATCGAAGCCGGCCCGTCGCAGCAGGTCGCGCAGCTGTTCACGGTGCTCGTCCTCCATGGTCTTCTCCACGCAGTCCGCCCCGCAGCGGGCCACCTTGCCGCGCACATAGACCCGCGCCTCATAGATCGAGTCGCCCAGGTCGACGCCCGCATCGCCCAGCACCACCAGCGTGCCGAACTGCGCCATGAATCCCGACATCGCACCGACCGAGCCGCCGACCACGATGTCGATCCCCTTCATGGAGATCCCGCAGCGCGCACTGGCATTGCCCTCGATCACCAGCAGCCCGCCATGGCCGGTGGCACCGGCGGACTGGCTGGCGTAGCCGGTCACGCGGACCTCGCCCGACATCATGTTCTCGGCCACGCCGACCCCGGCATTGCCCTCGATGGTCACCCGCGCCTGCTGATTCATGCCGGCGCAGTAATAGCCAGCGTGACCCCGGATGTGGACATCGATCGGCCGATTGATGCCGGCCGCGATGGTATGGGCGCCCTGCGGATTGAGCACCTCGAATGCATTGATGTCCGGGTCGCCCTCACGCCCCTGCAGGCGCCGATTGACCGCGCTGACATCGAGTTTGGCGAGATCCAGTGTCTCCATGGTCACGACGCCCCCCAGGAGTAGATGGTTGCGGGTTCGGGCTCCCAGATGCGGGCCTTCTCCGCGCCGGGCAGCTGCGCGAGGCTGCGGTATTCCGTGGCCATGCCGACCCAGTCGTCGGTTTCGGCCATGATGGCGTGCTTGCACGCGATCGGATCCCGCAACACCGAGAAGCCGCTGCGGGTCCCGATGGCGAAGGTGTAGAAACCGTCGAGATCGTCAAGCGCGCGCTCCAGCGCCTGATCCATCGAGTCACCCTCGCGCAGGCGCCAGGTAAGATAGGCAGCTGCCACTTCACTGTCGTTTTCGGTCTGGAAACGCAGCCCGGCATTGCGCCGCAGCCAGTCACGCAGGCGGTTGTGGTTCGACAGCGAGCCGTTGTGCACCAGGCACAGATCATTGCCGGTGTTGAATGGATGCGCACCCTCGGTCGTAACGGCGCTCTCTGTCGCCATGCGCGTATGACCGATGGCGTGAGAGCCCCCCATCGACGCGATGCCGAAGCGCTCGAGCACGGTGGCCGGCAGCCCGACCTCCTTGTAGATCTCCAGCGCCGCGCCCGAGCTCATCACGCGCAGCTCGGGACATTCGCGCACCAGCCAGCCGCGCAGATCGGTGTCGGCCTCCGCCGTGCTCAACAGGGCATGGGTCGAGTTGCGCCAGGCTGACACCTGGACACCGAGGTCGGCCGTCATGCGGGCCGCGAGGGCGTCCCAGTCGTGGTTGTCATCACCGGCATAAACACTGACCTTGGTGCCCACGCCGTCCTGCTCGCGGTACACCGCGATGCCCGCACTGTCCGGACCGCGATCCGTCATTTCGATCAGCATCGGTGCGAACAGCTCGCCCAGTCGGGGGTAGAGTTCGGGATTCTTCAGATAGAGACCGACGATTCCGCACATCGGGATCGACTCCATGTTGGCAGCGCGCGTCGCTGTTCGGATCAGAGTTTACTGGAAGGAATAATAGTTTCCTAGAGGGAATTACATCAACCCTCCCCACCCGTGCCATCTCCCCCGCCATCACCCCCACCATCACCCCCACCATCACCGCGGGGCGTGCGCTCATAGCTGATGATCGAGAGATAACGGCAGGGCAATTCCACCAGGTCCAGCGGGCCATGCGGCGCGATGGCGTCGAAAAAGAGCGAATCGCCCGGCCCCATCGGAAAGGTCTGATCGCCGTGGCGATACACCAGCCGCCCCGCGATCATGTGGATGAACTCGACGCCCTCATGCTGGAAGTCCGGGTAGCTGTCCGACTCCTCCGACAGCGTGATCATGTACGGCTCCACACCGACCGGCCCGCGCACACCATGCCCCAGCAGCTCGTAGACATGGCCGGCACGTGTGCCGCGGCGATCGATCTCCAGCCCCTGCCCCGCCGGCACGAACGACACATCGCGGCTCTTGTCGAGCGGCGAGAACAGCACCGACAGCGGGATCGCCAGCGCTTCCGCCAGTGCCCCCAGGGTCGCCAGCGAGGGGGACGTCTGGCCATTCTCGATCTTCGACAACATGCCCTGCGACAGACTCGCCCGCCGCGCCAGGCCGGCGACCGTGAAGCCCGCGCGCTGGCGATGCTTGCGCAGCTCCGCACCGATGTACTTCTCGAGTGCGTCACGCGCCAGGCCCGAGGCGGTGTCGGCCATCAGGCCGAGCGTGTCAACTGGATCTGCTGGCGAATCTCCCGGCTTCGAACCCACGCTGCTTCCTCCCTTGGCAATGCCGGTCAGCATACTGCCCGCACCCCGTGGCAGCCACCTCGAACCAGTTGACGCCCGGTGCCGCGAGGGTGGATTCTTGCGCGGCGATGACGGCACAGATCCCCTGGTGGCAGAATCAGACGAGCGCGGAGATCGCCGCCCGTGACAAGGCGCAGCTGGTGGCGGTCCTGCCGCTGGCCGCGGTCGAGCAGCATGGCGATCACCTGCCGCTGTCGACCGATCTCGATATCAATCTCGGCTTGCTGGAAGCGGCCTGCAGGCAGTTGCCGGCATCGACCGATGCGCTGGTGCTGCCGCCGCTGGCCGTCACCGCCAGCCCGGAGCACAGTGGGTTCAGCGGCACGCTCGACATCGGCCCCCTCGCCCTGATCGATTGCATCCGCAACATCGGCCGCAGCATCGCCAACACCGGAGTACGACGGCTCGTGCTCTGCAACAGCCACGGCGGCAATGGCCACGCGGCCGGCATCGCCGCTCTGGCGCTGCGGGATGAACATGGCATGCTCGTGGTGCAGGCCGACTACTTCCGCATGCCCATTCCGGACGGACTGCTGCCGGCCGATGAACGCCGCGACGGCCTGCATGGTGGCGCACTCGAGACCTCGCTGATGCTGGCGCTGCACCCGCAAGCGGTGCGCGCCGACGCGATCCGTCCTGCCGCCGCGATCACCAGCCGGCACGTCAGCGGGCAGATGCCCAGCCCGATGGCCTGGCGCGCGGAGGACCTCGACGACACGGGCGTCATCGGCAACCCGACGCTCGGTTCCGCCGCGATCGGGCGCACACTCGTCGAGCACTATGCGGCTGGACTCGCTGACGTGATCGCCGCGACGGCGCGGCGCACATGGCCCGAGGAGCAGTGACAACGCTGTTGCCGCGACAGGGAATCCAGCGCGCCGCCGACTTTTGCTGATCCGGGCAATCCACTACCCTTCGTCCGCGCCATCCGTTACGCGACCTTCCGCGAAGGAAGTTCGGATACAAGCACACATGCCGGTGCAATCACCGGGCCGCACAGACCCCGGCGAAACCGTCGCCGGTCGGGAAATCGCATGCAGACCTGTGCAGAGATCGACGTCACATCGGCATGGAGCGCGCTGCGCGGCCTTCCCGGCCACATCGCGGCCCGCGGCCTGCCGCTCGACCTGCCGGTCGATTCCGGCGCGTGGCTCACCGTCGAGCGCGATGGCAGCTGGTCCACAAACGCCACGATCAGCGCCGAAGCCGGCGAGCTCCTCGATCTCTATGTGCCCCTCTGCCTCCGCGGTTCGCACTGTGTCTTCGCGCAGCTCGGGCAAAGCCTCGATGGTCGCATCGCCACCGAATCCGGCGCGTCGCGGTACATCACCGGCCCGGAGGATCTGCTGCACCTGCATCGTCTGCGTGCGCTGGCCGATGCCGTCGTCATTGGCGCCGGGACGGCAACGAGCGACGACCCCGCGCTGACCGTACGCCGAACGGACGGCGAGAATCCGACGCGCGTCATTGTTGACACCCATGGTCGCGTGCCGGAACACCTCGGCGTGTTCCACGATCAGGCTGCGCCCACGCTGCTGCTCCACCCGGCCGACCAACCGCGCGAGGCCCCCGGAGTCGCCGAGTGCGTGGCCGTGCCGCACACCCGCGATGGACTGGCCCCCGCCGCCATCATCGGCGTGCTGGCGGAGCGCGGTCTGGGTCGGATTCTGGTCGAAGGCGGCGGGATCACCGTGTCGCGCTTCCTGGCCGCGGGCCTGCTGGATCGCCTCCATGTCACGGTCGCCCCCCTCATCATCGGCTCGGGGCGCGATGCCTTCACGCTGCCCACCATCGACTCGCTGGACGCCGCCCGGCGCCCATCCTGTCGGCGGTTCGACATGGGTGCGGACGTCCTCTTCGATCTGGCCCCTGGGGTGCAGGCATGAACGCCCTGCACGCTGCCGCGGCTACTGCCTGACCGGCACTCCCTGAACGCTCATCAGCGCGCCGCGCCATCCGGCCACAGGATCAGCACCAACGCCCCGGGCAGGCTGGCCAGCAATACCAGCCCGCCGTAGACCAGCGATACGGCCACCCCCTCGCTCGCCGGCAGGCCGGCGAGCGGCCACAGCAGCGCCGCCGCGCCTTCACGAAAGCCCCACCCGGAGATGCTCAGCGGGATGAGCATGGCGAGGAGGACCAGCGGGATCAGGGGCAACAGCACAGCGGGGTCGCCGGCGGCACCGATGGCCCGCGCGCCGAGCCAGAACACGCCGATATAGCTGGCCACGACCAGCAGCGAGGTCAGGAGCTGGAACGGCAGCGCCCGGGGTGCCAGCAGGGCCTGCCAGAGATCCGCACGAAACGCCGTCACCATGCCCGGGCGCCGGCGCAACAGCAGCAGGGCCACCAGCGCGACCCCAACCGCAAACCCGAGCCCGACCCAGAGCGGGGACAGCTGCGCGAGCACATCGGGAAACCACCACACCGCCAGGAGCGCGGTGGCGAGCATCACCAACTGCCCCGATGCGCGCTCGATCATCACCGCGCGCACGGCCGGCCCCAGATTCGCCGTGGCCCGACCGTGGCGCCAGGCGCGGGCGGCGTCACCGGTCACACCGCCAGGCAGCACCTGGTTGAGGAAGGTCGCCAGATAGTATTCGCCCAGTGCGCGCCCCAGCGGCAGCGCGATGCCGAGACGCCGCGCCGTGAACTGCCAGCGCCAGGCCGACACCGCCACCTGGAGTACGCTGAGTGCGACCGCTGCGATGATCCACTGGGGTTCCAGCCGGCGCAGACGGGCGACGATTTCCGCAACGTCCACCAGGCCCAGAACCAGCGCCAGCACACCGGCGCTGACGGCCAGTCGCAGCAACCAGCGGGCGCGATCACTCACACCGCGGATTCCGGCAGCGCGAGCACATCGACATGACTGACCCGGGCCGTCAATGCCTGCTCGGCAAGCTGCTGTCGGCGCCGCTCCCCCCAGGCGTGAAAGCGCTGGGCCCGGGCGGGTTGCTGTTCGCTGGCCGCGGCCACCCAACCGTCGATCAACGCCGCCAGCAGTTCGGACTGGCCGGGCCCCAGGTGCCAGTCGCTGGCGGCCTGTCGGACCTGCAGTCCGGCCGCTGCCAGATCCGCTGCTGCGGCGGCCGCCGCGCGCGGTCCCAGCGCCGGCTCCGCGAACGGCCGTTGTGCCTGTTGATGGGCATTGAACGCCGACACCAGGGCAGCGTCGACGGCGTCTGCCGGTTGCCAGTCCATCGCGCCGCTGTAGCTCAGTGTCAGCAGGACCGCACAGCGGCGCCGGGCCGCTTGCCGCGCCAGACGGGTCAACCACGACCGCCCGACCAGATCGAGCAGCGCGGAGGCCGTCAGGAGATCGGCCGCGGGCCAATCGGCCGGCGGCGTCCGGGTCAGATCACAGCACTGTTCGCTGACCGTGACGGCACGGCCGTCCGCCGCGTGCACGTCGCTGCAGCGCCGGCGCGCATGGGCCAGCAGTGCGGGATCGTGGTCGAGCAGGTACCAATGCTGCGGCCCGGCGAGCCGCGGCGCCAGATAGCGCAGATTCGCGCCCGTGCCGGCACCCAGATCGACCACCCGCAACGGGCCATGCAGGCTGGTCGCCAATTGCCCCGTCAGGGTTCGGTCACGCGCAGCGGCGTCGGCGGCCTCGCGCAGCGCCAGCCAGTCCGCCGCAAATGCACTCATCCGCCAGTACGCTCCAGCGCAGCGTGGAAACGCTCGGCCTGTGTCGGCCAGTCCGGCAGCGCCGGTCGCGCGGCCTGCGCGCCGGCGACCAGCGCGGCGCGCCGCTCCGGATCCGCCATGACCTCGAACAGCGCCGCGCGCAACGCCGTTACGTCACTCGGCGCGGCCAGTACGCCGGTACCGGTCGGCAGCGCCTCGGCGACGGCGCCGCCAGCCGTGGCGACCACCGGCAGGCCGCGTGCCACGGCCTCGGTCAGCACCATGCCGAACCCTTCGTAGCGTGATGCGAGCACGGCGAGATCGGCGCGCGCCCAGGCGGCTTCCAGCTCGGCGCCCGCAAGTTCGCCGGCGAAGGTGATGCGGTCGCCCAACCCGGCGGCCTCCACGCGCTGGCGAACATCCGCCGCGAACGCCGGGTCACGCTCCAGGCTGCCAACCAGCTCGCAGCGCCAGTCCAGATCGATCAACCCGCAGAGCGCATCGACCAGCAGATCCTGCCCCTTGCGCGGCGTGAGGGCGGCAACGCACAGCAGATGCAGCGGCGCGGCGGGGGCTGTCCCCGCCGCCAGCGGTGCCGGATCCGTTCCCGGTACCACCACGTCGATGCTGTTTGCGCCGAACCCGCGCGCCCGCAGTTGATCGCGGGTGAACTCGCTATTGGCAATGATTCGTCGGCAGGCCATCAGGGCCCGTTGTTCCGCGCGCCCGCGTGCCTCGAGCAGCTCGCGGGCAAGCCCGAACTCCGCCGCCAGCGGCAGATGCACCAGGCCGACGATGCGCAGGCGCTCGGCCTCCGCCTCGACCTCGTCGGGGATGCCGCCCAGTGCCAGGCCGTCAATCACCACGATCGCATCGTCGGCAATTCCGGCGAGAACATCGCGGGCAGCCGTGCGGGCCGCATCATCGGGTTCGGGGTAGTCGCCCGGCAGGGATTGATAGCGAACCTGGCCGTGATGCGCCTGCAGTTCGGCCAGCAGGCGTTGATTGTAGATATGCCCGCCAGTGCGTTCGGCGGGATCGCCCGGGGCCAGGAAATGGATGTCCATGCTTGTCACCCCTCGACGCCCGGCTGCACCGGGCCCTCGTAAGCCGCCCACGCCACATGGGATTCATGCAGCGTAACCCGGATGAAGGTCAGCGCCCGCGCGCCCTCCCCCAGGTCGCCCGCCTGCACGCGGGCGACGAGCCGGGCGTAGACCTCGTGGGCGAGGAATTCGGTGGTGGTGTTGCGGCCCACGAAATCGGGATGTTCATCCAGATTGCGATAATTGAGATCGGCGAGGATGTCCTGGAGCACGCTGGTAGCGCGTGCGATATCAACCACGACACCATCCGCATCGAGCGATGGCCGCAGGAACGTGGCATCGACGACATAGGTGGCTCCGTGCAACTGCTGCGCGGGCCCGAACGTCTCGCCGCGGAAACTGTGGGCAATCATCATCTGATCGCGAACATTGACGCTGAACATATTGCTCCTTGCCGGTAACCCGTGGCGGTCACGGGTCGTGATAGTGGACACGATGACACAAGACGCCCTGACCACCGGCGGCGATGGCCGCCATGGTCGCCGGCAGCTCATGGAATGCACTGTCGCCATCGATGAGTCGGTCGAACACCGGATCGCGCAGCAGATCCAGGGCCAGCGCCAGACGCTCGGCATGGCTGCGCCGGCGAGCGGCCGCCGGCGCGATCTGGCCCACCTGCGACGAGCGCAGCGTCAGGCGGCGGGCATGGAATGCCGCGCCCAGCGGCAGCTGCACCTCGGTGTCGCCGTACCAGCTCAATTCCAGCACCAGGGCCTCGTTGCCGGCCACGGCAAGCGCCTGCCGCAGGCCGGGCTGGGTCGCACTGGCATGGAACACGAGATCCCGATCCGTGTCCGCATCGGCCGGCGCGCGGAAGGCGACATCGAGCGCGCGGGCCACGTCCGCGCGCGCCGGATCGGTATCGATCAGTTGGACATCGGTACCCGCAACCCGCGAACAGAGTGCCGCGACCAGGCAGCCGAGCGTGCCACCGCCGATCACGCTGATCCGGTCGCCGATCCGCGGCGCGCCATCCCAGAGGGCATTGATCGCGGTTTCCATGTTGGCCGCCAGCACCGCACGCGCGGGTGGCAGATCCGACGGCAGCGCGATCACGCTGGCGACGGGCACGACGTAGACGGATTGATGCGGATAAAGGCAGAACACCCGCTGACCGACCCAGGCCGTTGGCCCCTGTTCGACCACACCCACATTGCTGTAGCCATAGATCACCGGCGCCGGGAAATCACCGCGCTGGAACGGTGCCCGCATGCGCTCGTGTTCGCTTGCCGGCACGCGCCCGTTGAACACGAGCCGTTCCGTACCGCGACTGATCCCGCTGTAATGCGTGCGCACCAGCACGTCGTCGGCGGACGGTACGGGGAGGGTGACATCGACGAGCTCGCCGACGCCGGGCTCCCGCACCTGGAACGCGCGCGCTGCAGTAGCCGTCATGGTGTCCGCCCACTCACCGGGACACCCGCCCGACCCGCAACGCGACTCCATTCAGCGCTCGCCGGCGAAAACCGTACAATGACGCTGCGCGTACAATAAACTTGGGCCCGGAATCACGCGAACCGCCATGCACACCAACGCCCTGATCCGCCTGACGGATGTCGCAGCCTTGCTGGGGTTGGCGGTCGTGCTCGCAATCGGCCTGCACCAGGTTGGCGGACTGCCAACCTTCGGCGTGGCCCTGGCGCTGGCCGTGCTGGTCCTGATTGTCGTGCCGGTGGGCGTGAGCGCACCCGTCGAACGCCAGCCCCGGGGTCTGGGTCCGGCCAATCGCATCACCCTGGTACGCGCGATGCTGGTGGCCGGCCTTGCCGGTCTGCTGCCCTACCCGGATCGAATCGCCGATCATGGCTGGTTGCTCCTCGCCGTCGCCATCGTGGCGCTGCTGCTGGACGGCGTCGACGGCTGGGTTGCCCGCGCCCGTGCCGCTGCCACGGATTTCGGCGCCCGCTTCGACATGGAGCTCGATGCGCTGTTCATGCTGATCCTCTGTGGCCTGATCTGGAGCCTCGGCAAGGTCGGCGGCTGGATCCTGCTGATCGGGCTCATGCGTTACCTCTTTGTCGGCGCCGCCCTGATCCTGCCGGCGCTGCGCCAGCCATTGCCGCCGAGCTGGCGGCGCAAGGCAATCTGCGTGATCCAGATCGCGGCGCTGATCTTCTGCCTGGCACCGGTCGTCGGCACCACGCTCGCAACCGCGGTCGCCGCACTGACGCTTGCCCTGCTCACCGCTTCGTTCGCCATCGATGTCCGCTGGCTGCTGGCGGCTCCCGCTCTCGATACCGAAACCGGAGGTTCCCGATGATCGCACTTTCTCCACGTTGCCGTCCCGCCCCCATCGCGGTGGGTGCCACCGTAGTTGCCGCGCTGTCGATGTCACCGCTCACCGCGATGGCCGACGGTGACCGCTGGGTCATTGACGACGAACACTTCTCGATCGCGTTCGAGGTATCGCACGCGGGCTATGCGCAGCAGTTCGGCATGTTTCTCGATGCCAGTGGCGAGTTCGTCTACGACGAAGAAAACGATGTGCTGCACTCGGGTGAAGTGACCATTCAGAGTGACAGTGTATTCACCAATCACGAGGGGCGCGACGATCACGTCCGTGACGACGACTTTCTCCACGTCGAGGAATATCCGGAGATGCACTTCCGGGCCACGGATTACGACCCGGAAGCCGGCAAACTACAGGGTGAGTTCACGCTGCTGGGCACCACCCGCGAGATCGAACTGGATATCACCATCAACCGCATCGATGAATATCCCATGGGCGGCGGCCTCTTCTCCAGCCCGCCCTACGTCCTCGGCGCCTCGCTGCGCGGGACGATCCAGCGCAGTGAGTACGGCATGACCTACGCGCTGGAGGACGAACTGGTCGGCGACGAGGTCGATATCATGCTGGAATTCGAGGCCCGGCGGCAGGACTGAAGCGCCGGAACACCGCGGCCTCGCTGGCGGGCCCGAAACAGAAGACGGGCCGGGCACCAGCACGATGGCGTTACGGGCTCCAGTCGCGGTAGCGATCGCTGGACAGCACCAGGCGGACCATGTCCGAGCCGTTGCGGGCGCCAAGCTTCTCCAGCACGCGGGCGCGGTGGACCTCGACCGTGCGCACGCTCATGTCGAGATCGGCGGCGATGATCTTGTTCAGCTTGCCCCGCAGGATCTCTTCCATGACCTCGCGTTCGCGCGGGGTAAGCGAGTCGATCGCCTTCTCGATACCGGCAAGCTCGCGCTCGTGTGCGCGCCGCTCGCGGTCCTGCTCCATGCCCTGACCCACAATGGCCAGCAGCTGGTTGTCATCGAACGGCTTCTCGAGAAAATCGAGCGCGCCGGCATTCACCGCCTTGACCGCCATGGGGATATCCCCGTGACCGGTGATGAAGATGATCGGCATGCGCACGCCCTGAGCACGCAAGCGATCCTGCAATTCAAGACCATTCATGTGCGGCAGGCGAACGTCGAGAATCAGGCAGCCGGCGTCCTCGCCCGA
Organism: uncultured Ectothiorhodospiraceae bacterium; assembly: GCA_964545695.1. GTDB lineage: Bacteria > Pseudomonadota > Gammaproteobacteria > XJ16 > Halofilaceae > Halofilum. The sequence goes on along the minus strand of CAZJGZ010000006.1, from coordinate 8,742 downwards.
AACGCGCTCAAGCAGCGCCTGAGGCTCGCTGAAGGTCTCCACCCGGTAGCCATCCGTCGACAGCAGGAACGACACCGCATCCAGGACGTCGTGATCATCATCGACCAGAAACACCAGTTCGCGTTCACTCATGCTTTTCCCCCGCTTGTCCCGGCGCTGCAGGCAGCTTCACGCGCATGAGCGCACCCGCCCCCGCCGCATCCTCGGCCGTGAGTATGCCGTCATGTGCTTCCACCAGTGAACGCGCAATGGCGAGGCCGAGGCCGGTCCCGTCGGCACGGTGGGTGACCAGCGGCTCGAACAGGCGTTCACGATCACCACCGGGCAGGCCCGGGCCGTTGTCGGTAATCGTGATCTCGACTTCATCCGGCGGCCCCCGGCGACGGCCCACCACGCGGACCCAGCCGGTATTCGTCTGCTCACCGGCAGCGACCGCCTCCAGCGCATTCTGCAGCAGATTGACCAGCACCTGACGCAGGGCCACGGCGTCCACCTCCACCGGCAGCGGCGTATCCGTGCAATCGGTCTCCAGACGCACCCCCTGGCGGCGGTACTCGGGCCGCACCAGATCCACGCTTTCGCGAATCAGTTCACGCGCGTCCTCGCGGCTGCGCTCACTCTCGCCGGAGCGCAGGAAGGTACGGATGCGGCGGACGATATCCGAAGCCTTTTCGTTGCCGGCAATGATCCGCTCCAGCGCACGGTCGAGCTCATGCGTCGGCTTGCCGTCGCGCAGAATGCGGCGCGCGGCCTGGGCATAGCTGGTCACGGCGCACAGCGGCTGATTGATCTGGTGGGCAATGCCCGCGGCCATCATCGACATGGCGTCAAGCCGCCCGGCCCGTGCGAGCGCGCTCAGATGTTCGCGCGACCGCTGCTCGGCGGCGTCGCGCTCGGCGCGCATGCTCGCCAGCATCAGCGCCGTCAAGGCCAGCATCGCCAGATGGGCGTGCAGCGAAAACACATCGAGCGGCATGCCGGCGAGCGCGAACGGGCCCTTGTTCGCCCCGGTGCACGCCAGGGCGATGGCCGCCATGACCGCCACGGTGGCCATGGTCACGGCAGGCGAACAGCGCAGCGCCACCAGCATGGCGTAGGGAAACACGACGTACGACAGCGGCAGGGCCACCGTATCCGGCAGTCCCGTGGCATACACCAGCACCACCAGCGCACCCCCCCCCGCGACCCAAAGCAGGGATGTAATGTCCACCGTCGCAGGTTCGCGACCGGGGCCGGCCGTCAGCAGCAGCGGCGCCAGCAGCAGCAGGCCGATCGAGTCGGCCGCCCAGCAGATGCCGAGGATTTCGGGGAAGCTCTCGGCGACACCCACCATTGCCAGCGCACCGCCCAGGGCGCCGACGAAGGACGTCACGCCGCCGCCGATCACGACCAGCAGCGCCACGTCACGCAGGCGCCGGAAGTGGCGATCGAAGCCGAAGTGCTGCAGCAATCTTGCGCCGACCCAGCCGGACAGTGCAGTCGCCCCGCCCAGCAGCACGGCCTCGCCCGGTCCGGAGCCGAAGCTCAGGTGCAGGATTGCCGTTACCACGAAAACGACGCCCATGGTGCCGGGGCCGAGGCGGTAGATCATCGCCAGCGCGACCCCCGAGGCGGGCCAGATCAGCGGCACCGCCGGATCGCCCAGGGTGAAATTGAGCGCGGCGGCGCCGATGCCCGCCAACAGCACGGCGGTGACAACCTGGCCGGCCAACCAGTACCAGGACGGCGACGGACGCGACAGCGGTATCGGGGTAGCACCCATGAGGCGAGTGGATCCTCCAGTCGGAACGCCTGCCAGCAACCTGTCGGACCGATGCCCCAAGTCCGACAGGCTGCTAGATTGCTGGGTTGCGCCGTATCATGCCATCCGCAAAATCACGTAACATCTCGACGCATGCTGATCGCCCCGGCAGCATCCGCGCCTGCCGCGATCACGAATAGGCGGGAGCAGACATGAGTGACCGGATCACTTGATCGAGATCAAGTCCGCGGCACACTCTACTGGTATCATGCCAGCGCTCGCGAACGGGTGCCGCGCCATCCTCGCAGCGCTGGCCAATCGTCACGACCCGAGGTAAGAATCGATGGAACTCGATCCGCTGCTGTTATCGCGCATCCAGTTTGCGTTCGTGGTGTCGTTCCACGCCATTTTCCCCGTGTTCACCATCGGACTCGCGTCCTATATTGCAGTGCTCGAGGGCCTGCTGTTCCAGACGCGCAATCCCGTGTGGGAAAAGCTGTCCAGGTTCTGGACCAAGGTCTTCGCCGTCGTCTTCGGCATGGGCGTGGTCTCCGGCATTGTCATGGCGTTCCAGTTCGGCACCAACTGGAGCAACTTCTCCTATGCCTCGGCCAACTTCCTCGGGCCCGTTCTGAGCTATGAGGTGGTTACCGCCTTCTTCCTCGAGGCGACGTTCCTCGGGATCCTGCTGTTCGGTCGCGACAAGGTACCGCGCGGCGTACACCTGTTCTCGGCCATCATGGTCGCAGTGGGGACGTTCATCTCCTCGTTCTGGATCCTGTCCGCCAACTCGTGGATGCAGACGCCAGCCGGCGTGGAGTTCCAGGACGGCATCTTCCACATGACGTCGTGGACCGAGGCGATCTTCAACAGCTCGTTCCCGTACCGCTTCTCGCACATGGTGGTGGCCTCGTTCCTGACCGGCGGCTTCGTGGTCGCGGGTGTCAGCGCCTGGTACCTGCTGCGCAACCGCGAGGTCGAGGCCAACAAGCGCGCGCTGTCGATGTGCATGTGGCTGCTGCTGTTCCTGGCACCGGCGCAGCTGGTCATTGGTGACCTGCACGGCCTGAACACGCTGGAAAATCAGCCCACCAAGGTGGCCGCGATGGAGGGCCACTGGGAGTCGCAGGCCGGCGCACCGCTGATCCTGTTCGCCATCCCGGATGCGGCCAACGAGACCAATCATCTGGAAATCGGCATCCCCAAGCTGGCGAGCATCATTCTCAAGCAGGATGCGGACGGCGTGGTCCCGGGCCTCACCGACGTCGCGGCCGACGAGCGCCCGCCCGTGGGCATTACCTTCTGGTCATTCCGCATCATGGTCGGGCTCGGCCTGCTGATGATCGCGGTCGCCCTGTGGAGTGCCTGGCTGCGTTTCCGCGGCAACCTGTACAACACGCAGATGTTCAAGAAGACGCTGGTGTGGATGATCCCGACCCCCTTCATCGCGGTCCTCGCCGGCTGGTTTGTCACCGAGGTCGGCCGTGCCCCGTGGCTGGTCCAGGGCATCATGACCCACGCCGAAGGGCTCACGCCCTCGCTCACGGGCGGCATGGCGCTGTTCACCCTGATCGGCTTCGTGCTGGTCTACAGTGTGGTCTTCGCGGCGGGTGTCTACTACCTCACGCGCATCGTGAAAGTCGGCATGGAGCATGTCGAGACCACCGAACATCCCGAACACCACCGGGCCAAGCGCCCGTTCTCGGCGGCGGAAGTACCGCTGGAGAACGACGCCAGCCCGTCGGCGGCGAGGTAAGCCATCATGGAATTGATCGATCTGACCATCATTTGGGGCGTCATCATCGGCTTCGGCGTGATCATGTACATCCTCATGGATGGCTTTGACCTCGGTGTCGGCATCCTCTTTCCGTTCGCACCGACCGAGAGCTGCCGCAACGGCATGATGAACTCGGTGGCGCCGGTCTGGGACGGCAACGAGACCTGGTTGATCCTCGGCGGCGCCGGCCTGCTGGCGGCGTTCCCGCTGGTGTATTCGGTGTTCCTGCCGGCCCTGTATATCGGGGTATTCCTGATGCTCGCGGGTCTGATCTTCCGCGGCATCGCGTTCGAGTTCCGGTTCAAGGCGACCAAATCCCGCTATCTGTGGAACTGGTCCTTTTTCGGTGGCTCGACCGTGGCCTCGTTCGCCCAGGGAGCCGTCGTGGGCTCCTACATCCAGGGATTCGAGACCGAGGGATTCGTCTATGTCGGCGGGCCGCTCGACTGGCTGACGCCGTTCACCGTGATTACCGGGCTCGGCCTGGTGGCGGGCTATGCCCTGCTCGGTGCCACCTGGACCATCATGAAAACCGAGGGCACGACGCAGGACTGGGCCTATCGCATCACGCCCAAGCTGCTCGCCGCGGTCATGGCGGTATTCCTGATCATCAGTGTGTGGACACCGCTGGTCGACGAGTTCGTCGCCGAACGCTGGTTCGGTCAACTCCACGTCCTGTGGATCCTGCCGGCCCTGGCGGTACTGTTCGCCGGGATCCTGTATCGGGCGGTGCGCAAGCGCGAAGAGATCCTGCCCTTCGTGGCGACCATGGGCATCTTCATCTGCGCCTATCTCGGCCTGCTGGTCAGCAAGTGGCCCTACATCGTGCCCCCGGACCACACCATCTGGGATGCCGCCTCCGATCCGGGTTCGCAGCTGTTCCTGTTGATCGGTGTGCTGTTCATCACGCCCATCATCCTGGCCTACACCGCCTGGACCTACTGGGTGTTCCGCGGCAAGGTGACCGAGGACGCCGGCTACCACTGACGCCGGCTACAGCTTGTTGACGCGCGCCGGCGCGGGCTGACGCGCGCGGGCTCGAGGCCGGGAGGCGCCATGCTCAGCCTGATCGCTGTTGCCTTCATCGCCGGTCTCGTGGTCGCGTATGTCCTGCCGCGGCATGCCTCGTTCAGCCGGCAACTCGGGCTCGGCGCCGTCGTTGGGGCAATCGGTCTGCCGCTGACCATCCTGCTGGCCACGCTGATCGTCGGCGAGCGGCCAACGCCCGGCGCCGGTGCGGCCACCCTGCTGGTGTTGCTGGTCTACGGGGCCCTCCTCGGCGCGACGGGTGGCTCCGTCGTGTGGGTGATCGGGCGCATTCCCTTCGTGACGCAGGCGCTGTTCGGCAGCCCCGGTCTCGATCCCGAGGGCGAAGGCATGGCCCACGAGGCCCTGGAGGCCCGGCGGCGACAGGCACTGCGGCGGGCCGAACAACAAGTCAGCCAGGAGATCGAGGCCGGGGAGTTTGATGACGATCTGTGGACGCAGGCCGAAGATGAGGTGGGTGCGGTGCCGGAACGCCGCGAACGCCGCTATCGCCAACTGCGGGCCGAGCGGATCGTCCACGGCTGACGCCACATGAGCGCGGCATCCACCGCGGACCATGCCCGCTGGCTCAACGGCCTGATCGGACCGGCACGCGCGTGGCTGTGGGTCGCCGCCGGGGCCGGCCTGCTCACCGGCGCGCTGATCATCGCCCAGGCCGGCCTGATCGCCGCCATCGTCCACGGCGCAATCGCCGAACAGCGTTCACTGGACCAACTCGCGCCACTGCTGCTGGCACTGGTCGCCGTGGCCATTGCCCGTGCCGGCGGCCACTGGCTGCAGCAGGCGGCCGGCATCGCGGCCTCGGCGGACATCCGCGAGCGGCTGCGTGCACGGATCGTGGAGCGGATCGGCGCCCTCGGGCCCGTGCGTCTCGCCGCCAGCCACAGCGCCGGTATCGCCAGCCGGGCCCTGGAACAAGTGGACGCCGTTGACGGTTATTTCGCCCGTTACCGGCCGCAGCGCATCGTGGCCGTGGGCATCCCGGCCGCCATCCTGATCACCGCCTTCACCCAGGACTGGATTGTCGCCCTCCTGCTGCTGCTCGCCGCACCGCTGATCCCGCTGTTCATGGCCATCGTCGGCATGGGCGCGGAGCATCTGAACCGTCAGCAGTTCGAGACCGTGACGCGGCTCGCCGGCCATTTCCTCGATCGCGTGCGCGGGCTGTCGACCCTGCGCCTGTTCGGCCGCGCCGAGGCCGCAATCGACGAGGTGCAGGCGGTGGCGGATACCTACCGCCAGCGCACGATGCGCACGCTGCGTGTCGCCTTCCTGTCCTCCGCCGTGCTGGAATTCTTCGCCTCGGTCGCGATCGCCACCGTCGCCATCTACGTCGGCTTCGGCCTCCTCGGCTACATCGAGTTCGGCAACGCCCCGGAGCTCACCCTGTTCTCCGGTCTGTTCGTGTTGCTGCTCGCCCCCGACTACTTCCAGCCGCTGCGCACACTCGCCCAGCACTACCATGACCGCGCCGCTGCCCTGGGCGCCGCCGACGGCCTGCGCGAGCTCCTGGAGCAACCCGGCCCGGCAACGGCGCCCGCCGATCATGCCGGCACGGATGACCGCACCGGCCACATCGAGATCCGTGACCTCGCATTCGCTCACGACGAACGCGAGACGCTGTTCCACAACCTCGCCCTGACGGTGACGGCCGGCGAACGCATCGCCCTGGTGGGCCCATCCGGCTGCGGCAAATCGACGCTGCTGCAGCTCCTCGCCGGCTTCATGGCCCCGGACGCCGGAACCATCGCGATCGACGGCCAGGCGCCCGGCACGGCGGGGCCGGTCGCCTGGGTCGGGCAGCGCCCGTTTGTCATCGCCGCCAGCATCCGCGCCAATATCGCGCTGGCCGATCCGGATGCCGCGCCGGCGGCCATCGAGCGCGCGGCGGAACAGGCCGGCGTGATGGCCTTTGCCCGCGACCTGCCGCAGGGCCTCGAGACCATGCTCGGCGAGAATGGCACCGGCCTGTCCGGGGGCCAGGCACAACGGGTCGCCCTGGCCCGCGCCTTCCTCGCGCCAGCCCCACTGCTCCTGCTCGACGAGCCCACAGCCCACCTCGATGCAGCCGCCGAGGCCGCCGTGCTCACCGCCTTGCGGCAACTGGCCACCACGCAGCGCACGCTGGTGATCGCCAGCCATCACCCGAGCGTGCGCACCATGGTCGACCGCGTACTCACGATCGAGGGCGGCCGCCTCCACGAGCGCGCGTCACCATGAATGAGCTGCGGCCCTACCTCGCCCTGCTGCGCGCCTACCGCCTGCGCCTGGCCATCGGCGCCGCGCTGCTGCTGCTGACCGTGGCCGCGGGGATCGGTCTGCTCGCCCTGTCAGGCTGGTTCATCACCGCCACCGGTGTCACCGCCATGCTGCTCGCCGCGGGCGTACAGGCACGACTGGAGATCTATGTCCCCGGCGCCGGCATCCGCTTCTTCGCCCTCACCCGCACGGCGGCGCGATACTTCGAGCGTCTGTACAACCATGATGCCGTCCTGCGCCTGCTCGCCGACCTGCGCACGCGGGTATTCGCCGGCCTCACGCCGCTCGACCCGGCCACTCTCGCGCGCTTCCGCGGTGCACTCCTGCTCAACCGCCTGACGGCCGACATCGATACGCTGGACACGCTCTACCTGCGTTGCCTGGCGCCCCCGATCGTCGGCCTGCTCGGCATCATGCTCGTCGGCGTGATCATCGGTGTCGCTGCACCGATCACGGGCCTGATCATCACCGCAGTCCTGCTGATCGCAACCACCGCCCTCACCCTCGCCATCGCCCGCCCCGGTGTCGCACTCGGCGAACACATCAGCGAGCACGTGGAGCAGTTGCGCAGTGGTCTCGTCGACCATGTTCGCGGCCTGGCCGAACTGCGCGCCTTCGCCGTACTGGGCCGGCATCGCGCGCAACTGGATGCGCGCCAGCAGGAATTGATCGCCGCCCAGCGCCGCTCCGCACGCCTGGCCGCGGCCGGCGAAGCCGGCATGGGCCTGATCATCCATCTCGCCGTCGCCCTGACGCTGGTCCTCGGGCTCGGACTCCATGCCGATGAGCGCATCAGCGGGCCGATCGTGGTGCTCATGGCGCTCGCCGTCCTGGCCCTGGCCGAGGGGCTCTCCCCCATCCCCGGCGGCTTTCTCCAGCTCGGCCGCACCCGGGCCGCGGCCCGTCGGCTGAATGCACAGATGGCCACGCAGCCGGCGATTCGGGAAGCGGCAGACCCGCAGCCGATGCCCGCCGGCAATCGGATCGAGATGCACGATGTCGTCGTGCGCCACGCGCCGGGCGATGAACCGGCACTGAACCACTTCGCGCTGGATCTTGCCGACGGTGAGCGGCTCGCGGTGGTGGGGCCGTCCGGCGCCGGCAAGTCGACATTGGCAGACCTGATCGCAAGATTGGTGGAGCCGCAGCACGGCGTGGTGAGGCTCGGGGGTGTGCCGCTGACGCAATTGCCGCTGGCAGATCTGCACGGGCGCATGGGTTATCTCACCCAGCGCACCGAGATCTTCGCCGACACCATCGCTGCCAACCTGCGCATTGCCGCGGCCGATGCCAGCGATGATCAACTGCTCGACGTCCTCGCCGGGGTCGAACTGCGTACGTTCGTCGACGGTCTCGCCGACGGTCTGTACACCTGGGTGGGAGAGAACGGCGTGCGGTTATCGGGCGGTCAGGCGCGCCGACTGGCACTGGCCCGGGTGCTGCTGCGTGATCCGCCGATTGTCCTGCTCGACGAACCGCTGGCGGGACTGGACGCGGTCACGGCCGACCGCGTCCGCGCCCATCTGGACCACTGGCTGCGCGGGCGCACGGTCGTGATGCTGGCCCACGACCGTCACGCCCTGCCAACGGCCGACCGGGAAGTACGACTCCCCGGTGCAGCCGCCGAGCCCGCTTAGCTCGCGAACCGCTTGAGCAGATCCAGCGCGTCCATCGGCATCGGGAAGACGATGGTCTTGGCGTTGCCATCCTGGGACATGCCGGACAGCGTCTGCAGGTAGCGCAACTGGATCGCGCGCGGATCGCCGCCGAGGCGTTCCGCCGCCTTCACCAGGTTTTCCGCGGCCTGCAGTTCGCCCTCGGCATGAATCACCTTCGCGCGCCGCGCACGTTCGGCCTCGGCTTGCTGGGCGATGGCGCGGATCATGCTCTCGTCGATATCGACATGCTTGATCTCGAC
>CAZJGZ010000005.1:40856-50523 GCA_964545695.1 uncultured Ectothiorhodospiraceae bacterium | reverse complement strand
CGCATCCTGACCGGTGATGGCACCTGCCATTACACCAACCTGCGCGGAAATCGCATTGCCGAAGAAACCGAATACGGCGATGCTGGCGACTGCAATCAGTGCAGTCATGATGATGTACTCGGACATACCCTGACCGGACTGGAGCGCCCGGGGATGCATATACGTGCTTGCCTTTTTCATGTGTTTCTCCATCGCTTCCAGTCCAGCGTTGTGTCCAACCACCTCTACACCGAGTCGGTTTTCGTACCTGCTGGACCCTGTGGGCCTATGGTTTTATCGAACTGATCACCTATACTTCGGCGGTGACCTGCGCAACCTGCAAAACATCGGTACTGCCGCTTGACATGAGTGAGACGGCCTTGCGATGTATTGCGGTCGAGTGCAGTAGAATCGGGGAGCATCACAACCGTCAATACCAGGTGGAGGCGATACATTTGTTACATTTCCCTGTTACATTTCTCGACCCTCGAACGTGCGCGGCCTACCGTCCCCTTTCGGCCCTCCAGCAACCGTTCAATCGTTACATCTGCATCAACGCGGCCCCTTTTACATCGCGGATATCGCGGAGGTTTGGCAGGGTCGGTGCCGCAATCATGCTGCTGTTTGCGCTTGCGTTACCCCCCCTGGCGAGCAAGGGTGACTTGATGATCGAGCTGAACGCCGGGCAACACGAGGCATCACGGATCCTCGTCAAACCCCCGCGGGCACGTGTGGACTATGTCGGCAGGCACTACCAGATATTCGATCAGGAACGGGACGCGCTGGTCACCGTGCTTCCGGATGCGGGAGTACTCTACCGTGAACGACCTGACGTGCTGGCCGACAAGCGTGATGGCAGCCTCGAAGCTTTCGGTGCTTTTATGGATCGACTCGCAAGCAACCTTGCCCGCTTGCCGAAACTCCAGTTCGGATCGTGGGATGACCTGGCGACACTATGGGGTGTGGTCGACACTGGTTTTGCCCCCCCAGCGCCAATCCGCGTGGAATCACTGGAAAGTCTGGATGAAGTCGCGCGCGCCGGTGGCTTCGAATGCACGCTTTACCGTGTGCATGTTCGTGCACGTTCAGACCGCATCATCGCTTGTCTGGCCACGAAGTCAGAAATGGGAATAGCGGTTGCTGATCTCGAGACCCTGAGGAAACTCTTCGCCTATCTTGAACGCCTGCGCATGGCCGCCCAATTGGTACCAATGGAACCACTTGGACTACCTCCCGGGCTCATGGCGGAGCTCATTGCTCATACTGATCAGATGGTTCTGGCCCTGGTGAATCAGGAGATGGACACGAATTCCATCTGGGAAATCCACCAACTCTGGTCCGCTGACCTCGACGAATCCCGGTTTCACTTGCCGCGCGATCCGACCCAGGTGGTAGTGCCCTATGCACAATGACGTTGCCTGCCGAAGCCTCCTGCGACTTCCGCTCCAGGTCGGGTCAGGCCGCGGCCCGATCAATCGCGCGCGCCACGCTGCCCAGGATTGATTGGTCATCGAGGGGTTTGCGCACAAACTCACAGGATTCCCGCAGGTCAGTCTCGACAGAGGGATTGGTGCCACTCAGTACCAGAACCACGGGCAATTCGTGTTTCGCCTGCGCTCGCATGAGCCGCACCATTTCAATGCCATCGCACTCACTGACGAGCGACACGCCGGTGACAATTATTGGGCGCGAGCTCAACGAACCAAAGGCTGAAAGCGCTGATTGTGGCGTCGAGAAGCCGGCAATGCTGCAACCATGATCGCCAAGTGCATTCTCGATGGCGGCGCGTACCACGGCCTCATTCTCGACCACCATGACATGGAAGCCTTGGAGGAGATCTCCAGCTAGGGGCTCTATCCCGTTCGGTGCCCGACGATCGCTGGAGCTTGTCGATTGCAGGCGCAGCTTGACCCAGGTTCCACCACTTTCCGTAGACATGATTTGAAGACCAACATCCATCAAGGTGCACAATCGCTTCACGATCGCGAGACCGAGCCCGATGCCGTCATTGCTCTGGTGTGATTGCTCATCGATTTGATAGAAGGCATTGAAGATTCGGTCCTGCTGCTCTGGCGGGATACCAGGACCGGAATCGAGGACGTCAATCTCGATATTGTTCCCGTTGGCGCTGAAGACAACGCAGACGTCACCTTCTTCCGTATATCGCAGGGCATTTGCGACGAGGTTGTCAAGAACCCGACCGAGAAGAACGGGGTCGCTCCACGCGTACAGCGACGGGCAGTCGACCTCCAGGTCGATTCCCTTGTGGTCGGCACGCAGCATGAACTGCGCATACAGCCTTTCGGCCACTGGCTCCAGATCCACGGATCGCATATTCACTTCGATCGCACCTGCCTCCATGCGCGACATGTCAATCAACTGATTGACCATGCACGTCATGCCCCACAGTGAGTGGTGGATCTTGTCAGTGACGTCATCCGCCGTCTGGCTCACCGATTGCTGACGCAGCAAGTCGGTGTAGAGATGGATGGATTGAAGAGGCTGACGCAGGTCATGGCTGATTCCCGCCAGCAGCTCCGACTTGGCCTCACTCTCCTTTTCGGCGCGCGCCTTCTCTGCGTCGAGTCGCTCCGCGAGAGCGAGGTTACCAAGTTGCGCGCGCACGCCTGAACGCAGACGGCTGTGCGCGAAAAGCGCCAGCACCAGAAACGTCACGTAAGCTATAAGCCCCATTATCGCCAGCAGGAGCAGCTCTCCTTCATGGCGCATGATGCTCGCAGAGAGGAGGAACAGCACCGGTGTCGTGAATGCAATGTAGGCCGGCAGCCAACTCGTATACAAACCCATTGAGCCTGCGGCAATACCGACCAGCGCCATGCTGATTCCGAGGAACACCTCCGGCGGATCGATAGCGAGGAAGAATACGGGTAGCAGGCCCCATATGAGGCCTGCCACGAATGTGGCAGCGGTATATATGCGCGCCCAGCGTATGCTTCCCCCGGCAGGCGGATCGGTACGCCAGTAGCCGATCACGATGTAGAAACGCAACACGACGATCGCGGCCACAGCGATCATCCACACCATCAACAGACCCGTGTCGACATGGGGTAAGAGGATGACGAGGACGAATCCTGCAACGAGTGCACTTGGAGCGAAAACCAACGGCGAATGCTTGAACAAGAGGCGGGCCAGTTCATCGGTAACCGCCATGTCACTGACATTCCGCGCTACATCGTCCGTTAGGCTGTGCTTCGGCATGCCGGATGGCTCCAGTCGCGCGGACCCGGCGATATGACCATCCCGGGCGACTGTTGAATTAGAAGACAGGCAAGCCCCTTCCCGCAGCGCTACCCTTCGCCGCACCGTGGCCATGGCCGCAATTGGCCCCGGCGAGCTTTACGGCATGCCCTTCGCCAGCCCGTTCCCAGGCAGACCGCAGAGGAGCACTGGAACGAACCTTGCGCTCATCATGGCTGACTCATTCATTTGCCCAATGGCGTAAACACCAGGAAATGATAGTATTATAGCTGTTTTCAGTAAAATTCCGTCGCGCAATTTCGGGCTGTAACCAGCATTCTGCGCGGCATAACGCGCAACGCAGAGTTCGACTGGACCGACAGGAAATAGTGGGCAAAGACACGGCGAGGGATTGCCAGGCAGGTGATTTGAATACCTTTCGCCGGAGACCTGGTATGACTGATGAGCGCCAGTACACGATTCTGGTCGTCGACGATCAATCGGAAATTCGCGAACCGCTGCAGGATTATCTACTGCAGAATGACTTTCACGTCCTCACTGCCGCCAGTGCGAAGGAAGCACGCAGCACCGCTGCGGGCAATCATGTCGACCTGACCCTGCTCGACATATCCATGCCGGGGGAGGATGGCATCTCCCTGTGTCGACACCTGCGCACGTCGGGCGACGCGCCGATCATTTTCCTCACCGGGAAAAACGAGGAAACCGACCGTATCGTCGGTCTCGAGGTAGGCGCAGATGATTACGTCATCAAGCCCTTCAACCCGCGGGAATTGCTGGCTCGCATCAAGGCGATTCTGCGGCGGATGAACGCGGATCCACCGCCACCACCACCCGTCGATTTCACCGGCATCGCGTTTGATCAATGGCGCCTCGACAGCCGTCGGAGAATCTTGACCTCGTCCTGTGGCACCAAAGAACACAAGCTGACCGGTGCCGAATACGAGCTGCTAATGGTTTTCCTGCGCAACCCGGGACGCGTGTTTTCACGTGACGAACTGCTCAAGCTGACCCGAAACCGAGCTGGGGGTGCTTTCGACCGTACGATTGACAACCAAGTGCGCCGCCTGCGCACAAAAGTCGAAGCCGAACCGTCGCGTCCACATATCATCCGGACGATCTGGGGGCGCGGCTATTGCCTCAGTGTCGAGGTGCAGCGCGAGTGCGGCTGACCGATCCTGTGCCGCCACGCCATGCCGCCTAGCGCTACTGCCGCAAGGTGAAAACGCGGTTTCCCATACCGGCGGCGCCCCGACAACAACCCATCCCCCCTTGTACCGATACGTGCCTTGGAGGCAACGTCTCCAGGCTCCGTGTGTCGACGATCGGCGCGCCGCGCTGCCGGGTGGTGAGACTCCTGTAGCAACGCGGCAGGGACTGGTTCACTCCTCCGGGCTGCCCGGTGCGGCAACCCCGTGAAACTCGCCACCGCGGACATCCTCTTCATTCCAGCCACGATTGATGTCGAATCCGGTGAGCCACCAGTCAAGTGCGCCGATGCGAATCGGCCCGCGCACACGCTCGCGGAGTTCGCTCGGCAGTGTGAAGGGGCCTACCTGTTCGTAGGCCAGAAAGGTCGTGTCGACGTGGGCACCCTCGGTGGCTTCAAAGCCCGTGAGCGTCATGTGCACACGGTACAGTTGGTCGGTGTCCGGGTGAAACCAGGCCACAACCTGGTCTTCGTCGGCAAGGCCGAAGCCCGGTCGGACGGTGGCCAGCACTCGGCGGTAATCGATGCCGTCCTCGCGCTGTTCGGGCAGCCGCGTCAGCTCGCTGGCCCGCTCGTGGATGAAGGTCGGGCCGAACTGGAACAGCAGGTAGGCATCGGTGGTCATCGCCGTCGCCGCGATGCGCTCCTCGTCGTCCGTGCGCTCGCCATCGTAGTAGACCGTGATGTCATCCTCCTGTCGCACGATCGTCTTGACGCCCTCCGGGCCCGTGTACCGGATCGCATAGAGCCGTGCCGACGGCTTGTAGCGGTGCTCCGCTGCCTGGCGGTAGCCGGTATCGGTCACGATGGGCTGGAACCGCTGAATCAGGCGCTTCCATTCGCCGTCCGTGGACAGGTTGATATCGCCGTCGAAGGCGTGCAAATCACCGCCATGAGCTTCGAGCGACCGGGCCAGCAGTTCCTCGGCGGTGAGATCGTCGGCAAACTCGGCATCGTCCACTGGTTGCGGGAAGGTCGTGCCGCAGCCTGCGAGTATCGCCACAACGAAAAGGAGACCGAGCCCCCTCAGGCGCTTGCCGCGTCGTGTGGCGGTACTGGCAGCTCGGGTAATCGGAACTCCCTGTTGCATGATGCCTCCCTCTCGATCCTGTTTGTTGTCGTCAGCCATGGTCTCAGACTTGGATTCTGAAACGTATTCGTCTGACCCGCGCGGGCGGAGCCACGAAGTTGTCGGGCCTGCTGCCGAACACGGGCTGGCGTCGGCCCTCGCCTTTTCCGGATAATACGCGCGGCGCTGGCACAGCGCTGCCAAGATGGACGAGAGCATGCTGCCGTATTCAACCGATGCCTGGCTGCAGGCCGTTGCCCGCATGAATGCCGAACTCGCGATCTTCGTCGTCATTGCGATGTTGCTCGGTTTTTTCGTGCTGGCGCTGACCTGGTGGCCTGTCCTGGCCGATCACAAGGGGCCGAAGGCGATCGATCGCCGGGTCTGTCTTACCCTCGCCGCGGGCTGGCTGGCCGCCGGGGCCGTCTTTTATGGTCAGTACCTTGAACCCCTGTTCTTTGCCGCGCCCTGGTTCATGGCCGGTTATCTGGCCCAGGCCGTCATCCTGCTCGCGCTTGCCATGTATTACCCGCTGCCGGCCGCAGCGCGGGTGAACACGTTGGTATGGCTCGGGCGTCTGGCGATGCTCTATGCCCTTGTGGTGCTGCCGCTCCTCGACCTCCTGCTCGGGCCCGGCTGGCCGGCCGTGCGCTTCCTCGGTCTGGCACCCGAGCCGACCGTGCTCTTCACCAGCGGCTGGCTGCTGACCCGCGCGCCGCGTCTGCAGGTATTGCTGGCCGCGGCCCTGCCAGCCGTGGCCGCCCTGGCCATCGGCTATTCCGCGTGGGCACTGGGCTGGGCGATCGATCTGGTGGTTGTGGTCATCGCGTTGATCGCCCTGTTGCAAGTCCCCTTCCAGCGACTGCGGGAACCTGGGCACTGAACGGCGGCTCAGCCCCTGCTCGCTTCAGCCGGTGACGCCGCGAGTTCGGCGAGTACCGCGCCAATGGCCTCGTAGGCATCGGTCAGCTCTGCCGCTGTTGTGCACAGCGGCGGCATCAGATAGACCACGTTGCCGAGCGGACGGATGATCAGGCCGCGCGCCATGAACCGCGTCTTCAGCCATGGTCCGACCGCGGCGCGATAGCCCCCCGCCTCGCCCGTGTCGACATCGAATGCCGCCACCGTGCCGACCTGGCGCACACGCGAGACCAGAGGCGATTCGGCCAGGCGCGCCAGACCCGCCGCATGCTGTTCGGCAATCCGCCGCCGCTGCTTCACACCCTGCTCGGCCACCAGCAGTTTCAGCGAGGCCAACGCGGCGGCGCAGCCAAGCGGATTGGCCGTGAACGAATGACCGTGCAGGAACGCTTGATCCACGCTGTCGCCGAGGAAGGCGTCAAAAATCCGGTCATGCACCACCGTGACCGCCATGGGCAGGAAACCGGCGGTCAATCCTTTCGACAGGCAGATCAGGTCGGGCGCGACCCCCGAGGTCTCGCAGGCGAACAGGCCGCCGGTGCGTCCGAAGCCGGTCGCGACCTCATCGAAGATCACCAGGATGTCATGGGCCCGCAGGCGCTCGACCACTGCGGCGAGGAATTCGGCGCGGTGCATGCGCATGCCCCCGGCACCCTGCAGCAGTGGCTCGATGATCGCGGCACAGGTGTCGGCCCCGTGGGCGGCGAGGTGGCGGTCGAGTTGATCCAACGCTTCGGCCTCACGGGCCTCGATGTCCTCGGCGCCCTGCCAATGGGCGGCTACGGGCAGCACATCGACGGGAAACATCATGTCGGTAAAGGCATCGAAGAAACTCGATGACGCGCCGACGGACATGCTGCCGACGGTGTCGCCGTGGTAGCCACCATCGAAGGCAAGGAAACGCGAACGCTGGCGCGCGCCGACATTGCGCTGGAACTGCAGCGCCGCCTTGAGCGCGACCTCCACGGCGGTCGAACCGTCATCCGAGAAGAAGACGCGGTTGAGGCCGTCCGGCAATACATCCGCCAGCCGACGGCTCAGCTCGGCAGCGGGTTGATGGGTATGGCCGGCGAACATGACGTGGTCCATCGTGCGCGCCTGCTCGGCGATGGCATCGGCGACCTCGGGCTGACCATGGCCATGCAGCGTCACCCACCACGACGAGATCAGGTCGAGATACTGCTTGCCGTCGATATCCGTCAGCCAGGCACCCTCGGCGCGCACCAGCGGAATCGGGTCCGGCGCCGTCTGCGCCTGGGTAAAGGGATGCCAGACATGGTCCCGGTCCCAGGCCATGAGGGTCGCGCGATCGATCATCCGGGGAACTCCCTGTTGTCATCGGGTTGCGGGTCGGGCGCGTGCAGGCCGGCGCGCAGGAAGTCGACGAGCGCCGGCACTTCATCGACGGCCCGGCTGAAGGCATCGGCCTGACCGGCATCGATCCAGCCGAGCAAGCCGAAACAGGGCGCACTGCCCAGCCGATGGATGGTGGCAATATTATCGGCCACCAGCCAGTCGGGCGTCATGGCATGGCCGGTTGCGACCAGCAGCGAACCGGCCACGGCAAGGCCATGCCGCTCGAGCGCCGCCAGCGACAGCAGCGTGTGATTGATGGTGCCGAGGCCGGCGCGCCCGACGAGCAGCACCGACCAGTCTCGCTCGCGACCAATGTCCGCGAGCAGATCGACCATCATGGTGCCGTCGTCGTCCAGCGGTACCAGCAGCCCGCCGGCGCCTTCGACGACCACCACGTCATGCGCGGCAGCGAGGCGGGCGGTTGCGCCGGCAATGGCGGCGCGATCGACCGGGCGGCTCTCCTTGCGTGCCGCCAGATGCGGGCTCGCCGCCGTGCGGTAACAACTCGGTGCCATGTCGGCGTAGGCCTCGGGGCCGACGGCGAGACCGGCGGCGGCCAGGACGAAATCGAGATCGGGGGCGTGCCAGCCGCTGCTGCCGACCGTCGAATCCGGATCGGCACCGGTCTGGATCGGCTTCAGCGGCACGGCATCGACGCCCTCGCGCCGCAGCCAGGCGACAATGGCGGCCGTGGCGTAGGTCTTGCCGACGTCGGTATCGGTGCCGGCGATGATCAGGCCACGGGCCGTCATGCTCCCTCTCCCCGGCGGGCCACCAGATACAGCATGCGGAATCCATTGCCGGCACGCTCTGCGGGCGCAATCTGTGCGCGCAGAACGCGGCGCAGCTCCCCGGCCGAGACCGGTCGGTGGTCGTTGCGCGGCGTGCCGGTCGCGCCCAGCTTGCGCAGACAGCGCAGCAATTCGAGGCTGTCACCGTCCGGCATGGCCAGATCCTCGTGCGCGCGGTGTACGACCTCGAGACCGGCCGCCTGCACGGCGGCGGTGTAGCGCTCCGCCGTGGCGTAGTCGAGGCCGGGAAACCTGCGCCCGGTCATCGCCTCGTAGCGCGCGGCCAGGCCCGCCAGCGATCCGGCGACCGGTACGGCGATGGCCAGAACACCACCCGGGCGAACCATCTCGCTCCAGCCCGCCACACAGGTCGGCCCGTCGGCGAGCCACTGCAGGGCAAAACTGCTGGCGATGATGTCGGCCTGGATGCGGTTCGCCGCGCTCCCGATGTCGGCGATGACGAAACGGGCCCAAGGATCATCGGCCCAGGCCTCGCGGCATGCCGCCACCATGCCGGGCGCGATGTCGAAGCCGTCGATGGCCGCGCCGGGGAAACGCGCCCGCAGGCGGCGCGCGAGATCGCCCGTGCCACAACCGAGATCCAGCACCCGTGCCGGCCCCACATCGGCCGGCATCTCCGCCGGCAGACCAGCCATCAATGCCGTCGCCGCGCGGCGCTGCAAGGTGGCGTGGTGGTCATAGGCCGTCGCCGCGCGCGAAAAGGCGTCGGCAACAGCCACCGAGGGGCTGTCAGCGGTCATGGCGCAGGGTATCGATGGCAGTCTTCACGGTTTGCGGATGTTCCAGTGGCACGGCATGGCCACCCGTCAGTTCGACGAAACGGGCGCGGGGCATGGCGGCGGCCAACGCCCGTCCCGCCGCAGACGGTATGATCGCATCCTCGGCGCCATGGAGACAGACCGTCGGTACATCGAGTGTGCCAAGCTCGGCGCGCAGATCGGTCGTGGCCAGACTGTCGAGGCCGGCGGCCAGCGTAGCCGCATCGGCCGCATCCGTGTACGCCTGCTGCCACGCGCCGGCCGTTGTTGCGTCGTGGGGCAGGGCCAGCCGCTGCCAGAAATCGGTGCGCACACGCTCGGCATCCCGTCGCACACCGAGCTGCAT
>CAZJGZ010000005.1:15951-40756 GCA_964545695.1 uncultured Ectothiorhodospiraceae bacterium | reverse complement strand
CTCGCGGACCAGCCGGGAATGGCGATGCATTCAGCCGGCATGCACGGCCACTTCGCCCAAGGTGCTCGCCGCCCCGGCCAGCATGTCGGGACTGTGACCCAGCGTGACCGTGGCGCGCAGTCTCGCCGTCCCGGCCGGCACGGTCGGCGGGCGAATGGCGGAGCAGATAATGCCGCGATCGTGCAGGGCCTCTGCCATGGCCAGGGCCCGGTGGTTGTCGCCGACCGGGATCGGCAGGATGGCGGACTCCGGCTCGGCCAGCTCCAGGCCCGCCGCCCCGAGGGCATCGCGGAAAGCGCGCACACGCTGCATGAGCGTGATGCCGAGTTCGCCCTGGCGGTCGCGGATACGCCGCAATGCGGCATGGACCGAGGCCACGCTCGCCGGCGGCAGACCGGTGGAATAGACCAGCGTGCGTGCGCGGTTGATGAAATACTCCGCCAGCGGCTCGCTGGTGGCGGCAAAACCACCGTAGCCACCCAGCGCCTTGCCGAACCCGCCGGTGATGACATCGGCGTGGATACCCGCGTCGGCACACAGGCCGCGACCGCGGGGGCCCAGCACGCCGAGCGCGTGCGCCTCGTCAACGACCAGCAGCGCATCGTGTTCGGCGGCAATGGTGGCGAGGTCGGCAAGGGGGGCCTGATCGCCATCCATGCTGAATACGCTGTCGGTGACGATGATCGGGCGCCGGCCGTCGGCAAACGCATGCCGGCGCAGCAGTTCGACCAGGTGATCACAGTCATTGTGGTCGTAGCGCTGCAGGCGCGCCCCGGCAAGGCGTACGCCGTCGATCAGGCTGGCATGATTGAGCCGGTCGCCGAACACCACACTGCGCCGATCACAGAGCGCATCCAGCACGCCCAGGTTGGCGAGATAGCCGCTGCCGAACACCAGCGCGCGCGGCTGGCCGAGGAATTCCGCCAGTTCGCGTTCCAGCGCCACATGGGCTGGCAGCGTGCCGGTGACCAGGCGCGAGGCGGCCGCTCCCGCACCGTCCTGCGTCAGGGCACGAGCGGCCGCCGCGGCAATGTCCTCATCGGTGGCCATGCCCAGGTAGTCGTTGCTGGCGAGATTGAGCCATCGCCGACCGCTTGCATCGGTCCACGCCGCCGCCGCGCTCGCGACCGGATGCAGGTGGCGCCGCAGGCCCTGCTCGTCAAGGCGGGCAAGTTCGTCCTGCGGCCAGTCGCGGGCATTACCCAACGCGTGCTCAGTCGTCGTCATCGCGTGCCCAGTCCATGCTGCGTTCGACCGCTCGGCGCCAGCCGCGATAGCGCCGCCTGCGTTCATCCGCGTCCATCTGCGGTTCAAACGTGCGCTCGATCACGGACTTGGATACGACGTTTGCCTGTGTCCACAAGCCGACCGCGATGCCGGCCAGATAGGCAGCACCCAATGCCGTGGTCTCGGTCACCTCGGGGCGTTCGACGTTGACCCCGAGCATGTCGGCCTGGAACTGCATCATGATGTTACTCGCCGTCGCGCCGCCATCCACGCGCAATGCCTGCAGCTCGATCCCCGAGTCGGTCTGCATCGCATCGATCACGTCCTTCGTCTGATAGGCCAGCGCATCCAGCGTGGCACGCATGATGTGCTCCTTGCGCGTGCCACGGGTGATGCCGACGATCGTGCCGCGCGCATACATGTCCCAGTAGGGCGCGCCGAGTCCGGCAAAGGCCGGCACGACATAGACACCATCGGCATCGTCGACCTTGCCGGCGAAGTATTCGATATCCTCGCTGGCATCGATGAAGCCCAGCTCGTCGCGCAGCCACTGGATCGCGGCGCCGGCGATGAAGATCGCGCCTTCCAGGGCATACTCGACCCGACCGTCCAGACCCCAGGCAATGGTGGTCAGCAGGCCCGATTGCGACGGTGTCGGCTGCTCGCCCGTATTCATCAGCAGGAAGCAGCCCGTGCCGTAGGTATTCTTGACCATGCCGGGCTGAAAACACGTCTGGCCGAACAGCGCGGCCTGCTGATCGCCGGCGATCCCGGCAATCGGGATCTGCGCACCACCGAAGGTGGCCGGATCCGTCGCGCCGTAGACCTCGCTCGACGGCCGTACTTCCGGCAGCAACGATGCCGGAATCTCCAGCTCGGCAAGCATGCGCGCGTCCCAGCACAGGTTGTTGATGTCATACAGCAGCGTGCGCGCCGCGTTGCTGTAGTCGGTGATGTGGCACTGCCCGCGGGTGAGATTCCAGATGACCCAGGTATCCATCGTGCCGAACAACAATTCGCCGCGTTCGGCGCGCTCGCGCACCCCATCGACATGATCGAGCAGCCAGCGGATCTTGGTGCCGGAGAAGTAGGCATCGGCCACCAGACCGGTGGTGCTGCGGATGTAATCCTCGAGGCCGCGCCGCTTGAGGGTCTCGCAGATGTCGGCCGTGCGCCGGTCCTGCCACACGATGGCGTTGTGCACCGGCCGCCCGGTCGCGCGATCCCAGATGACTGTGGTCTCACGCTGGTTGGTGACGCCGATGGCGGCGACCTGCGACGGCTTGATGCCATTGGTCTCCAGCACCTCGCGGGCAACCCCCATCTGCACGCCCCAGATCTCGCGCGCGTCGTGCTCGACCCAGCCCGGCTGTGGGAAGTACTGGCGGAACTCCTTCTGGGCCGTGGCGACGTGGCGTGCGTCGTGGTCGAACAGGATGGCGCGCGAACTGGTCGTGCCCTGGTCCAGCGCCATGATGTAGGTATCAGCCATGAATCCGCTCCCCGTGCTGCACGTTCCGACGCCCCGGCAGTCAGCCGCGATTGTCGCCAGCGACCTGTTGTCCCTCATCCGCCGCGCGCGCTTCGCGCTCGAACCACGCGGCGATCGCCGCCCGCGTGGCCGCACTTGCATGCAGGCCCATGCGCGAACGACGCCAGAGCACATCGTCAGGCGTGCGCGCCCACTCATGGCGGACCAGGTAGTCCAGTTCGGCGCCGTGGATGCCGTCGCCGCAATCCTCACCCAGGTCCGCCAGCGCCGACGCCTCGCCCACGAGGTCGTGGATCGCCGTACCGTAGTTGCGCGCATAGCGCCATAAAAGATCAGCCGGCAGGAATGGATACTGTGAACGCAGGCGCTGCAGCCAGGTAGCAAAATCGGCGCCTGGTATGTCACCCCCCGGCAATGGTGCGTGCGCCGTCCATGAGGCCTGCGTCACGCCCAGCGGTTGCGCAAGTCGTGCGAGCACGTCATCGGCCAGGATGCGATAGGTCGTCAGCTTGCCGCCATAGATCGAGACCAGCGGCGCCTCGCCAACGCCGCCCTCGACCGCAAGGACGTAATCGCGCGTGACCGTCGAGGCCGAAGCCGAAGCGTCATCGTCGTAGAGCGCGCGTACGCCGGCATAACTCCAGACCACATCCGCGGCATGCACCGGTTGCCGAAAGTAGCGCGACACGATGGTGCACAGGTAATCGATCTCCAGCGGCGTGATGGCGGCCTCCGCCGCGTCACCCGCGAATGGCTCGTCCGTCGTACCGATCAGCGTGTAGTCCTGCTCGTAGGGGATGACGAAGATGACGCGACCATCGGTGTTCTGCAGCAGGTAAGCGTGCGCGTGTGCGAACATCCGTGGCACGACAATGTGACTGCCCTTCACCCGGCGCAGCTGCTGGTGCTGTACCACGCCCGCATTGCCACCAATGCGCTGGCGCAAACTGTCGACCCACGGGCCGGCCGCATTGACGAGACTGCGTGCCGTCACCGTCTCGCTGGCAGTGCCATCCGCGGCCTGCAACTCGACCCGCCAGCAGCCGTTCTCGCGGCGCGCGCCCGTGCAGGCCGTGCGCGGGCGGACATCCGCCCCCAGCCGCGCGGCATCGCGGGCGTTGAGCACCACCAGCCGCGAATCCTGTACCCAGCAGTCGGAATAGGCATAGCCATCGGTGAACTCCGTGCGCAGCGGTTCACCGGCCACATCCCGGTGGAGCTTGATAGCGCCGGAACGCGGCAGGCTGGTGGGCCCGCCGAGACGATCATAGAGAAACAAGCCGAGGCGGATCAGCCAGCGTGGTCGCAGATCGCGCGTGTGCGGCATGACGAAGCGCAGCGGCCAGATGATGTGCGGTGCCGCGCGCAGCAGGATCTCGCGCTCCTTGAGTGATTTGCGTACCAGACCGAACTCGTACGATTCGAGATAACGCAGGCCGCCATGGATGAGTTTGGTACTCGCCGACGAGGTGTGAGCCGCCAGATCATCCTGCTCGCTGAGCAGCACGCGCAGCCCGCGACCGGCCGCATCGCGGGCGATGCCGGCCCCATTGATGCCGCCACCGACCACGACCACGTCGTACGGTTCGGTGCCCATGTTCATCGCACCATGCGGCGCAGCATCCAGCCGGCATGGTCGACCAGTGCGCCGCACTCGAAAAAGGCTTCACGCAGACGCGGCACCGACTCGCTGTAGTGCCCCACGGGCGACAGCGGCAGCGCTTCGTGGTCCCCCGTCGCCAGGGCCTGCGCGGCACGACGCCCGCACGCCGTACCCGGCCCGATGCCGCGGCCGGAATAGCCGAAGATCATCAGCGCATCCTCCCCCGGTGAGACGATGCGCGGCAGGTGATCGTTGGTCATGGCAATACGCCCATGCCAGGCGTACTCGAAGGGTTCGGCATGCAGCGCGGGGAACAGGGTTTTCAGCTTGCGCCGGGCCCAGCGCCGATGCAACGCGGAACCCGCGTGATCAAGGGCACCAATGCTGCCGACGATCAGCCGGCCCGCGGCATCACGCCGGAAGGCAGACATCACCGTGCCGGTATCCCAGCAGCCCTCGCCGCCCGGCAGGACGTGCGCCCGGCGTTCGGCCGCCAATGGACGGGTGGCGAACTGGAAGAAGTGCACGGGGGTGAAGGTCGGAGCCGCCAGACCGGATGACGCACCGTTGCTGTGCACCTCGTGATACGCGTTGGTGGCCACCAGCAGCCGCCGGGCGCGGACCGAGCCCTGGGCAGTTGTCACATGCCAGGCGCCACCGTCACGCCGGAAGGTCTGCGCCCGGCTCTGTTCGTGGACCGTTGCCCCGGCCGCTTTTGCCGCGCGTGCAAGCCCGCGGCAATACGCCAGCGGCTCGATGGTGCCTGCACGGCGATCAAAGAGCGCGCCGTGGAAGCCCTCGGCACCGGTGCGGCGATGGGTTTCGTCGGCATCAAGCAGGGTCACCGGGGCCGAGCGCTTTTGTTGCTGGGCCAGCCTGCGTTCCAGCTCTTCGCGACCACGCGCGGAATGGGCACAGTGCAGCGTGCCATTGCGCACGGCGTTGCAGGCAATATCGTGCTCTTCGATGAGGCTGAAAACGAGTTCCGGTGCCTCGGCGAGGATGCGGTTCAGCTTGCCGCCGGCCGCCGCGCCGAGTACCTGCTCGATATCGTCCGGCGGCATCCACAGGCCGGCGTTGACCAGGCCGACGTTGCGGCCCGACCCACCATGGCCGATGGTATTCGCCTCCAGCAGGCAGACGTCGAGCCCCTGTTCGGCGGCATGCAGGGCCGCCGAGCACCCAGTGAAGCCGCCGCCCACGACGACCAGGTCGGCCTCGTGCGCGCCCGAGAGCGCCGGTGCCGAAAAGGTCTCGGGCGCGGTGTGCTGCCAGAGATTGTGTTCGTGGTAGTGCGCCATGCGGAGCATTCCAGTCGGTTCGCGGTATATGGATCCGCGATCCGTGCGGTTGGAGTTGTTAGCAGCCTGTCGGACTTAGGCTCATCTACTGCGGCGCGTGGGAATCGGTCCATATTTCCGATCCTCCTCGTCAAATAGTCACCACTATTCTCCTCGGATGATCGAAAATCTGTCCTCGATTCCCACCCGCCTCGCGACGATGCCCTAAGTCCAACAGGCTGCTAGCCCCCATTCTTGCAGAACTTGGTAGCGATTGCCGGCCTGTGATTGGCCCGGCTCGTTGCCTTGCACCGAGAGTGGCATAATTCGGCGATGCCCGCCGTGAACGGAATCACGTCCCGCCCCTGTGCCGCAGCCGCCGCCGGCCTGCTGCTGATCGGCCTGCTTGCACCGCCCGTCGCCCATGCACGCTGCCCCGCAGCCAGCCACACCGTCGCCGAGGTGCGTGGCACCACGCCGCAGGTGTCGATCGGTGACGCGGTCGCGGTGCGCGGCATTGTTACTGGCGATTTCCGTGGCGACGACGGCCTGCGCGGCTTCTTTCTCCAGAGCCGTGAACCGACCGCGGACGGCCTGCCGCGGGCAGTGTTCGTGTTCACCCCCGATATGGTCGCTGATGACGGGGATTTCGGCCCCGGCAGCGAGGTCTTGGTCCGCGGCCAGGCGGCCGAGCACCGCGACAGGCCGCAGATCGGCTGGGTCGATGACGTCCAGGTCTGTGCCGAGCCCGGCCTGCCCGCCCCCGTGGAGCTCGCCCTGCCCGCCGCCGATCGCGATGACTGGCATCGCCTCGAAGGCGTGAAGATCGGTATCGACGACCCCCTGACCGTGACCGGCAATTTCCAGCTCGCGCGCTTCGGCACACTCGATCTGGCCATCGGCGGGCGTTTGTTCCGCCCCACCCAGTTCGCGGATACAAGCGGCGCTGATCACGACGCGCGCCGGCTGTTGCTCGACGATGCCAGCTACGCGCGTCAACCGCGGCCGGTGCCCTATCTCGATGGTGAAGGTACGCGACGGGTGGGCAGCGTGGTCCCGCACCTCACCGGCATCCTCACCCACGCCTTCGGCGACTGGCGCGTTCACCCCGTTGCCCCCGACGAACTGGCGTTCGCTGCGGCCAATCCTCGCCCCGAGCCGCCATCGCGAGCCTCGGGAACGGTGCGAATCGCCGGGTTCAATGTCGAGAACTACTTTCTCACGCTGGGTGAGCGCGGAGCGGCCGACGAAAGCGCGCTTGCACAACAGCGCAGCCAACTCGGCGCCGTCGTCGCCGGCCTGCAACCCGACGTGCTCGGTCTGGTCGAGGTCGAAAATGATCCGCGCGCGGTCGATGATCTGGTCGGTCGTCTCGGCAAGGCCGCGGGGCGCGGCAGCGGCTTTCGCCACTTCGGGATCAATGGCCCCGTCGGCAATGATGCCATTCGGACGGTGCTGGCCTGGGATCCGGAAGTGGTCGAAGTGCTCGGCGGCCCCTACATCGATCGCGACGAGATCCATCATCGCCCCCCGGTAGCCGGTCACTTCCGCTTGCGTGACGGCGGGCCCGGCACACTGGTCGTCGCCATCCACCACAAGGCCAAGAGTGGCTGCCCGGACAGCGGCGACATCGATCGGGGGCAGGGCTGCTGGAACGAACTCCGCATTGAACAATCCCGCGCCCTTGCACGCTTCCTGGCGCGCAAGCAGGAGCAACTCGGTACCAGCCGCGTGCTGATCGTGGGTGACGTCAATGCCTATGGGGCGGAAGACCCGGTCACCCTGCTGCGCGAGACCGGCTACCGCGACCTGTTGAAACAACTGCCGCGCGAGCGCCGGTACACCTACGTATTCCGCGGCGAATCGGGCAGCCTTGATAGCGCGCTCGCCACTACCGCACTGATCACGGACGTTGTCGCCGCCGACACCTGGGCCATCAACGCGGATGAACCGGCAGCCCTGCACGAGTTCACCACGGTGGGCGGCCCCTGGCGCTCGTCGGACCACGATCCGGTGATCGTCGATCTGCGCGGCGGACCGGAGTAGCGCTTGCCGCAACCACCAACGCGCGCAGGGATCAATGCCCTTGGGGATCAACGTGCTCGGGGATCAGCGTGCGCGGACGCCCTCAGCGCTGGGAACGGACGATGAAACGTTCCCCCTCGTCATCATCGATATAGTCGATCTCGCTGCCATTGAGCTGGGCGGCACTGGATGCATCCAGCAATACATCGAGCGCGCCGAATTCCATGACCACATCGTCTGCCCCCACGGTGCGTTCCAGCGAGAAGCCGAACCGCGTCTCGCCCTCTTCCTCGAGCACGCTCACCCGCAGCTTGAGCTGATCACTGTCCTCCTCGTCCGCGATGACCGCCTGCAGACGATCCATCGCACGTGCACTGAAGATAAGGTTGGGCGTCGCCGTCATGTACTTTCGCTCCCATTGCGCCTGCACGACAGCCTGCCATGCGGTGGCCCGCCGTGCCATCGATGGATGGGGATTTTCACCGATGGCGCGACATCGTCGTGTAGCCGATAATTGCTGGTGAACCAGACCACTGGCAAGGGCCCGATCATGACACCCCCCATGAAACCACTGCATGCATGGATTCCCATGGCCATGGTGATTGCCGCGGCACCGCTCACCGCGGCGGCTGCCGGCATGACCTTCAAGCCGAGCGACATCATCGACTGGCCACCCCACTCCTTCGAAGGCAATACCCGCTACGAGCTGACCGAAGTCGATGACCGCGAGGCCATCCATGCCGTGTGTAACGACGCTACTGCATCAGGGCTGTTCTATCGCGAGGACATCGATCTCGAGAAAACGCCCGTGGTGGAGTGGCGCTGGCGCGTCGATGCGACATTCGAGGATATCGACGAAACCGTGAAGGCGGGGGATGACTACCCGGCTCGCCTCTACGTGGTCGACGAGCACTCGGTCCTGCGCTGGCGCACGCGTGCACTGAACTATGTCTGGGCCAGCGATCACGAAGCCGGCTCGGACTGGCCCAACGCCTACGCCTCACAGGCGCGCATGATCGCCGTTCGTGATGCCGATGACGCCGGCACGGGCTGGCAGACCGAGCGGCGCAACATTCGCGAGGATTTCCAGCGCTTCCATGACCGCGAGCTCGACCGCATCAATGCCGTTGCCATCATGACCGATTGCGATGATACCGGGCAGGACACCGAGGCCTGGTACGGCGAAATCCGGTTCCTGCCCGAGTAACCATCACCCCCGCCCGCGGGCGATTGCATCGGCAAGCACGCAGAGCAGTTCGAACATCATCGTGGCGCCGGTCAGCGCGGTGATGTTGCCAACGTCGAACGGCGGAGAAACCTCCATCACATCGGCACCCACCAGATTGAGCCCGCGCAGCCCGCGGATCATTTTCTGCGCCGAGGCGCTGTCATAGCCGCCGACTTCCGGCGTGCCCGTACCCGGTGCATACACGGGATCCAGGGCATCGATATCGAATGTCACATAGGTCGGCACATCACCGACGACGCGGTGGATCTCCTGAATCACCGCTTCGGGCCCGAGATCGAAATACTCTTCAATCTCGATCACGCGTATGCCCTGCTCCAGGGCATAGTCGAGATCCGAGCCGGAGTACAGCGAACCGCGAATGCCGATCTGGATGACATGTCGGGGATCAAGCAGGTGTTCGTCGATCGCACGCCGGAACGGGGTACCGTGGGTGAACTTGTTGCGCTCGCCAAAGTAACTGTCATTGGTATCGGAGTGCGAATCGAACTGCACCATGCCCACGGGGCGATCCGCCGCGACGCCACGCAGTGCCGCCAGTGAACCGAGATGATCGCCACCCGCCGTCAGCGGCACCGCGCCCGTGGCGCACAGACGCTGATAGAACTCGGTCGCGCGTCGCAGGCTGTCCGCCAGATCGACCGGGTTTACCGGCACATCACCCAGATCGGCGATCCGGCAGAGGTCATACGGCGCGATGCGGCTGGCCTGGTGCACCAGCCGCATCATGCTCGACTGACTCCGAATCTCCCGCGGACCGTGGCGGGCGCCGGCGCGGTTGGTCGTGCCGCTATCCCAGGGCAGGCCGACCAGCGCGATATCGACCTCGGCCGGATCATCGATCTGCGGCAGACGCATGAAGGTCGACGGGCCGGCAAAGCGCGGGACTTCATCCCCGGCGAGCGGGCGAAAGAACGAGTCGGGTCGAGTCATTGGCAAATCTCCAGCGGGTGGGGCGTGCGGGGATATCGGCGGCGCTCAGTCTCCGGCCGCGTAGTGGTTTGCAACTTCGGCCAGCAGCCGACGATGACAGGCCGCTGCAGCCGCGCCCTGCTCCGGTCCGTCGTGGAGTCCGAGGGTGCGCAGGTGGGCAAAGAAGCCCGGTGCCGGCAGGCCGTCGCGGGTTCGACTGACGACGAGCGCCGCGAGCTGCGGCCGACCGGCCTCGGCATCTTCTGTCATCAGCGCTTCCAGTGCCAGCGTGAGGCGATGGATCGAAGCCGGCGCACGCAGCTCGAGTTCACGCGCAAGCTGTTGATAGGTCACGGTGGCCCCCGCCGCGGCGCGGGGCGCCAGTGCCTGGCGCAGGCGCGCGGTCGCGGGTATGTCAGCGGCGCTTGTACTGGCCATCGCCGAACAGGATGTCGTGCGCCTTCTGGTCAAAGCCGCCATCCTTCTTGCCGCGGTCGCTTTCCTCGTTGAGGAGTTCGGCCCCCTTCTGCACCGCCGGGCGGCTGCCCACGTTCTCGAACCAGCGCTTGAGCGCCGGAAAGTCTTCCAGGTCCTGGCCCTGATTCCGGTACGACTTGATCCACGGCCAGGTCGCCATGTCGACAATGGTGTAATCGTCGCCGGCGATGTATTCGCTGCCGGCCAGGCGTTCATCCAGCACGCGATAGAGCCTTGCGGTCTCGTTGGTATAACGCTGAATGGCGTACTCGATCGATTCGGGCGCGTAATTGCGGAAATGATGCGCCTGGCCGAGCATGGGCCCGACACCCCCCATCTGGAACATCAGCCACTGCATCGCACGCCAGTAACCGTGGCCATCGCGCGGCATGAAGTGGCCGGTCTTGTCGGCGAGATAGAGCAGGATGGCACCCGACTCGAACAGGGTCAGCTCGCGCCCATCCGGGCCATCGGGATCGACGATGGCAGGCATCTTGTTGTTCGGGCTGATGCGCAGGAACTCCGGTTCGAACTGCGCACCCTGCGTGATATCGACGGGCACGGTCTCGTACGCAAGCCCCGTCTCCTCGAGCATGATCGAGATCTTCTGCCCATTCGGGGTTGGCCAGTAGTAAAGGCGAATCGCGTCAGTCGACATGGTGTGATCTCCGAGCACCGGCACAAGCCAGTATCCCAGCATGGTAACGCGTCAATCCACCCACAGGCGGGCGTTGCGGAACATGCGTAGCCAGGGGCCGTCCTCACCCCAGTCGCCGGGATGCCAGGAGTGCTGCACGGTGCGGAATACCCGTTCCGGATGCGGCATCAGTGCAAGCACACGGCCATTGGTATTGGTCACCCCGGTCACGCCGCAGGCCGAGCCGTTCGGATTCCAGGGATAGGTTTCCGTGGCCTGTCCCCAGGGATCGACGTAGCGCAGCGCCACGGGTTCGAGCGATGTCGGGCCGCCGCCACCCCAGCTCGCCCGTCCCTCGCCGTGGGCGACGGCGATGGGCAGACGTGAACCCGCCATGCCGGCTAGGAACAGCGATGGCGATTCCATGACCTCGACCAGCGCCAACCGCGCCTCGAACTGTTCACAGCGATTGCGCACGAACTCGGGCCAGTGGTCGGTGCCGGGGATCAACTCGCGCAGCTGCGACAGCATCTGACAGCCATTGCATACGCCGAGCGCGAAGGTGTCCTCACGCGCGAAGAACGCCGCAAACTCATCGCGCGTGCGCTGATTGTAGAGGATGGAGCGCGCCCAGCCGCCACCAGCACCGAGCACATCGCCGAAGGAGAAGCCACCGCAGGCGACAATACCGGAGAATCCGGCAAGACTGGTGCGCTCGGCAAGCAGATCACTCATGTGCACATCGATCGCCGCGAAACCCGCGCGGTCGAAGGCCGCGGCCATCTCGTTCTGCCCGTTGACCCCCTGCTCGCGCAGGATCGCCACCTGCGGACGCTCATGGCGTCTGATCGAGGGCGCTGTCACGTCCGTGCGCGGATCGAACGTCAGCTGCACGGACAGGCCGGGATCATCGCCGGCGCGGATCGTCTCGTACTGCTCCTCCGCCATGCGCGGATTGTCCCGCAGGCACTGCAGTTGATAGCTGGTTTCGTGCCAGCGTGCATGCAAATCCGCCGTCTCTGCCTGGTAGATCGTCTCCTGCCCTCGCCGGATCACGACCTGGCCATTGGCGGTCGGCTCGCCCAGGTCGTGCACCCAATCCGCGATACCGGCATCGACCAGCCGGGATCGGAGTGCGTCGGCGTCTTCGGCGGCAATCTGAATGACGGCGCCCGCCTCCTCGCTGAACAGTGCCGCCAGTGTGTCACTGCCCAGTGTGGCGATATCCACATCGAGACCGCAGCGACCCGCAAAGGCCATCTCCAGCAAGGTCACCAGCAGACCGCCGTCACTGCGATCGTGATAGGCCAGCAGAAGGCCCTCGTCGCGCAGGGCGGAGACCGCAGCGAAGAAAGCGCGCAAGTGCTCGGGATCATCGATGTCGGGTGCCTCGGTGCCGAGGCGGTTCCATACCTGCGCCAGTGCCGAACCACCGAGGCGATTGCGCCCCGCCCCCAGATCCAGCAGCCACAAGCGCGTGGCGCCCCGATCAAGGCGCAGCTGCGGTGTCAGGCTCAGGCGGACATCGCTCACCGGTGCAAACGCCGACACGATCAGCGAAATCGGCGCGCGCATGCGCTGGCGACTGCCATCATCGTCCTCCCAGACGGTCTGCATCGACAGTGAATCCTTGCCGACCGGGATCGCGATACCCAGGCGCGTGCACAGTTCGGCGCCGACCGCCTGCACGGTGTCGAACAGGTCGGCGTCCTCGGCCGGTTCCCCCGTGGCCGCCATCCAGTTGGCCGACAGGCGGATATCCTGCAGCGCCTGCACCGGCGCCGCCGCAATGTTGGTGACGGCCTCGGCCACGGCCATGCGCCCCGACTTCGGTCCATCAAGCAGGGCCAGGGGCGTGCGCTCCCCCATCGCCAGCGCTTCCCCGGTATAGCCCTGATAGCCACTCAGAGTCACACCACAATCGGCCACCGGTACCTGCCACGGACCAACCATCTGATCGCGATGGACCATGCCGCCGACCGTGCGATCCCCAATGGAGATGAGGAACTCCTTGCTGGCAACGGCCGGCAGATGCAGAACCCGGTCAATGGCCTCGTCGAGATCGACCTCCGCCGTAGTCAGCGCCGAGCCCGTACGCGGGCGGCGCTCACCCACGCGATGCATGCGCGGCGGCTTGCCCAGCAGCAGATCCAGCGGCACATCGACGGGCGTGTCGGTCAGTTCGCGGTCCGTCATCCGCAGATGTCGTTCGGCCGTGGCCGTACCCAGATCCGCCCACGGGCAACGTTCACGGGCGCAGAGCGCGGTGAACGCCGGGATGGCATCCGGGCGGATCGCCAGAACATAGCGTTCCTGGGACTCGTTGCACCAGATGGCCAGCGGCGACATGCCCGGTTCGTCGTTCGGGATTTCGCGCAGTTCGAGCTGTCCGCCAACCCCGGCATCGTCGAGCAGTTCCGGGATCGCGTTGGACAGACCCCCGGCACCCACATCGTGGATCGACAGGATCGGATTGTCTTCGCCGCGTGCCGTGCAGCGCTCGATCACCTCCTGCGCCCGCCGCTGCATCTCCGGGTTGCCACGCTGCACCGACGCGAAATCGAGTTCGGCACTGCTGGTACCACTGGCCATCGACGACGCCGCACCACCACCAAGGCCGATGCGCATGGCCGGGCCACCAAGCACGATCACCCGCGCCGCGGGCGGAATCTTCTGCTTGTCGACCAGTTGTGGACGGATGTTGCCGAGCCCGCCGGCGATCATGATCGGCTTGTGGTAGCCGCGCAGTTCCGGCCCGTCATGACCGGGCACTTCCTCTTCCCAGGTACGGAAGTAACCGCAGATGTTCGGCCGGCCGAATTCGTTATTGAACGCCGCCGCCCCGATGGGCCCGGCAAGCATGATGTCGAGCGCCGAGGCGAGACGGGCCGGCCGGCCACGCTCGCGCTCCCACGGCTGAACAAAGCCCGGGATGCGCAGATTCGACACGGAAAAACCGCAGAGACCGGCTTTCGGCCGGGCGCCGCGGCCGGTGGCGGCCTCGTCACGGATCTCGCCACCCGCCCCGGTTGCCGCGCCCGGGAAGGGCGAAATCGCCGTCGGGTGATTGTGGGTCTCCACCTTGATCTGGATCGGCGCACGTTCGTCGTGGTGGCAATAGCGCCCGCTGTCGGGATCGACCAGGAAGCGGCGCACGTCGGGGCCATCGAGGACGGCGGCATTGTCGTGATAGGCGGAAAGAATGCCCTCCGGACTGGCCTTGTAGGTCGCACGGATCATGTCGAACAGCGACGCATCCTGCGCGACGCCATCGATGGTCCAGTCGGCACGAAAGATCTTGTGCCGGCAGTGCTCGGAATTCGCCTGCGCGAACATCATCAGTTCGACGTCCGTCGGATCCCGACCCAGCGCCGTGTACTGCTCGGCGAGATAGGCAATCTCGTCGTCGGCCAGCGCCAGTCCATGCGCCTCGCTGGCCAACGCGATCGCCCGCTGCGGGTCCGAACCGAGCGGGATATGCGTCAGGCGCTCGGGCGCGTGATGTGCGAACAAGGCCTCCGCCGCGGCCGTTTCGTCGATGACCACCTCGGTCATACGGTCATGCAGCAGATCGGCGTGCGGCGCCAGTTCGTCCGCCCCCAGCATCCGGCCCTCAGCCTCGATGTGCCAGGCAGTCCCGCGCTCGACGCGACGGACCGCGCCGAGGCCGCAGTTGTGGAGGATGTCCGTGGCCTTGGACGACCACGGCGACACCGTTCCCGGCCGCGGGATCACGCAGAGGCTGAGGTCGTCGGGATCACCCAGCGGTTCGCTGTCGGCATGGTCGAGCAAGACCTCGAGCCGGTCGCGCTCTGCGGCCTCCAGTTCCCGTGCGGTATCGACGAAATGCAGGTGGAACGCGTGGACATGATCCAGGCCGTCGATGCGCGCGGCGAGTTCCTCCTCCAGCCGTTGCAGGCGGAATGCGGACAGAGCGGCAGAGCCGGGCAGGCAGAGCATGATTCCTCCAGTGGCGTCGCGCACAACACCACGGATACGGGTGCCGGGGCGAAGGCGCGCATGATAAAGGATCGGCCACGCGCGCTCCACGGCCCGGGGGCAGGAATCACGGCTTTACGCCGGCCGCCGCGACACGGTCCCGAAACCGGGGCTTCGGGCCACGACGCGGTGACCGGCGCATCAGGGTGCGTCGGCTTGCGAATCGGTCAGGCGGCGTTCGCCAGGCCGAATTCGCGGAAGATGATCGCGGTCGTGTCGATACCCAACGGCCCCGGACTTCGCGCGCCGCGTATTCGACGACCGCTCAGGCCATTGCTGGCTCCCTCGCTGGCCGCCAGATTCAGCAGCAGGCGCTTTTCATAGGGCGTTCCGTCCGGGGTGCGCAGCATCAGCACCGTGGGCCACAAACCGGAACCCGGCTTGAGGCCGACGACCATGCCCAGTGCGCTATTGTCGAGCTCGACCACACTACCCACCGGGAAGGCGCCGATTACACGCATGAATGCCTGTACCACAGCCTCGCCGAACTGATGCTGAGCGTTTTTGTAGAGGATGTTCAGCGCGTCCTCCGGTGTCATGGCCGCGCGATACGGGCGGTCGGTCGTCATTGCATCGTAGGCATCGGCGATACCCGCAATCAGCGCCATCTGCGGAATGTCGTCGCCGAGCTTGCCCTCGGGATAACCCTGCCCGGCCCAGCGTTCCTGATGCCGGCGCACGACCTCGCGGGCCAGCAGCGGCACGCCGCCGCTGTTGGCGACCATGTTGTAGCCGGTTTCCGGATAACGCCGGACCAGGTCCCATTCCGGCTGGCTCAATTCACCCGGCTTGTCGAGAATCTCGCGCGGTATGTGCACCCGACCAATGGCGTGCAGGAGTGCCCCCAGACCGAGCTGCAGAAGCTGCCCCCGCTCCATGCCCAGATGATGGCCGACTGCGAGCGAGAGGATGCACACGTTGACCGAATGGGACTCGAGGTAGCGGTCGCGATCACGCAGGTGCGTCAGCCACAGCGCTGCCGTCGGATCCTCCATCACGGTTGCTGCCATCTCCTCGGCGGCCGACCGGGCCTCGGCGACATCGAGCGTCTCCGACTCGGCGGCCGTTCGCAGGCTTTGACCGACCACTTCGTGGGCATCATGACGCACGGCATGCGCGTGCTGGACCAGAACCGAGAAGCGCTTGCGATCCGGGTGCGGCACCGGCTCGGTCAGCGTGCCCACGCTTTTCTGCCGGGCGCGCTCGCTCGGTCGCGGCGCGGGTTTCGGCAGTTCCCACCGCGGCTGCGATGCGGGCGCCGGGCCAGCCGCCGTGGCCGTCGGTTGTGTCGATGGTTCCGCCTTGGCGGCGACCGATTCACTCGCGGCCGCGGGCGAGTCACGTCGCTGTTGCCGCAGTCGCCGGGCATCCTGACGCATCTCCTCCACCGAGGACGAGCGCGATCGTTTCAGGTCGGCATACACGAAACGGCAGTACTTGCGCAGCGTCTCCAGCTCGTTTTCGCTGCTGATCCGGAATCCCTGGAACAGGAACGGTGTTTCCGTCCACGGCCGATCCAGCTCGACGACATAGACGCCGGGACGCAGGAGATCAACGGGAACTGCGGTGGAGCTCGACCGTTTGGCGTTACTGGTCATGGGGGGCTCCCTGGGCGGGCAATCGAGCGCTGCAAGGCCGTTCTTGCGGAATACGCCGACGATTTACGCTCGATCAGTAGCAATAGTGAAGCAGAACCTGCGCTTACATGTCAATATACCACACTCCCTGTCACACTCTGCCACGCAACCGTTCGTGTGGTTGAAAAGCCGCACTTCGGCTATACTATGAGTGTTCCACGGGGGCGACATGGCTTCGACGTGGTACGCGAAACCTGAGGTGCATGCCGAGGTGGCAGTCGAACCTCGTAAAACACGCTGCTTATAAAATAGTTGCCAACGACGACAACTACGCTCTCGCGGCCTAAACAGCCGTGAGCCTCGGAAGATTGCCTGCCCGTGGGCGGTCTGACCCGGGGTCGCTGAACACGGGATCGCGGTGAGGTCTCCTCCGGACCGAGCCGTTAAAACTTCAGGAGGTCGCCATTCGTGCAGCCTGCCCGTCGGCCGCCGAATGGCTAAAATCAATAGACGCGGCTAAGCATGTAGAACCGACGGCAGAGGTATCGCGGACGGGGGTTCAACTCCCCCCGCCTCCACCAATACCAAGGATGCTTCAGGGGGTTGCGGAACCCGACAGCCGCAGCCCGCCTGTCTTCCTTCATCCCCCGCTGTTCATCACAAACCGCACGTCGAAACCCGCCATGGTTCGTTCGCGAGCGGGGCACGTGTGGACCCCGCACCACGGCTTCGGGCATAGTTGAGCGCGGGTTTTCACCTGCCTCCGCCATTTGCGCACCCGCTGGGCAATGGCATCAACAACCGGGGAGCGCCCCTTTGAACGCACGGCCCCAGATCGCCACTGACGCGATCCGTACCCGCGGCAATGAGATCATCTCGGCCTGTGGCCGGATTCTCCTCGGCAAGACCGAAACGGTCCGTCTGGCGGTGACTTGCCTGCTTGCCCGGGGCCACTTGCTGCTCGAAGACACACCCGGAGTCGGCAAGACGACACTCGCCCATGTCCTCGCTCACGTCCTCCAGCTCGAGTACAAGCGCATCCAGTTCACCAGCGACCTCCTGCCCGCCGACGTGGTGGGGTCTTCCATCTTCCTGCGTGAAGAGGGCCGGTTTCACTTCCAGCCCGGACCGATCTTCGCCCAGCTGCTGCTGGCGGACGAGATCAACCGCGCACCGCCGAAGACCCAGAGTGCACTGCTGGAAGCGATGGAGGAGTTGCAGGTGACCATCGAGGGCGAGACGCGGCCGCTGCCCGCCCCCTTCCATGTGATTGCCACGCAGAATCCGCGCGAGCAGAGTGGCACGTTCCCCCTGCCCGAATCGCAACTCGATCGCTTTCTGATGCGACTGTCGATCGGTCACCCGGACCGCGCGGCCGAGCGCGAATTGCTCAGCGGCAGTGACCGCCGCGAACTGATCACCGAGCTCGAACCGGTACTGCGTCCGGACGGCCTGATCGGGCTGCAACGATGGGTCGCCAGGGTCCACGCCGCCGACGCGCTACTCGACTACATCCAGGGCCTGCTGCAGGCCAGCCGCGCCGGTGATCTTTTTGTCGGCGGGCTGTCACCGCGCGCCGGCCAGGCACTGCTGGCGGCCGCGCGCGCCTACGCACTGCTGGACGGACGTGACCATGTCCGCCCGGAGGATGTCCAGGCCGTGCTCGGTCCGGTGGTGGATCATCGGTTGGAACGCATCGCCGGCGCCCCGGACGGCATGCCGGGCGAACTCCTGCTGGCGCGCGTGCCCGTCTCCTGAGGCACACCGTATCGACGCTTGCCATGATCACGGTTCCGACATGAGCACACCGCAACCGCGCGCGCGGCGACTGCGCGAACGGATCCTGCGCCGGCTGATCCCCACATGGCTGCAGCGTCAGCGTCAGCGCATCATCGACGCCTGGCTGGCGCGACGTGTGCCGCCGGAACCGCCGACCATCGAGCTGCATCGCCGGCGCCTGTACATCCTGCCGACGCGCTTCGCCTGGCTGTTCGCCCTGATGCTGCTCGCGCTGTTGCTCGGTGCGGTCAACTATGAAACCAGCCTGGCCTTCGGCGCGACCTTCCTCCTCGCCGGGATCGGCGTCACCGGCATGATCCACACCTATCGCACGCTGCACGGCCTGCGTCTGCGCTTCGGGCCGGCCCAGCCCGTGTTCGCCGGTGAAACGGCACAATTCCCGGTGACGCTGGACGGCGGCCATCGTGATCGCTGGCGCCTGGTCCTCGGTCAGGCCAAACCGCTCGGGGCCTTGCGGGGGCAGGCCGTGGATACCCATGTCGCCGTCCCCACCCACAAGCGGGGCCGGCTGCCGTTCCCGCGGACCGAAATCGAGACCACGTGGCCACTGGATCTGTTCCGGGTGTGGTCCTGGGTATTCCCGCGTGTCGAGGGGCTCGTCTATCCACTGCCCGTCGACCACGGGCGCCCCCTCCCCGATCAACGCACTGCCGGCGAGGGTGCCGTGCATGCCCGGAATGGTGAGGAGGATTTTGCCGGTCTGCGCGAATACCACCCGGGTGATCCGCCTCGCCGGGTCGACTGGAAGGCCTACGCCCGTGCTGACGAGCTGCACACGAAGATGTACGAATCGGAAGCGGGGGGCGAACGCCTGCTCGACTGGCATGAACTCGGCGGTCTGGACACGGAAGCGCGGCTGCAGCAGATCGCGCACTGGATACTGCAACTCGACGCGCGCGGCGCAACGTGGGCGCTGCACCTGCCCGACCAGACCCTGACCGTCGCCAGTGGCAGTGACCATCGAGAAGCATGCCTGCAGGCCCTCGCCATGCACGGGGAGCCGCGGGCCTGATGTCGGCGCCAGCGGTCAGGGAGTCCACGTTTCGCTGGCTGGCGGCCGCAATCATGGTGGCGGCCCTGCCGCATTTCGCGAATCTGCCGCTGTGGATCAACGCCCTGATCCCGGCCGCTGTGCTGCTGCGTCTCGGCCTCGGGCGTCCGCCGGGGCGCTGGCTCCTCATCCCCCTGGTGGTGGCCGTGTTCATCGGCGTGGTCGCGCAATTCCGCGCCATCTCCGGTCCCGACGCAGGCGGCGCCTTCTTCGCCGCCATGGTGGCGCTCAAGTTCCTCGAGAGTCGCAGCCATCGCGATGCCGGCCTGCTGGTGTGCCTCGCCTATTTCCATGCAACGGCGATCTTCCTCTACAGTGAAGCCATCGGCATGGCGGTCTATGTCGTCGCTTCGATCCTGCTGACAACGGTGGCGCTGATCACCCTGGCCGATCCGGATGGGCCGCAGCCGAAGGCACGACTCCGTGTGGCCGGCACGCTGACACTCCAGGCCCTGCCGATCATGATCGTGCTGTTCGTGCTCTTTCCGCGCATACCCGGCCCGCTCTGGAGCCTGCATGATGAACCAGCCGCCACATCGGGCTTGAGCGACAGCATGTCGCCGGGCCAGGTGGCGGATCTGGCCATGTCGGCCGAAGTCGCGTTTCGGGTCGAGTTCGGCGAGCGCATGCCGGCTGATCACCAGCTCTACTGGCGCGGGCCGATCTTCACGGACTATGACGGCGATACCTGGTCCGAAGGCGATCATGGAAATGGCGAGACAGCCGAACTCGCACAGACCGACAATCGTCTGGATTACACATTGACACTGGAAGCCCATGAGCAGCGCTGGCTATTCGCGCTCGACATGCCGGGCGACGAAATCCCGGCCGATGCCGAGTTCAACGCCGGTCGTCAACTGTTGACCCGCGATCCGGTGCGTTCGACTGCGCGCTACCAGGTGTCGTCCTATCTCGATTACCAACTCGAGCCGGAACTCTCGTCCCGGGCGCGCGAGCACGCGCTGGAATTGCCGGATGATGCATCTCCGCGGACCCGGGAGCTGGCGGCGGATCTGCGCGCCGAGGCGGGTAGCGACGACGCGCAGTATGTACAGCGTGCCCTGGATTGGTTCCGCGACGGCGATTTCACCTACACGCTGCAACCCCAGCGGCTTACCGGCGACGTGCCCGACGAATTCCTCTTCGACACGCGTGCCGGATTCTGCGAGCACTTCGCCAGTGCCTTCGCCATTCTCATGCGCGCCGCCGACGTTCCGGCCCGCGTGGTCACGGGCTACCTCGGCGCCGAGTCCGGTGGCGGCAACTATCATATCGTCCGCCAGTCGGACGCCCATGCCTGGGTCGAGGTATGGCTGGCGGATGAAGGCTGGGTGCGCGTTGACCCCACGGCCACCGTGGCCCCCGACCGCATCGAGTTCGGTCTCGGCAGCATCCCCGGCACCGCTGATCTGCTGCCGGACATGGCCCGTCGCGGCGACAACTCACTGCGGCGTCGGGCCGCACTGGCGTGGGACGGCATCAATCACCGCTGGAATCGGTTCGTCCTCGGGTACGGTCCCGATCTGCAGGACCGCCTTCTTGATCGATTGGGTCTGGAGGAGATCGGGCGCTACGCCCTCGGTGTCCTCAGCATCGCCATCACCGGCCTGTTTGTGGCCGCGCTCTGGTTCATGGGCCGGGCGCCACGACCGCCGCGGGACCGCATCGAGCGCTACTGGCAGCGGGTCGAGCGCCGCCTGCGCCGCATCGGTTTTCCCCGGGCCCCGAGCGAGGGCATTCACGCCTACACCCGACGGGTGGCCCGCGCGCGGCCGGATCTCGCCGCGGACCTGGAGGAACTGGCGGAGCTGCACGATGAACTGCGCTATCAGCCCGCGCCATCCGGCACGGCATTGACACGATTCGCACAGGCTACCCATCGCTTCCGGGTGCAGGGTCACCGGCGAACGGCGGCGTCCGTCGGCCGCCCTCGCCCGGTATGAGCGCGCTGCGGCGCGGACCGGGATTTCAGACCGCGTCGAGCTCGGTCGTGGTCGCCGGCGAGGGGCGTTGATGGGGATCGAAGCGGTGCCCCCGGCGCAGGCAGTAGCCGAGCCACTTGTAGAGGAAACGGTTGCGCTGCCAGCAGCGCAGCAGGGTGTGGCGCGCATCCGCTTCCAGTGGGGCATTGCGTCGCGTCAGGTCAACCACCTCGGCGGTGCGGGCGTCGTGACAGATGCGCAGGGTCAGATCGGGTTCGCGGCGCACGCCATCAGTCTGGGCAAACAGGCAGGTGAGATTCAGCGTGGTCGTGTAGCGCGAGCGCTCGCGGATTTCGACATGCAGGTCCACGCAACCATCCACACGCGATACGCCCCGGGGCGGCATGCCGTCCAGCCCGGGTAGCAGCGTGCGCAGGCGGATGTAGTTCTCCTCGTACAACGCCATCAGCCCACCCAGGTCACGTTGCGCGGGGGTGGACAGGTGACGTGGGGTCTTCTCTACCTGTTGCATGGCGACTGCTGCATGATCGGTTCAAGCCCTTGTCGTGACGTCGATACCGCGACCGACAAGGCGGCAGCGTACACCGCCTTTCGGCCGACGCAAACCACTGCGGCTGGAGGCAATGGCCGGTCGTACTCATGCGCCCCCGAGTGGTATCATTCGTGTTTCGCCCACTGCGGGCCATTCGGATTCCCTGCCACTCGACCGGCGAGCCCATGGACTACATCAAGCGCTTTTCCGAAATCGGTTATGACGACGTTGCCATTGTCGGCGGCAAGAATGCTTCTCTTGGCGAGATGTATCGCGAACTCTCGAATCTGGGCGTCATGGTGCCCAACGGCTTTGCCGTCACCGCCGAAGCCTACCGCCATTTCCTCCGTTTCAACGGCCTTGATGAAGAAATCCGCGAGCTGATCGCCAACCTCGATCCGGACGACACACGCCAGCTCTCCGATGTCGGCGGCATCATCCGCGCCGGCATCACGCACGGCGACATGCCACCGGAAATCCGCGAGCAGATCATCGAGGCCTATCGCGAACTCGGCGAGGAGTACGGTCACAACCCCGATGTCGCCGTCCGCAGCTCGGCCACGGCCGAAGACCTCCCGGATGCATCGTTCGCCGGCCAGCAGGAAAGCTATCTCAACATCCGTGGCACCCGACATCTGGTTGCCACC
This sequence comes from uncultured Ectothiorhodospiraceae bacterium, assembly GCA_964545695.1. GTDB lineage: Bacteria > Pseudomonadota > Gammaproteobacteria > XJ16 > Halofilaceae > Halofilum. Next base: position 18,308 of record CAZJGZ010000005.1, on the reverse strand, counting down.
TGCAAATGGGTGTTTTCGTCGCTGTTCACCGACCGGGCCATTGCCTACCGGGCACACAAGGGCTACGACCAACTCGATGTCGCACTGTCCATCGTGGTGCAGAAGATGGTGCGCTCCGACTCCGCCGCCGCCGGCGTCATGTTCACGCTGGACACGGAAAGCGGTTTTCCCGATGTCGTCTTCATCACCTCTGCCTACGGCCTCGGCGAGAACGTGGTCCAGGGTACCGTCAATCCCGACGAGTTCTACGTGCACAAGGGCAAGCTGCGCGATGGCTACGCGCCCATCCTGCAGCGCCACATCGGCAGCAAGGAACTCAAGATGATCTACGCGCCCGAGAATGTCCGCGGCGTGTCAACGCGCAACGTCGAGGTCAAGCCGGCCGACCGCAATCGCTTCTCGATCGATGAAGAGGAAGTGCTCACGCTCGCCCGCTATGCCACGCTGATCGAGGAACATTATTCGCGGCGCAACGGCCACCCGACGCCAATGGACATCGAGTGGGCACGCGATGGCGACACGGGTCAACTGTTCATCGTGCAGGCGCGACCGGAAACCGTGCAGAGCCGCGTCGACGACATCCGTTATCAGGAAACCTATCGCCTGGAAGAGCGTGGTGAGATCCTGGCCGAAGGCAAGAGTGTCGGCCGCAAGATCGCGTCCGGGCAGACGCGGGTCATCCTCGAAGCCGCACAGATGCACGACCTGCAGGACGGCGAGATCCTGATCACCGACATCACCGACCCCGACTGGGAGCCGGTGATGAAGCGCGCCGGCGGTATCGTCACCAACCGCGGTGGCCGTACCTGTCATGCCGCGATCATCGCCCGTGAACTCGGCATTCCCGCGATTGTCGGCTGCGGTGACGCCACCGAGCACATCTTCGACGACCAGCAGGTCACCATCTCCTGCGCCGAGGGCGACCTCGGCTATGTCTACGCGGGCAATCTGAAGTGGCGCAGCGAGCGCCTCGATGCCTCGGACCTGCCGGATACCGACACGCGTCTCATGCTCAACCTGGGCAATCCGGAACAGGCATTCGAAGCCTCGTTCCTGCCCTCGGACGGCGTCGGTCTCGCACGCCTGGAATTCATCATCAACAATGCTATCGGCATTCATCCACGCGCGTTGCTTGAATACGATCAGGTCGACGCCGATATCCAGCGCCAGATCGACGAGCGCACAGCGGGATACCAGAATCCGCGTCAGTTCTACATCGATCGCATTGCCGAGGGCGTGGGGACCATCGCCGCCGGATTCCACCCTCGTCCGGTCATCGTCCGCCTGTCCGACTTCAAGTCGAACGAGTACGCCTCCATGATCGGCGGCGCGGGCTTCGAGCCCGAGGAAGAGAACCCCATGCTCGGCTTCCGCGGCGCCTCCCGCTATTTCTCCGAGGACTTCGCCGAGGCCTTCGCGCTGGAGTGTGCCGCGCTGCACAAGGTTCGTGAGGAGATGGGTTTCGACAACGTCATCCTCATGGTGCCCTTCGTGCGCACACCGGAGGAAGGTGACCGCGTGCTGCGCCTCCTCGCCGACAACGGCCTCGAGCGCGGGAAGAACGGTCTCAAGGTCTACCTGATGTGCGAGATCCCGGCCAATGCCATTCGTGCCGAGGCATTCCTCGAGCACTTCGACGGTTTCTCCATCGGTTCGAACGATCTGACCCAGTTGACCCTCGGCGTCGACCGCGATTCATCCTCCGTGACCGAGGCCGATGAACGCGACCCTGCCGTGCTCGAGCTGATGGAGCGCGCGATTCGCGCCTGCCGGGCGGCGGACAAGTACGTCGGGATCTGCGGCCAGGCGCCGTCCGACTTTCCGGAGATCACCCGTTTCCTCGTGGAACACGGGATCAGTTCCATATCGCTGAACCCGGACAGCCTGCTGGCCATGAAACGCCTGACCGCGGAAGTGGAAGCCGAACACGGCCGCAAGAAGCAATGAATCCGCGGCTGTCCCTTGCAAGCACTGCCGAATTGTCGATAATGAGCGCCGCGTCGCGCACGTGCCGCGTGCCCGACCACCCAAACCGGGGAACCTGATGGCGAAAGAAGACCACATCGAGATGGAGGGCACGGTGATCGACACCCTGCCCAATACCATGTTTCGCGTGGAGCTGGAAAACGGGCACGTCGTGACGGCCCATATCTCCGGCAAGATGCGCAAGCACTACATCCGTATTCTCACCGGTGACAAGGTCACCGTGCAGCTCACGCCCTACGATCTGTCGAAAGGCCGGATCACCTACCGGACCCGCTGAGGCCGCGCGCGGGCACCACCCGCGTGCCCTCCGACGCATCAATCACGGCGACTGCCACCCCTGCAAGTCACCGCGCGACCCGACCGCTCGCGCC
>CAZJGZ010000005.1:5175-15851 GCA_964545695.1 uncultured Ectothiorhodospiraceae bacterium | reverse complement strand
CGACCAGTTCGGCAGCCGCCGTCAGTGGACGGGCTCGGGGGTCTCGACTTCGACCTTGAGCTGATCGCCCTCTTCGTCGACCGTGATCGACACGCGCCCTCCCTTGGCGAGCTTGCCGAACAGGATTTCGTCGGCAAGCGGCTTCTTGACGTTTTCCTGGATGACGCGCGCCATCGGGCGAGCGCCCATGGTCCGATCATAGCCATGTTCGGCCAACCAGGCGCGGGCGTCCTCGTCGACCGTCATCGCCACGCGCTTCTGTTCGAGCTGCGCCTCCAGTTCGATGATGAACTTGTCGACCACATTCGCCACGGTGCGCTCGTCGAGCCCCCGGAACTGGATGATCGCGTCGAGCCGGTTGCGGAACTCGGGCGTGAACGTGCGCTGGATCACCCCCATCACGTCGGACGTGTGATCCGCGTTCTGGAAGCCGATTGATCGCTTGGACAGGGCTTCCGCACCCGCGTTGGTCGTCATGACGATGATGACGTTGCGGAAGTCGGCCTTGCGCCCGTTATTGTCGGTCAGCGTGCCATGGTCCATGACCTGCAGCAGCAGGTTGAACACATCCGGATGCGCCTTCTCGATCTCATCGAGCAGCAGCACCGAATGCGGATTCTGCAGTACCGCATCGGTCAGCAGACCACCCTGGTCGTAGCCCACGTAGCCGGGCGGCGCGCCGATCAGGCGCGAGACCGTGTGCCGCTCCATGTATTCGGACATGTCGAAGCGCAGCAGCTCGATTCCGAGCACGGATGACAACTGGCGCGTCACCTCCGTTTTGCCCACACCGGTCGGACCGGCGAAGAGGAAGCTGCCGATCGGGCGATCCTGGGTGCCGAGGCCGGAGCGCGACATCTTGATCGCCGCAGCCAGCGTATCGATGGCCTCATCCTGACCGAACACCATCATCTTGAGGTCACGCTCCAGCGTGCGCAGCACCGAGAGATCCGTTCGCGAAACATTCTTCGCCGGAATCCGTGCCATGCGGGAGATCACGGACTCGATATCGCCCACGCTGATGGTCTTCTTGCGCTTGTTCTCCGGCAGCAGGCGTCGACTGGCACCGGCTTCATCGATCACGTCGATCGCCTTGTCGGGGAGATAGCGGTCATTGATATAGCGCCCGGCAAGCTCGGCAGCGGAACGCAACGCGCTGTTGGTGAATCGCACCTTGTGGAAGTCCTCGAAACGGCTCTTGAGCCCCTTGAGGATCGTCACCGTCTCCTCCACAGAGGGCTCGCCGATATCGATCTTCTGGAAACGGCGGGCCAGCGCACGGTCCTTCTCGAAGATACCGCGGAACTCCTGATAGGTCGTCGAGCCGATGCACTTGAGCTCGCCCGACGCAAGCATCGGCTTGATCAGGTTGGACGCGTCCATGACCCCGCCGGAGGCCGCTCCCGCACCGATGATGGTGTGGATCTCGTCGATGAACAGGACGGCGTGCTTTTCCTTTTTCAGCTGCGCCAGGATGCCCTTGAGGCGCTTCTCGAAATCACCGCGGTACTTCGTGCCGGCGACCAGTGCACCCAGGTCGAGTGAATAGATGTGCGCATCCTCGAGCACCTCGGGCACTTCGCCGTCGACGATCTTCTTGGCCAGCCCCTCGGCGATCGCCGTCTTGCCGACGCCGGCCTCACCGACCAGCAGCGGATTGTTCTTGCGTCGTCGGCAGAGAATCTGGATCGTGCGCTCGATTTCGTGCTCGCGGCCGATCAGCGGATCGATGGTGCCGGCAAGCGCCTTCTCGTTCAGATTGGTGGCGAAGCTCTCCAGCGGCGCACGCTCACCGTCGCCCTGCTCGCCCACGCTGTCACTGCTCTCGGACTCGCTCTCCTCGGCGTCCTCGCCCGGCACCTTGGAAATCCCGTGCGAGATGTAATTCACGACATCGAGGCGGCTGATGTTCTGCTCGGACAGCAGATAGACCGCGTGCGATTCCTGCTCGCCGAAGATGGCGACGAGGACGTTGGCGCCCGTGACCTCCTTGCTGCCCGCGGACTGCACATGGAACACGGCACGCTGCAGCACGCGCTGGAAACCGAGTGTCGGCTGTGTTTCGCGCGCATCCTCGTGATCGAGCAGCGGCGTGTTTTCCTCGACGAACTGCTCGAGGGCCACCCGCAGATTCTCGATATCCGCTCCACAGGCGCGCAGCACGGAGGTCGCCGTGGGGTTGTCCAGCAGCGCCAGCAGCAGATGCTCGACGGTCATGAATTCGTAACGCCGCTCGCGAGCCTCCTTGAAGGCGGTGTTCAGCGTGAATTCAAGCTCTTTGCTCAGCATGGGTTACTCCCGATTCAGGCCTCTTCCATCGAGCACAACAGCGGATGCTGGTGCTCCCGTGCATACTGGTTGACCTGGTTCACTTTCGTTTCGGCCACGTCCACGCTGTAGACACCGCACACGCCCTTGCCACGTGTATGCACATGAAGCATGACCTGCGTTGCCTGTTCGCGGGTCATGCGGAAGAAGTATTCCAGCACGTGCACCACGAACTCCATGGGCGTGTAGTCATCGTTCAGCAACACGACCTTGTACAGGGGCGGTCGCTTTGTCTCCGGTCGCGACGTCTCTACGGCAAGATCTTCGTCGCGACGGGGCTCCTGGTTGCTCATCGATGCCATTCCAACAATGAATTCTCTGACCGATATCGTCTGTTTCGGTTCCACGGCCCGGTTGCCGTTCCGCTCATCGCCTCAACACCTTCGCAACGGCATTGAAATCGGGTTCGTGCGAGCGTTTTTCAACCCGCGACCCGCCGGCGACTCGGTCAGCGCGGAACGATGCCCAGCCGATCGCTGCGTTCGACACCGCCAGTGTACCACCGGCGCCCATGTGACAGGGCAGCGCTCGGGACGGCTATACTGGTGAGTCCGGACCCGTGACCGCACGCTGGCACGGATCCGCGGACGCCGTCCCGGGAACGTGACGGCCGGGCCACGACAGCGGTCGCGTGGCGACGGGCCCGAGAACGGCCGTCAAGCCGCGGAATCATGCCCCCGGGGTCATGGGCCGGAGTCTCGCACAACGGGGGTCTTGCACCGGCATCGCTGCGCCCTGAAGATGCGCGCTATTCTGATTGCACGGACGTGAAATGCCATGTATCCCAAGGTCTGGACACCCCATGTGACGGTCGCCGCAGTGATCGAGCGCAATGACCACTTTCTCCTCGTGGAGGAAATCGCCGACGGCGCCCGGGTCTACAATCAGCCGGCCGGCCATCTGGAACATGGCGAATCCCTGCACGAGGCGGTGGTTCGCGAGGTTCTCGAGGAGGCGGCGACGCATTTCGAGCCCGACGGCATCGTCGGCGTCTATCGCTGGCTCAACCCCGACAGCCAGCAGACGCACATGCGCGTGGCATTCCATGGCCGGGCCACCGGCATGGAGGCGGGCCGGCCGCTGGATGACGGCATCGTCGCGCCGCACTGGCTGGCCTACGAAGATATCGGCGACCTTGGCAAGGCGCTGCGCAGCCCGATGGTGCTCGGCTGTATCGACGACTATCGCCGCGGGCAGTCGTTCGATCTCTGCCTGCTGCGCGATCTGACCTGAACGCACGGGATCCGAAGCATGGGCGAGCAGGTTATCGTGGGCATTTCCGGCGGCGTCGATTCCGCCGTGGCCGCGCTCGAGCTGCAGGCGGCCGGCTACGACGTGGCCGGGCTGTTCATGAAGAACTGGGACGACCCGGACGATCCGGGCCACTGCTCGATTCCGCACGATCTGGCCGCGGCCGAGGACGTTTGTGCGCATCTCGGCATCCCGTTGCACCGCGTCGATTTCACCGCCGAGTACTGGCACCGCGTGTTCGAGCACTTTCTCGCCGAGTACGCCGCCGGGCGAACACCGAACCCCGACATTCTGTGCAATCGCGAGATCAAGTTCCGCGCATTCCTCGAGCACGCCCGCGAGCTGGGGGCCACCCGCATTGCCACCGGGCACTACGCGCGGATTCGCACCGATGAGGGCGGGCCACGCCTGGTGCGCGGCCGCGACCCGGGCAAGGATCAGAGCTACTTCCTGCACGCCATCGATCGCGAGGCGCTGGCGGCCACCCTGTTCCCACTGGGCGAGTTGCACAAGGACGCGGTGCGCGAGCGCGCCCGCGCCGCCGGCCTGCCCAACCACGCACGCCCCGACAGCACCGGCATCTGCTTCATCGGCGAGCGCCATTTCCGCGAATTCCTCGGCACGTACCTGCCCGCGCGCCCGGGCGACATGGTCACGCTGGAGGGCGAGCGGATCGGGCGCCATCATGGCCTGATGTACTACACCCTCGGCCAGCGTCAGGGACTCGGCATCGGCGGCGGCAAGGGCGCATCCGGTTCGCCCTGGTATGTCATCGACAAGGATCTGGCGAACAACCGCCTCATGGTCGGCCAGGGGCACGACCATCCCCGGCTGTTCTGCCACGTCCTCACCACCGAAGCGCCACACTGGCTGGTACCGGAACCGACCGAGCCCTTCCGTGCCGCCGCCCAGATCCGCTATCGCCAGCGCGCCGTCGCCTGCCGAGTCGAACCCGTTGCCGACGGGCTTCGCGTCACCTTCGACGAGCCGGTGCGCGCGGCCACGCCGGGGCAGTCTCTCGTGCTCTACGCCGATGAGGTCTGCCTGGGAGGCGCCATCATCGCGGCGACCATGCCGCTCGACCAGCCCGCGGCCGCTGACGCGGGCTGACGCCGACGGCGCTTACCCGACGTTTCGGGCCCTGACGTTCAGGCAGTCGCACGCTACACTGCGCGCTGTCGCTCCGGAGGCCCCATGCTCATCAAGTTGCCCCTGCCGATTCGCGTACTGGTGTTCGCTGTCATCGTCCTCGTGTTCATCGCTGGCGGCGGGCTCATCGCAACCGTGCCCTACGAGGCCGGTGCCGAGGACCCGCTGATGGTCATGATCTTCAATGGCGTGTTCGGCACGGTCGGTTTTGCCGTCATCACCTATCTCGCACATACGCGCCGCGCCCTGCAGGTAACACTGACCACGCTGATGGTGTGGGCGATCAGCGGATTCGCAGTGCTGCTGTACATGCTGCATCCGGTCCTCTGGGTGCTCGTACTGGTCGCGCTGGCGATGATGGCGTCGATCGGAGCGGGCCTGGCCGTCCTCATCGAGCGTTTCGCCCGCGAGTAATGGACCCGGCACACGCGAGGAGATTGCGCAGTACGGCCTGTGCGGACTGCTACAATCACGGATCGCGGGATGGCGACAACCCTGGAGGTTCATGACCGTGCGGCAAGGTGCGATCCACAATCAGGCATTGGCGCTGGCCGGCGCCATGCACTGCTGCTGGCTGGTCCGTCAGCTCGCCCGCGAGGGCCGCGCCGACAGTTCGCAGTTCGACTGCGCACTGGCGCCCGTGTTCGCGCTCGATCCCGAGTCTGTGGATGCCGTCTACGGTTCACCCGAATGCCGTGACAGCATGCTTTCCGTGCTGCGTGCCCAGCTCGGCTCCGACACCGGGCTGCGCGACATGGAGGTGACGCGCTATACCGCCACGCTGATGCATCTGGAACGCAAACTGGTCAGCAACGATGAACTGATGACACGGCTGCGCACCGGCATCGAGTCCGCCCAGTCCCAGGTCGATTACTTCGGCCTCACGCACGAGAACACGGTGGGTCGGCTGGCCGATATCTACTCGCAGACGGTCAGCACCCTGCGCCCGCAGATCATGGTCCAGGGCAACATGGCGCACCTGAACGATACCCGCATCGCCAATCAGGTCCGCGCTCTGCTGCTCGCCGCCATCCGTTCCATCGTGCTCTGGCGCCAGTGCGGTGGCACACGCCTGCGGCTGATCTTCCAGCGCCAGAAACTGGTGCGCGCCGCGGGCGAACTCGCCGCGCCCGAGCCGAAACCGTCAACCTGATCCGCGGCTGGCCGCTCCCTCGCTACCAGACGTTCCCGTGCCCGATGCGCTCGCCGAACGCTGCCAGATCAGCATGCGGTTATTGGCCGGCAGGGATTCGTCGCCCCGCCAGATCAGACCACACTCCGCTGCCAGCTCCACCACCGCGCCATCATTACGAATGCCCATCGCCGGATCGCGCGCCTGCAGGGAACGATCGAAATCGGCATTGGATACGCTGGTCGGCACACCGCGCCGATGGAACGGGCCATAGACCAGGAACAGACCGCCCGGCGCCAGGCGTGCGCCAATCCCCGCGAACAGCGCTTCCACCGCGGGCCAGGCCATGATGTGGCAGGTGTTGGCCGTGTAGGCGTGATCGCACCGCTCGACCGGCCAGGAATCCGCCCTGACGTCGAGCGCCTGCGCCGCCGCGAGGTTTGCCTGCTCGACCTGATCGACGCGCGCGCGCAGCGTGGACAGATTGTCCGGATGCTCGGTCGGGATCCAGGTCAAATGCGGCAAGTGGCGGGTGAAGTAGTCGGCATGCTGGCCGGTGCCGGCACCAATCTCCAGCACCGCTGCCGGCCGCTGCAACCAGCGGCTCAGCACCTCCCTGATGGGTTCCCGGTTGCGCGCGCACGCTTCCGACCAAGGCAGTCCAGCCACTCCGATCCCCTCTGCATGCCGTGAAAATGCGAGGTTGCACGAACCCGCATGGCCAGCAATGATGCGGTCCCGGATATCAGGGAGTCCACCCGTGCCTCGACCCAGTCTGCGCTGGCCCACCATCAAGACGCGCGATCCGGTGCTGCTCGCCGCCGCCAGTGTCTGGGCGCTGCTGTTCGGCATGCTCATGCTGATGCTGGGCAACGGCCTGCAGGGCACGCTGATCGGCGTCCGCGCGACCGACGAGGCCTTCGCCGCCAACGTCGTCGGCCTGATCATGTCTGCCTATTTCGTCGGCTTTCTCGCCGGCTCCCGCTTCACGCCCTTCCTGATCACCCAGGTCGGGCATCTGCGCGTATTCGCCGCCCTCGCCTCGCTCAGTTCGGTGTCGATTCTCGTTCACAGCCTCCTCGTCGACCCCTGGGTCTGGGTCGGCATGCGCGTCATCACCGGTTTTGCCTTCGCCGGCATCTACATCGTCACCGAAAGCTGGCTGAACGACCGGGTCACCAACGAGCATCGCGGCGGCCTGCTGTCGATCTACATGATCGTGAGCTACGCCGGCCTCACCGGCGGCCAGCTCCTGCTGAATATCGCCGACCCCGGGCTGCACGACCTGTTCATCATCATCGCCATTCTGGTCTCGGTCGCCGCCGTGCCCATTCTCCTGGTCGTGACCCAGACGCCGAAGGTGCAGGAGTGGTCCGCACTGGGACCGCGTCAGCTGTTCCGGGAATCCCATCTCGGCGCGGTCGGTGCGGTTACTTCGGGCGTCGCCATCGGCGCCATCCTCGGCATGGGGCCGGTTTATGCCGCGAGCACAGGCATGACGATCGGCGAGATCTCGCTGTTCATGGCCGCCGTCATCGGCGCCGGTGCCGTCGCGCAATGGCCCATCGGGCGCTATTCCGACCGCCTTGATCGGCGCAAGGTGATCCTTGGTGCCACCCTGATCGGCGGACTGGCTGCATTGCTGGCGGCAATCCTCACGCTGCTGCTGGATCACAGCGCCGCCCGCCTCATGAGCCTGATGGGCGCCGTGGTCGGTGCGGCCGGCCTCGCGCTCTACCCGCTGTTTGCCGCCTACACCAATGACCGGGTGCGTCCCGATCAGATGGTCGGTGCCGGCAGCAGCCTGATCATGCTCTATGGCGCGGGTGCGATCGCCGGCCCGTTGCTCGCGGGCGAATTCATGCAGCACCTCGGACCGTCCGGCTTCTTCTGGCTGCTGGCGGTGACCATGCTCGGACTGGCGGTATTTACCGTCTGGCGAATCCGTCACGGCCGGCCGATCAAGATCAGCGAGCAATCGCGCTGGGCGCATCTGCAGGGCCTCACTCGCGAGCTCCTGCCCGCCTGGCTCGACACGGTCCTGCCCGAAGTCTTCGGCGACCGTCGGCCGCCGAAGGCCGATGAAACTGCCGGCGACACGGCCGCGAGGCAATCTGAACCGTCACCGGAGGATCGTCCATGATCCGCGCGCAATCCGCCCCCGTGGGTATTCTCTACACCGGCGGCACCTTCGGCATGGTCGCTTCGGATCAAGGGTACGTCCCCTCGACCGATCTGCCGCAGCGTGCGCAGGCAGCCTTCGCGGACACCGACCTGCCGGAGCTGGTCTGGCTGGACGCCGCCACGGGCCCACCCGTCAACAGCTCGGATATCGGACCGCGGTTCTGGTTCACGCTCGCACAGACCATCCGCGAACACCGCGATCAGTGCGTCGGCTTCGTCGTCATCCACGGCACCGATACGCTGGCCTATACCAGTTCCGCGCTCGCCTTCCTGCTGGCCGATCTCGACTGCCCCGTCGTGGTCACGGGCGCACGCGCACCGCTCGGTGAACGCGACAGCGATGCGCTCGACAATCTGCACGATGCGATCCATGCCGTGGCTCACGGGCTCAGCCCGGAGGTCACGGTCGCCTTTGCCGGCCGCCTGCTGCGCGGCACTCGTGCGAGCAAGCGCCACGGCAGCCGCGCGCATGTGTTCGCCACGCCCGACGACGACACACTGGCGCATCCCGTTCGGTCCTGCACCGAACCATGCCGCAATGCCCTGGCGCCCGCGAAACTGCCCGCGGCCTCGGTACACGACCGCGAGGTCACGCTGTTGCCGATTTACCCCGGCATACCCGGTGATCTGGTTCGGGCCGCCGTGGACCGCGGTATCGCCGCCCTCCTGCTCGAGGCCTACCCGGCTGGCGTCGGTCCGGGCAATGACGCGGACTTCGTCGCCGCCGTCCGCGACGCCAGTGAACGCGGCGTGATCGTGGCCGCCATCCCGCAGAGTCGCCTTGGCAGCATCCGCCTCGGCCGCTATGCCAGTAGCACGCCACTGGCCAACGCCGGGCTGCTCGGCGGCGGTGACATGACACGCGAGGCAGCTCTCGGGAAGCTGCACTGGCTCCTGGGCACGGCACTGAGTACGGCCGACCTCCGCGAACGCTTTGTTCACGACCAGCGTGGCGAACTCACGCCCGACGCCTGATCTACTGGAAGACCGGCTTTACGTCCGCCGCATACCGCTATATATTGGCAACGTCCTGACGCTACACCCCATATCTGGGGTGTTCGAGGGGAACACCGGTGAGAATCCGGGGCTGTCGCGCAACGGTGTGACGGGGTCCAAACCCCGTCGAGCCCGAATACCTCGCAGGATCAGCCCGCCCTGGCAGGGCTGCCCGGAACCTTCGCGTCAAAGGTCCGAGGCCGAGATGCACGCAGGATTCGCGCTCGCACAACAACACGAATCCCGGCTCCCGCCCTCGCAACGCGTCGGTTCCTCCCCGAGAAACATTGATCCGGAGGAACCATGTACGAAAATCCGCAAACCCCCACGCACTCCGCACGCGGTCATGGCTGGCACCCTGACGCCACGCCCACCGCCGCCGCCCACGCCGCTCATGTGCTGCGTCGACCGCGGCATGGTCGTGCCGACGACATCGGCGACGACCCGGTCACGGACTGGCTGTTGCAGCTTGATGATCTCGGCACGACCGAGTTCAGCGTCCTGTTCGCCATCCACAAACTCCGCGCCCGGAGACAGGGCGCCGGCTGGGTTCGCCACGCCGACCTGTGCCGCAGCACCAGCCTTGCCCCGGCCGCACTCGGTCGGGTGCTGAAGGATCTGCGCGCACGCGGCCTCATCGGGATCGCCCATCATCCGGTCAAGACCGGGTACGCGCGCTACCTGCTGATCGTGCAGTAACGTCGTCCGCGCGGCCGCTGCGCAATGCATGCGGCCGCGCTCCCGGTTATCCTTGGTGCAGTACACCGTTGGCAGGCACGGTCCGACCGGTGGAGGCGCACCGCGACAGCGGAAGCCGCCAGCACTGCAGCGGTACTGTGTCGCACCTGCCGGAGCACTGCATGATCTCGGACCGTCGCCACCGAAATGCCCCATTCGCCCTCGTCGCGGCGGGCCTGCTTGCCAGCCTCGTCGTCTCTCCCGCCGCCGGCGCGAGCGGCGGCTGGCTCGATCCCTGCCGGGACCACGACTCCGACCGATCGGCGTCGATTCTCGAACTCTACGAGGCGCGTGACATGGCGACCCTCTGGGTCACGCGCACGGGTACGAACGCCGCGGGCGAACATCTACTCGACCGCCTCCAGGCCACGGCGGATCAGACGGACGCCGGTACGCTGATGACTGCCTGTCTGCGCCGCGGGCTGGACCGCGAGCGCAACGACACGTCGCCCGGGCAACTCGATGTCCTGCTCACCGACGCCTACCTGGCACTTGTCCGCAAGCAATCCGGCAGCAATGTGGGCCCACGCGAATCACTGGAACCGTTGCAACGCGCCCGCAACAGCCAGGACCTTGCGGCCGTGGTGGCCAGCACGCTGGCGGGCGACCACGCCGCGCCCGCTGATCAGACCGCGAGCAGGGAAGCGCCCGGACCGGCCGGACTCGACGCCGCCATCGAGCGCTACCAGCGGATCCGGGCCGATGGCGGCTGGCCAACCATCGGCGACGGGCCCGAGATTGCGCCGGGCATGCGTGACGAGCGCGTGCCAGCGGTGCGCGAGCGCCTGTACGCCACGGGTGACCTTGCCTCGATATCGGGAGAGCCGGACGTACCCGTGGTCTCGGACAAGCTGACCGTGGCCATCGAACGTTTCCAGCGCCGCCACGGACTGCAGCC
>CAZJGZ010000005.1:0-5075 GCA_964545695.1 uncultured Ectothiorhodospiraceae bacterium | reverse complement strand
CGGACAAGCTGACCGTGGCCATCGAACGTTTCCAGCGCCGCCACGGACTGCAGCCGACCCGGACAGTCGACCGCGCGACGCGCGAGGCCATGAATGTTCCCGTCGCCGCGCGCATCGAGCAGCTGCGCATCAACCGCGAGCGCATGCGCGAGCACGAGCCCGATGAGGACGGTCTGTTCGTGCGCGTGAACATCCCCGACTTCCGCGTGGAACTGCATCAGCAGCGCCGGATCGTCTACACCTCGCGGGCCGTGGTCGGTCGCCCGGACCGGCAGACGCCGGTCCTCGATGACCGCATCACCCACCTCACGCTCAACCCGGCCTGGAATGTGCCCCAGCGTATCGTTCGCGAGGATCTCGCACCGCAGTTCGCGCGCGATCCGGACTACGCCGAGCGTCACGGCTACGAACTGAACGCGGCCGACCGCGACATAACCAGCGTCGACTGGAACGATCCTTCCTACGTGCCCCTGCGCCAGCGACCGGGACCGACCAATGCACTCGGTCAGGTCAAGTTCGAGATGCCGAACGAGCGCGCGATCTTCCTGCACGATACCCCCGAGCGTCATCTGTTCCACGCCGATCAACGCGCGTTCAGTGCCGGTTGCGTGCGGGTCGAGGAACCGCTGGAGCTGGCCTCGCGGCTGGCCGGTTATGGCGCCGGCGGCGTGCAGCATCTGGCCGCGGCCATCCGCGATGGCGAAACGCGGGCCGTGCGTTTCGGGCGCACGGTGCCGGTGCAGCTGGTGTACTTCACGGCCTGGGCCGATGAACAGGGGAACGTGCAGTTCCGCGAAGACATCTACGACAAGGATGGCCAGGCGCTCGCGCGCATTGACGATTAACGCGATTGACGCGGCTACAATGCCCGGCGATACCGCGGCCAGTCGAAGGCCGGGCCGGGATCGGCCTTGCGCCCGTGCGGCCGGGCGACATCATCGTGGCCCTGAATCCATTCCGGATCGATCGGATAATCCGCCATCAGTTCACGCGTGAGTGCGATCAGTGCATCGTACTGCGAGTCGGTGAATCCCGAATCGTGTGTCGCGATCAACGAAATGCCGAGGCAGAACTCGTTGCAGCCGGAACGCCCGTGCATCTCGCTCACGCCCGCGTGGTAGGCAACATGTGGCAATGGCACCATGGTGTACACGCCACCCCGACGACCGATCAGGAAATGGTACGAGCCGTACAGCCGCTCCGCCGACTGGAACCGATAATCCGTCCGCTTCGATGCCGGGCGATTGAGATCCCGCATCAGTGCGTGTACCGCGGGCGGCGAAAACCTCCGCGGCGCGTCAACATCGATGGCGGAGACGTAGTGCACGACAATGCCACGCACTTCCGCCAGTTCACGCTCGGCGTAACCGCACGCGGGCAGGCGCAGGTAGTTGATGGGAACGGCCATGGGTGCAGTCTACGGCGCACGCCTCATGGCGTCGATGCACCTGCAGCCAGTGGAAGACAGGGCAGCTGGTGCGGGATAATCGCGCGATGTCCATGAGCATTTTCACATTTGTCCAGCGCCTGCGCATGCCACGCTGGCTGCAACGCCTCATCCAGTCACTGTCCACGCCCGGCATCCTGCTCGCCGCGCTGTTCTTCGCCGGCTCGCTGACACCCAGCCTGGTGCCGCGCACCTATGAACTGCAGGGCGTCCTGTCAGGCCTGTCGCTGGTGCTGGGTTATGGTGTCGGCGTCCTGCTCCAGGTCCTGTGGGAGTATCTGGAGTTGCCGCGCTCCGCCGGCTGGCTGCATCGCGTCAGTGTCATCGTGGCGTCGGTAATCTGTGTCGTGATCGCCGTGATCTTCCTGCATCAGGCCACCGGCTGGCAGAACTCGATTCGCGAGCTGATGGAGATGGAACCAGTCGACAGCGCCCACCCCTTCCGCATCGGCGCGATCGCGCTATTGATCTTCACGCTGTTGCTCGCGATCGGTCGGCTGTTCCAGCTCGTGTTTCGCCAGATCGTCAAACGCCTGCCGCACTTCGTCCCGCGCCGTGTGGCCAACGTTGCCAGCGTCCTGGTCGCCCTCCTGCTGTTCTGGAGTGTCATCGACGGACTGCTGTTGCAATATGCGCTGCGCGCCGCCGATACCACCTTCCAGCAGGCGGATGTGCGCATCGAAGACGATCTCGAACAACCCGCGGACCCGGCCCGCACCGGCAGTGCGGCCTCGCTGGTCAGCTGGAACGATCTTGGGCGCCAGGGACGTCTCTTCGTCAGCCGCACGCCCGACGCGGCTGCCATTGGTGATTTCGTCGACGGCGAAACGCAGGAACCGAGCCGGGTCTACGTCGGCCTCAATGCCGGCGACACCATCGAGGCCCGGGCCGAACGGGCACTGGCGGAGCTGCAAAGGGTTGACGCTTTCGACCGTTCCCTCCTCGTGCTTGCCACCCCGACCGGCCGCGGCTGGGTCGATGACGGTGCCATCGCGCCGCTCGAATACCTCCACGGCGGTGACGTGGCCACCGTCGCCGTCCAGTACTCCTATCTACCAAGCTGGCTGTCACTGATGGCCGAGGGCGAATACGGCGCCGACACTGCCGAGGCCGTTTTCCGGGAAATCTACAATCACTGGCGCGAACTGCCGCGGGACGAACGCCCGGAACTCTATCTGCACGGCCTGAGCCTCGGAGCGCTGAACTCGGAACGCGCAGCGGATCTCTACGACATCATCGCCGACCCCTTTACCGGCGCACTCTGGAGCGGCCCACCGTTTCGCAGCGAGCGCTGGCGCGACATCACGCGCCAGCGCCAGCCCGGCACACCGGCATGGCTGCCACGCTTCCGCGATGGTTCCGTGGTGCGCTTTACCAATCAGCATGGTCACCTCGACATCCCGGGGGCATCCTGGGGTCCGCTGCGGATCGTCTACCTGCAGTACGCCAGCGACCCGATCACCTTCTTTGAGCCGACCATTCTCTATCGTGAGCCCGACTGGATGGCAGAGCCGCGCGGCCCCGATGTATCGCCGGAACTGCGCTGGTATCCGGTGGTGACCATGCTGCAGCTCGGCATCGACATCATGGCCGGCGACCAGGCACCGCTGGGCTACGGTCATGTCTACGCCCCGGAGCACTACATCGACGCCTGGCTCGCGCTCACCGAGCCTGCCGGCTGGACCACCCGGGAGATCGACCGCCTCAAGGACTACCAGCGCGAACGCCGGGAGCGCCAGCGCGGGCAACGCCAGCCCGATCCGGTCGAGTAGCCGGGATCGAACACGGCGCTGTCTCTGACACGTCCCGACGCGTTATTCTCCCCGCCGGTCCAGGTCCACCCCGACGGCAACAGGCGACGCACCCATGGCAGAGCAGCCCCGTTTCGGCATCATCAATCCACAACCCTACATGGCCCAGGCGCTGGGCGAGCTGGGCCAGCACTGCGGAGTCCACGAGATCGAGGCGCGCACGTGGCACCCCGCCGAGCTCGAGGCCATTGCCGCGGATTGTCGGGAACGCGGCATCCGGTCAGTGGGCGGTTTCGCGCAGAAGGATGCGTTTCACCACATCCTGATCAATGAGCAGCTGGGCAATCCGGTGCCGTCACGGCTGGCCTTTTTCTACTGCATGAACAAGTACCTGATGCGGACGCTGGAGCGGAACCCCTTCTTTTTCACCCATGTCGACCCGCTCACCGAATCGGACGACGAAATCATCGCGCGCATTCCCGACGATGAATGGCCGTTCATGCTCAAGAACACGTCTCTGTCGCTGGGTCGCGGCATCTTCAAGATTCCCGATGCCGACAAGCTGCGCTACGTGCTGGCCAGCTATCGGGACGACTGGGAACTGCAGAACCTGATCGCCAGCCAGGCCGCTTCCTACCTCGACGGCGTCGACCCCGATGAAGTGCCGGCCATCGCCCCGCCGTTCGTGGCCGAGCACTACGTCGACATCAACCAGTGCGTGGAATACTGCCACGAGGGCTACATCACCGCCGACGGCCGGATCGTGCATTACGCGCTGACGGAGGAGATCTACTTCTCCGACCACCAGGCACTGGGCTATCTGACACCGCCCGTTTCCATCGACACGGAGATGGCGGATCGCATCGAGGCCTGGGTCGAGGACTACATGCGCAGTCTGGTGGAACTCGGCTATCGCAACCAGTTCTTCAATCTCGAGTTCTGGGTCATGCCCGACGGCACCATCAATCTCACCGAGATCAATCCGCGCGCGGCGCATACCTACCACTACAACTACTGGTACTCGTTCGGCAATTCGCTCTATGGCGACAACCTCGTACTCGCCGCGGGCGATACACCGTCAGACCGCACGCCGTGGCAGAAATGGCGCGCCGATGAGCCCGGCCTGTACACCCTGATCGTGCTCATCACCGGCAAGGAAGCGGGCAAGGTCAACGAGATTCTGGATTACGACTACGTCGAGCAGCTGGAACACGACGAGGGTGTGCTCATCCGCCACACCAAGCGCGCCGATGAGGAAATCCGCGAAGCCGACCTGACCGCCGCCGGCGTCATGCTCCAGCAGTTGTGGATTACCGGCGAGAGCCTGCCCGACCTCATCCGCCGTGAGCGTGAGATCCGCTCGAAAATTTATCGAAATCCGCAAACCGATGTTGAGTACCCTGCCTACTGGCAGGCGTAATCCGAGGCAGACAGTGGTCGGCCGGGCATGGGCTTCGGGGGCTCTGCGGAGGGGGTGTTTGCGGCCATGGACGGCTTGCAGCGGCCCCCGGAGCAGAGCCCCCGAAGCCCATCACCTCTACATTTGGCGGGAGGCCCACAGGCCTCGGAGCTGCGGCACGCCGTTCAACCTTGCTCGGACGCCGCGTCGAGCTCTTCCCACCGTCGATAGGCTTCGTCGAGCGAGGACTGCAGTTCGCCAATCTCGCGATTGAGTTCGGGTACGGCTTCAGGCTGATTCGTGTGCAGGCTCGGGTCACTCAGGCGTTCCGTACGCTCGGCGATCTGCTGTTCCAGTTGTTCGATCTGCTCCGGCAGGCGCTCCAGCTCCTTCTGCTGGTTGAAGTTGAGGCCGCCCGCTGTCTGGCTCGACGACTTGCCGGGCTTCGCCCCGCCCTTGCGTGCCTTGTTCTCCTGCG
>CAZJGZ010000004.1:0-50862 GCA_964545695.1 uncultured Ectothiorhodospiraceae bacterium | reverse complement strand
TCAGGACATGGCCGAGATCCGCAGCCAACCCGTCCGATACGTCGATGCAGGCACTGGCGATCGATACCAGAGAGCGCCCGAGTGCAACGCGCGGCGTGGGCCGGTCGAGCCGTACTCGCAGTTCTGCATGCACCTGGTCGATGCCAACACCCAGGGCCGCGGCGGCTTCGCCCGGAGAACCCGACACGTAGACCCCATCGCCCGGCCGGGCGCCCGCGCGCGTCATGAAGTCGTCGGCGGGCAGATACCCGCAGGCCTGCACGGTAACCATGGTCTGTCCACCGCGGACCAGATCGCCGCCGATCAAGGTGGTGTCATGCTCCGCCGCCAGGGCGCCGAAGCCGGTCGCGAAATCCCGGAGCCAGGCTTCATCGGCCGTGGGCAGGACCAGTGTGAGGGTCACCCAGGCAGGCCGTGCCCCGCAAGCAGCCAGATCGCTCAGACTGCAGGCCAGCGCCTTCCAGCCGATATCGGCAGCAGCCGTGCCAACGGGAAAGTGCACGCCCTCGACCAGGGTGTCCGTGGTAATGGCAAGGGCCGCGCCTGCGGGGGGCTGTACGAGGGCGCAGTCATCGCCGACCCCCTGCAGGACATCGCCACCCGCGCCGGTCAGGTGGCGGAACACCCGGTCAATGACGGCGAATTCACTGGCCACGGCACGCCAAGGGTTCAGGTGGGTGGGGTCGTCTGGCCGAATTCGTGGACCCGGACCTGATGGGCCAGACGGTCGATGAGACCGTTGACGAAACGGTGGCCCTGATCCGAGCCGAACTCGCGGGCGAGCTCGACGGCCTCGTCGATGACAACACGGGCCGGCACTTCAATGCGCTCGAGCAGTTCGTAAGCAGCAAGGCGCAGGATCGCGCGTTCGACGGGATCGACCATCGCCAGGGAGCGCTGGAGCAGCGGCTCGATGCGTTCATCATAGCGCGCCGAATGATCGCCGAGCGCGCGCATGCCATCGCGAAAATAGTCGATGTCGACCCCGTTCCAGTCGCGACCCTCAACGAACTGGGTGATGATCTCGCCCACCTCATCACCGCCGACCTGCCACTGATACAGGGCCTGGACAACGAGGCGGCGGGCGCGATGACGCGCGGCATTGGTGGCTCGCGACATGGAAGCCTCAGAGTTGACGCATCAGGCTGACCATCTCGAGCGCGCTCTGGGCCGCGTCGGCGCCCTTGTTGCCGGCCTTGGTGCCGGCGCGCTCGAGGGCCTGCTCGATCGAATCCGTGGTCAGCACCCCGAAGGCCACCGGCAAGCCGTGGCGCGTCGACGCCTGACCGACGCCGCTGCTGCACTCACCCGCAACGTAATCGAAATGCGCGGTTGCCCCGCGAATCACGCAGCCGAGCGCGATCACCGCGTCATGGGCACCACTGCCAGCCAGACGATCGACCACGAGCGGAAGCTCATAGCAACCGGGGACGCGGACGATGGTGATGCGATCATCGGTGGTGCCGGAGCGCCGCAACTGGTCGAGCGCGCCGGCCAGCAGCGACTCGGTGATGAATCCGTTGAAGCGTGCCACGGCAATCGCGACCCGCGCATCGCTCACGTGCAGATCGCCCTCGATCGTGTGCGGATGACTCATGCTTGCCCCTTGCGTAAAAGATCCGGAATCCAGCTCCGGGAGTGTACTGCTTATCCCGATTGGTGGGAACGCACTGGTGCGCCGACCTGCCGGCTATTCGGACAGGTACTCGACGACTTCGAGGCCGAAACCGGCAATGCCGTGGAAGATCTTGGGTGCACTGAGCAGACGCATGCGGCCGACGCCGAGATCGGCCAGGATCTGCGCACCCGTACCATAGGTGCGCAGATCCTCGGGCACATCCGTGGGTCGATCCTGATCCGGGCGACTGCTGCCCACCTGGTATTCAAGGATCTGCTGCACGAGCGCCCGCGGATTCTGTGGCTGGCGCAGGATGACGACCACACCCTCACCCATCTCCGCGATCCGCTCCATGGCATCGTGCAGTGGCCAACCGGACCCCATGTGCGCACGCAGCGTGTCGCTCAGATAGTTCTCGACATGCACGCGCACGTTGGTCGCACGCTCCGGGTCGATATCACCGCGCACCAGGGCGAGGTGCAAACCGCGATCGATGTCATCGGCAAAGGCATACAGGCGAAAGGTCCCGAAGTCCGTGGGCAGGTCGGTCTCGGCCACGCATTCCAGGGTGCGTTCGTTCTGCAGCCGGTAGCGGATCAGGTCCTCGATGGTGCCGATCTTGATGCCGTGGCGACGGGCGAACACTTCCAGATCGGGGCGGCGTGCCATCGAGCCGTCGTCATTGAGGATCTCGACAATCACCGCCGCCGGCGTCAGTCCCGCCAGCCGTGCCAGGTCACAACCGGCCTCCGTATGGCCGGCCCGGGCCATCACCCCGCCCGCCTGCGCCATCAGCGGGAAGATGTGTCCGGGCTGGGTCAGGTCCTCCGGCCGCGCATCCGGCGCGACCGCCGCCTGCACGGTGCGGGCGCGGTCCGCAGCCGAGATGCCTGTGGTGACGCCCTCGGCCGCCTCGATCGACACGGTGAAGTTGGTGCGGTAAGGAGAATCGTTGTCGGTGACCATCAGGGGCAGGCGCAACTGCCGACACCGCTCACGCGTCAGCGTCAGACAGATCAGTCCGCGGCCATGCATGGACATGAAATTGATGTCCTGCGCCGTCACCTGCTCGGCCGCCATCACGAGATCGCCTTCGTTCTCGCGATCCTCGTCATCCATGATGATGACCATGCGCCCCGCCCGGAGGTCGGCGATGATTTCGTCAGTGCTGTTCAGTTCCATGGGGCTCCCGAGACACGCACCTGGGTACGCAATTGCACATTATCTGCCATGAGAAATCGTCGATAACTTATTGTCTGAAGGATTCATTTCGCACTCGATTCCGGCGGTTTGGCGAGCAGACGCTCCAGGTAGCGGGCAATGAGATCCGCCTCCAGATTCACCCGCTGCCCGACGCGTGTCTCGCCGAGCGTGGTCACCCCCATCGTGTGCGGGATGATGTTGACACCAAAGGTTCGCCCGTCGACCTCGTTCACCGTGAGGCTGATGCCATCGATGCAGATGGAGCCCTTGGGCGCGACATATCGGGCCAGCTCGGCCGGCACCTGCACGGCAAAACGCCACGATTCGCCATCCTCCTCACGCGCGGTGACCACCCCCACGCCATCGACGTGGCCGGCCACCAGATGCCCACCCAGGCGCGTGGTCGGCAACAGGGCGCGTTCGAGGTTGACCGCATCACCCGCCTCGCGCTCACCGAGCGTGGTGTGCGCCAGGGTCTCGGCGGACACGTCGACCATGAAGCCGCTCCGATCCGGCTCGAGGGCGGTGAGACAGGCACCGGACACGGCGATGCTGGCACCCGTCGTCAGGTCCGCCATGATGTCCGCGCCGGGCTCGATGCGCAGGCGCCGATCACGACCATTGACGTCGACGCGCGCGATCCGCCCCCTCGCTTCAATCAAACCGGTAAACATGTGGCTCCTCGCTGGTTCATCCCAATGCCCAATCAGCACGGCGCAGCAGGGCGGCGCTACTCGCCTGCCGGTGACACCGTGTTGGATGCCCGCTCATCCCGCGGCCTCGTACAGCGCGAATTCCGCCGTGGTCACGGGCGCCCCGCTGCCGGCATCGAATTCGATACCGGCCATGACACCATCCCGGGCCACCTGCACCGCAGTCGCATCCGTGTCCTGCCAGGCACGCAGCATGGCGCCGAGAGCGTACTCCGCGCCCGAGCCGATTGCCCAGAAGGTGCGGTACTCGTAGACCTCGCGCAACGCATATACCCCGAAAATGCCATAGGGGTTGGCGACCAGGGCGTCGATTCGCGACGACTCGTAGGGATCGTTTCCCTCGTCACCCTCTTTCGGATTCAGGAAGTAGTGTTCCTTGAGCTCCGCATGCAAACCACGGAATGACTCGAATATGCGCATCCGGTCACGCATATCCAGATGTACGCGGCGTTTCTGCACGACACTTTCAAGCACCAGGGCATGGGCGGCACTCCCCACGACAGAGATCGCGCCATTGCCGATGCGCTGGATCTTGTCACTGTAGCGATCATACGCGGGCGGCTGTTTCTGTTCGCCGAAGCTCGTCAGCGAATCAGCCGCAAGGCAGGCGACACCATTGCGCCGAACGGCGACGACGGTGGACATCAGCGTCTCCTCTCGTGATCGCGATCGACGATCGGGTAGGCGCGCACCCGCAGATCCGGGCCGATATGCCGCACCTCCTGCATCGCCAGACGAATCCGCCCGTCCATCGTCTCCAGATCCGGGATGGCGAAAGCACCCCGTGCCCCGCTACCGAGGATCTGCGGCGCCATGTAGAGCAAAAGCTCGTCCACCACGCCGGCGGCCAGCAGCCCGCCGCAAAGCGTCGGGCCGGCCTCGACGTGGACTTCGTTGGCGCGCATGCGGCCGAGTTCGCGCAGCAGATCCTGCGGTTCGACATGCCCATCGGCACCCACCGGCACCGGCACGAGCTCGGCACCCCGCTCCTCCAGCGCGCGCGCGGCCGGCGCACTCGCGTGACCGGTGAGCACCACCACCCGCGCGTGGCGCTCGAACAGTTGCGCCGACGGCGGCGTCCGCAAACGGCTATCGGCGATGGCGACCCAGGGCGAGGGCACGGGCGTGTCGATCCCCAGATCGCTCGCTGACAGCCGTACATCGAGACCGGGGTCGTCGGCGAGCACGGTTCCACTGCCGGTCAGTACACAGGAGGCCCGTGCACGCCAGCGGTGGACGTCAGCGCGCGCCGCGACCGAGGTGATCCAGCGGCTTTCGCCATTGGCCAGCGCCGTGCGGCCGTCGAGGCTGGTCGCGAGCTTGACCCGCACCCATGGACGCCCCGTCGTCATGCGCTTGATGAAACCGATATTCAGCGCCCGTGCCCCAGGGGCCATGTTTTCCATGCGGTCGACCCGGATGCCCGCCTCGTTCAGGAGACGGAAACCGCGACCGGCAACGCGGGGATCGGGATCGCGCAGGGCGCAGACCACACGCGCGACGTCAGCGGCGATCAACGCATCCGTACAGGGTGGCGTGCGCCCGTGATGACAGCAGGGCTCGAGCGTGATGTAGGCAGTCGCGCCGCGGGCACGTTCGCCCGCCGCCGCGAGGGCAATGGCTTCGGCATGCGCCTCACCCGCCCGTGCATGAAACCCCTCGCCCACAACCTCGTCGCCATGGGCAATGACACAGCCCACGCGCGGGTTGGGGTCCGTGGTGTACAGCCCGCGCTCGGCAAGCTGCAATGCCCGGGCCATGTGCCGCTCATCGGTTCCTGCAGTCATGCGCACTCAGTCCGAGCCGTCTTCGCCGAGCAGCGACATCTGCTGCCGGCGCAGTACCGGATCCGGCTCGCGCTCGAGGCGTTCGATTTCATCCCTGAAGGCCGCGACATCGGAGAATTCGCGATACACGGATGCGAACCGGATGTAGGCCACCTGGTCGAGACCGCGCAGTTCGTCCATCACCCACTCGCCCAGCTGACGCGAGTCCACTTCGCGGTCACTGCTGCGACGCAGACGGGTCTTGATCCGTTCCACCGCGGCATCAACGGCTTCGGTCTCGACCGGGCGTTTTTCCAGCGCCCGCATGACACCGTCGCGCAGCTTGTCGTGCGAGAACAGTTCGCGCGAGCGGTCACGCTTGACGATGCGCGGCATGGCCAGATCGGTCGCCACCTCGTAGGTCGTGAAGCGCTCACCACAGCTCGCACACTCGCGTCGGCGCCGCACCTGCTCGCCGTCGTGCGCGAGACGGGAATCGATCACGCGCGTGTCGTTATGATGGCAGAAGGGGCACTGCATGGGGCGAACAAGCCTCCGGACACACGTTCAAGGCTCGGCAATTCGCGCCGGGCGATTGACGACCCGCGGGGAGTGGTCTGCAGCAGTCATTGCTTCGTCTGAACTGCCCATGTTGCGGGCGGCGGACCGAGACCGGGCACAGCTGCCAGCGGCAGCTTCTGACGGGCCTTATCCCGACCCTGCCAGCGATTGCAGTATACCGGCACGCGACCTATCCTGCATCCATGCCCACCATATCTGGTATTTCCATGCGGCCGCTAGCCCCAGCGCTTGTTTTCCTGGCGCTGGTATTTCCCATGGATATCGAAGCCGACTCGCGCACCGAGCGCCCCACCACCGCCGCCGGATCCGGCGGTGCCTTCGATCTGCATCTGGTACGCGAGGATCTCACCGTCGAGTATCGCGACAGCTCGGCGGGCGGGGATTTCGAGCTTACGCGGATCGGGGTCGCCTTCCACGAGTATCTCAGCGAGACCATTCGCGGTGGCGTTGCCATCGGTGCGACCGGGATCCGCCAGCGTGATCGACCCGCGACCTCCGAGGTCGACCCGACCGGCTGGTCGTTCGGCCTCGACTTCGAGCAGATCTGGCCGCGCGAAGCCCGGCTGCGCCTGAACACGGGCATAAGCTGGCGCTTTACACGAGCCGACCGCTCCGACGACGATGGCAATGAAACCATCCTCGACTGGCATACAGCGGAGGCCCGGACGGGATTGGTTACGCGGCTGACCCCTGCCGTCGCCGTTCGCGTGGGGGCCGCCTACAAATGGGTTCGCGGCGACGAGCGTTTCCGCGGGGATGAATCCACGACCACACGGTTCCACCTCGACGACCCGCTCAGCGGGTTCGTCCAGCTTGATTTCCGCACCAGCCGCGAAGGCGTCATCCGTTTCCACGCCCGTGGCGGCAATCCCACTGGCGCGCGGATCCTGTTCGAGTACAACTACTGACGCGTACCCCGACGGCGTCACCGGCGCCGCTGCCTGCGGGTCATCCGGTCGCCGGCAACCGTTGACGGGCCAGTTCGCGCGCGGTCCAGGCCGCAAGATCGCGGAAAAGCGGTTCGATTTCCGCCTCACGCTCTGCGACGGGGCGCGCGAGAAACCCGCCAATCCGTTCGCGCCACGCCTGACTCCCGGTCGGCTCGCCGAGGTGCGCGAACAGTGCCTCGTGCGCCTGCTGGCGCGCCATCACTTCCAGACCGTCAAGCATCTGCCGATGCGGCGTGCCCTCCCAGATGGCGAGGATCATCGCCTCGCGCAATAATCGCTCGGCGTCGTATTCATGCAGTACACCGTTGCCGCCATGGGCTTCCATGGCCCAGCGCGCCGCAGCGACCGCGCGATCGGCGGTATGAAACTTGGCCAGGTGGGCAAGCAGCCGGAAACGGTGGTAGGCCGACGAATACGGCGGCGTCTCCCGCCATACACCGTCGAGTAGATCGGCCGCCTCCCACGCCAGGGCGAAACATTCCCGCCACTGTTCATGCCAATGGCGACACTCCCGCGCGAACAGCGGCTGTTCGCGCAACGAGCGACCGAACAGCTGGCGCTGCTCGGCAAAGCTCTCGGCCTCCGCCAGCGCTCGCTGCACCAGGGCGGCCGCGCCGATGCTGTTGGCGACGCGCGAGGTATTGAGGACCTCCATGATCTGATAGATCCCCTGCTCGGCCTGTCCCAGCAACCAGGCTTCACTGTCGGCAAAGACGACCTCACCCGTTGGCACCGAACGCGTGGCAATCTTGTCCTTGAGCCGACGGATGCGATAGTTGAGACGACCGTCTTCGCGCCGGCGCGGCGCCAGGAACAATGCGAGTCCACGGACGCCGTCCGCCGCGCCCTCGGGGCGTGCGGCGACCACGGCCAGTTCGGCGTTCACGTTGCTGCAGAAGTACTTCTCGCCATCCAGCCGCCACGCCTCGCCCGCGCGGCGTGCACGCGTGTGCACATGCGTGCCGATGTCCGAGCCACCGCCGACCTCGGTCATCCAGGTAGCACCCTGCCAGAAATCATCGTCACGCCGCGTCATGGCGGGCACAAAGCGATCGCGCACGGGCGCCGGGGCGTATTTCAGCAACGGCACGAGCGTACCCAGCGACACCGTGTAGGGGCAGTACAGGCCGGGATCGAACCACGATGTGACGTAGCCGATCTGGTAGCCCGGCAGCAGCGAGTCGTGCTCGACGGCGGCGGCGATGACACCGGCGCGATAGCCACGCCCCAGCAGATGACGGTACTCAGGGGGATAGAGCACGTGGTCTTCCGGCTGCCCCCAGCGGTCGTGCATGCGCAGCGCCGGTGTGCCCTGTGCATCGATCGCGCGCGAGATCGCCAGCCCCTCGGCACGCCACCATGCCTCGTAATCGCCAAGTCCGGCGGCAGGCGGACTGCTGCCGCGCCACGTCTCCAGCGCCCGCGTCGGCGAGTGGGCAAGTCCATTGTTTCCGGGCGCGTTCGTCATCATCTGCCCGCCTTCGATCGGCTTGTTCCGGTCAATGCACCGGCAAGGGCGCCGGCCGGCCGAACAGGTAACCCTGGTACAGATCAGCGCCCAGGGATTGCATCAACTCGTACTCCGGCTCCGTCTCGACCCCTTCCGCCAGCACCTTTTTGCCCTGGCGCTGCCCCAGATCGACGATTGCACGGCAGATTTCCGCATGCCCCGGCGAGTCGACCGCCTGACTGACAAGCTGTCGATCGATCTTCACCAGGTCCGGATCCAGGTCCGCAAGCAGCGTCAACCCGGAATACCCCGCCCCCATGTCGTCGAGGGCGAACTTGAAGCCGGCATCACGGTAGTACTGCAGGATTGCCCGCAGGTGGGCGTGGTCCTCGACCCGTTCCGTCTCCACGACCTCGAAGATCACGCGTTCGGGGCGCAAGTGGGTCCCTTCCAGCGCGGCCACGGTCGTGCGCAGGCAGAATTCGGGACGATAGATGACACTGGGCAGGAAATTGATCAGGAAGTGAACATCCTCGTCGGCCGCAGCGGCCGCCGCGGACGCAATATGCGTCTCGCGGCACACCCGGTCGAGCATGAACAGCAGGTTCTCCTGCCGTGCCCACGCAATCAACTGCCCGGGGGAAATCGTCTCGCCCTCGGCCGTAAACGCCCGCATGAGGCATTCATACCCCCAGACGGACCCTGCCCGGTCGAGAATCGGCTGAAACCAGGTGGCGATCTCCCGACGCTCCAGAATGCCCGCCAGCGGACTGGTCCGTGCCGGCGCAAAACCGGTCAGGGACTCGGCGCGCATCAGCGCCTGCATCTGGCTGGCCAGCGGTTCGCGCCCCAGCCAGGTGGCGCGAACACGGTCGACATTCTCCGGTCCGATGATGCCCGTCAGCAGGTCAAGTACTTCCGCCGGTCCGGCAAACGCGGTGTCCGGCCCCACCTCGAAGACCACGGTCGCCAGTTCGGTGTCCCAATCCACACCGAAGCGCTCCACCATGGTGGCAATCTCGTCATACTCTTCACAGAGGTTGCCCAGCACCAGACCCATACGCCGCGTTGAGGTCTGACAGATACATTCATGCGATGCCATTTGCGATCCATTTCCCGATGTCATCGCGCGCATCATAGCGCGCTCGAAACTTGCGGCCCAACGACATGGATCGTTCAACGCTGCAGTGCAACGCGTCTCCCACTCCTCGCAATATGCCGATCACCTTCGGACCAAAGCCACGCGAGAAATACTGATTTATAATATTGATAAACAGCACTTTACGTCGACTTCCAAGAAATTTTATAGATTCGTGGAACATTCACGCCTGCCCCACTTCCACGATCAACGCCATGCGCCCTTGCCCAGGGATGCGATCCCCCGAGGCCGGTCCGCTGAATGCTCGACTGCCCATCGCCACAGCGATCGGTTCATGCGGCTCGAGCCGCCCGAGTTAGCCAGTAGCCGGCGGGATCGTCATGCCAGGCGCGATGGAAATGGTGCACCGGCCCATGCCCCGCCCCGACATCGAGCGTATCGGCCTGTTCGAGGCAGGCGGTGAGAAAGGCCTTGGCGGCCCTGGCGGCCGACTCCAGAGACGGCGCAACCGGCCCCAGCGCCGCCACCGCGGATGCGAGCGTGCACCCCGTGCCGTGGCTGTTGCCGGTCTGCACCCGCTGGCCGGCGAGCCAGGTCGTCTGCGTGGCGTCCGCGAACAGGTCGCGACTCGTGGCCCCACTCAGGTGACCGCCCTTGAGCAGCACGCTGCTTGCACCGGCGGCAACCAGCGCCTGTGCCGCTGCCGGCATGTCGTCTTCAGTGGCGGGCGCGGGCCGCCCAAGCAGTACGCCCGCCTCGCCGAGGTTGGGTGTGGTCAGGGTTGCCAGTGGCAGCAGGCGCTCGCGCATGACGTCGACCGCATGGTCGTCGATCAGACGATGGCCGCTCTTGGCCACCATGACCGGATCGAGCACGATCAATTCAGGTTGCAATCGCTCCAGGCAGTCCGCCACCCGCGCCGCGGCTTCGGCACTGCCGATCATGCCGATCTTCACCGCGTCCACGCGAATATCGGCGAATACGGCGTCGATCTGCTCCGCGACAAACTCGGGGCCGATCAATTCGACGCCGGTCACCCCCCGCGTATTCTGGGCCGTAAGCGCAGTAAGCGCGGCCATGCCGTAGGCACCGAGTGCAGAGAATGTTTTCAGATCCGCCTGAATGCCGGCTCCGCCCGAAGGGTCGGAGCCGGCAATCGTCAGGACATGCGGCGGTCGTGGACTCACCGGCACTGGAACACTTCATAGGTTGCCTTGCCGTCCTCGATATCGCTCTGGCGCACGGCCGTATCACCGCCCAGATCAACCGCGCTGTTGCGAGCCAGTCGATCCAGATCCTTCTTGATTGCCGGCTCGCCACGCGGAATGAAACCGATGCGGTCGGCGGTGCTGACGCGGGTTCGGCCCACTCGCTCACAGGCCTCGACCTGATCCGCCTGCAGGATCTCGACATCGTCGGCGCCCTCTTCGAGCGCCACGAAGGAACAGCCAGCGACAAACAGCGGTACTGCGACCAAGCCGGCAACAAGGAGGGTCTTGAAGGGTATCTTGTTCATAAAGTCCAACCTCTGGTTCAGGAATTCGGCGACAAGGGCTGCCGGCCCGACGGGACGAGCAGTGCGATCGGCCGGATCCGACAGGCGCAGTGTAGCCATCGCCGCGGGTGCCGTCAGCAGCATTCGCCGCCAACCTTACCCTCGCCTTCGGTAGCACCGATCGGCTATGGTCACGGGCCCCATGCACACCACCGATGCCACACAAGCCTGTCTCCTGTATTGCCGTGCCGGCATGGAGGGCGACTGCGCGGCCGAAATCGTCGAGCGCAACGCCGAGGTCGGCGTGCACGGCTGGTGTCGCACCGGCGACGGCTACGTCGAGTTCACCCCCGTGTCACCAGGCGACCTGACCGTGGTCAGCAAGACGATTCGCTTCACCAGCCTGGTTTTCCCGCGCCAGTGGTGCGGCCTGATCGCACGCTGTGACGACTTACCGGCGAGCGGCGATCGGGCGAGCCCGCTGGCCGCAGCCTGTTCGGCGCATCTGCAGGAGTACGGCGAACTGCGCATCGAGCACCCGGACACACCGGACGGCAGGCCGTTGAGCCGACTGGCGCGGGCCTTGCGCGAACCGATGCGGGCAGCGCTTGATCGCTGCGGGATCACCGCGCGCGCGGGCGCCGCCACGCTCCACGTCTTTCTCCTTTCCGGCACCCGGGCGTGGATCGGGCTATCAAACCCGTGCAATGCCTCGGTCTGGCCGAACGGGATTCCCCGCCTGCGGGTGCCACCCCGCGCGCCCAGTCGTTCACTGCTCAAACTCGACGAGGCCCTGGGCCTGTTGCTGAACGATGACGAACGCGCACACTGGCTCGCTCCGGGACGACGGGCCGTGGACCTCGGTGCCGCCCCGGGTGGCTGGACCTGGCTGCTTGCCGAACGCGGTCTGCAGGTCGATGCCATCGACAACGGTGATCTGGCGCAGAATGTGCGCGAGCATCCGCGGGTGAACCATCACCGCGCCGATGGCTTCACCTTCCGGCCCCGTGGCCGTGTCGACTGGCTGGTCTGCGACATGGTGGAACGGCCCCAGCGGATCGCCGGACTCACGGCAGAGTGGCTGCGGGAGGGTCGGTGCCACCACGCCATGGTCAATCTGAAGCTGCCCATGAAACAGCGCTGGCCCACCGTCCGCGATCAGCTGGCGCGGATCCAGGACGCGCTGCCCGCCGAGGGGCGCATCGGCGCCCGTCAGCTCTATCACGACCGCGAGGAAATCACCGTGTTCGCGACTCGCCTGCCGACGCCCGTGAAGTGAATCAGTCGCCGACCCCGAGCTGGCGTCCACCCCCCTTGGCCAGAAAGGCGCGCTCGGCAGCGCTCGACTCACGCCCGAGAATGTCATTGCGATAGGGAAAGCGCGCGAACGTGCGGATGATCTCGCGATGCTCCCGGGCCTTGCGCGTGAACTCACCGAACAGATCCTGTTGGCCGCCGTCGGCTGCGTCCGCCAGTTCGGCAAAGCGTTCGACGGCCTGCTCCTGAGCAGCCACATCCTCACTGTGCAGTAGGGGCATGTTCAGGAAGGCGCGCTCCACGGGCCAGAGTTGCTTGTCCAGCCCCCGGCTAACGGCCTGCTCCATGCAACGGTAGGCATGGGCATCGAAGACGAACGCGCGCGGTGTACCGCGGTAGATGTTGCGGGGAAACTGGTCGAACAGCAGGACCAGTGCCAGCACACCCCGCGGGTCGTCTTCCCAGCGGACCCGGCGACCGGCAGCGGCCGTACGCAGGTCCGATTCGAAGTGTATCCGGACTTCACGGTCGAATTCGGGATCGACCGTGAACCAGCGCTCACTGCGATCCGACGCAACCCGCCCGCGCGCGTCGAGCGTGCCGAACCAGAACTCGTGAATCATGTCGATCCTCGACATGCCTTCCCCCCAGTCGGCAAGCACCCGGAAACGGCCCGACAACCCGGACCTTCATGCGGCACCGAAAGCGCGCCGATTCAGCGACTATACGCGGTTACTGCGGCGAGGCTACATCCCATCCACGCGGTCCTTCTGTCGTGACCGTCGAACGCCGCCGACTTCAACTCACGATGCCGCCACGCGTGAGGCGTGCCGGATCCAGCAGCTCGATCAGACGCGATTCCGAGAGATCGGTCATTTCCCGCGCAACCTCGATCAGCGGGCGCCCTTCTGCGTAGGCCTTCTTGGCGATACTCGCGCCCTGCTCATAGCCGATTACGGAATTCAACGCCGTCACCAGGATCGGGTTGCGGTCCAGTGCGGCGCGCAGGGCCTGATCATTCACGGTAAAACCGGCAATGGCGTTGTCGGCCAGCGCCCGACTCGCGGTCGCGAGCAGATGGATGCTCTCGACAAGGTTGGCGGCGATCACCGGCAGCATCACGTTGAGCTGAAAGTTGCCGGACTGCCCACCCACCGTGATCGTCGTGTGATTGCCCATGACCTGCGCGCAGACCATGGCTGTAGCTTCCGGGATGACCGGATTGACCTTGCCCGGCATGATGCTGGAACCCGGCTGCAACGCCACCAGTGCAATCTCTCCGAGGCCTGCGAGCGGCCCGGAATTCATCCAGCGCAGATCGTTGCTGACCTTCATCAGGCTGGTTGCCAGGACATTGAGCTGACCGCTCATTTCAACGGCCGCGTCCTGCGCGCTCTGACCCTCGAAATAATCGTCCTTGCTGGTGAAGGCGACGCCGGTGATCGAGCGCAACTCGCCGGCCACCTTCGGACCGAAGCCCGCGGGTGTATTGATGCCCGTGCCCACCGCCGTACCACCCAGCGTCAGGGCCTGAAGCCGCGGCAGGCTGTCGCGAATCCGCGCCTGCGCCAGGCGCACCTGTGTGGCCCAGCCGTTCAGTTCCTGGGCGAGTGTCACCGGCATGGCGTCCATCAGGTGAGTGCGTCCGGTCTTGACCGCATCCCCGAGTTCGGCCGCACGCGCCTCGATCGTGGTGGCCAGGTGCTCCAGAGCCGGCAGCAGGGACTCATGCAGTTCCAGGCAGGCGGCCACATGGATCGCTGTCGGGAACACGTCATTCGAACTCTGGCCCATATTGACATGGTCGTTCGGATGCACCGACTTGCCGCTGATCTCGCCGGCCACCCGGGCGATGACCTCGTTTGCATTCATGTTCGTGCTGGTGCCCGAGCCGGTCTGGAAGATGTCCACCGGGAAGTGCGCCGTGAGTTCGTCGGCGGCGACGCGATCGGCGGCCTCGCGGATTCCCGCGGCAACATCCGGGTCGAGCAGATCGTATTCGGTATTTACCTGCGCACAGGCGCGCTTGATCAGGGCGACGGCACGAATCACCGGGAACGGCAGCGGGCGCCCGCTGATCGGGAAATTGTTCACGGCTCGCTGCGTCTGGGCGCCGTACAAGGCATCCGCGGGTACCTGCAGATCCCCCATGCTGTCGTGCTCGGTGCGGTACTCGGTCATGGCGTCTACGGCTCCTTGCTGGCTTCGGTGTGGTGGAATGCAGGTAATGATGGCTGCAGACCATCATGGATACAACCTGGGATACAACCGGGTCGGCCATGCGCGCGGACAGGCCCGGGGACGGCTGGTATACTTCGCGCCCTCCCCCGCTGGTACGAGCTTGACTGATGGACCTCACGACCCTGACCGCGGTCAGTCCGCTGGACGGACGCTACGCCGGACGCACCGAAACGCTCCGCCCCCTGTTCAGCGAGTTCGGCCTGATCCGCCAGCGCGTTGTGGTCGAGGTGCGGTGGCTGCAGCGCCTCGCCCGCGAGGGCATGATCCCCGAACTGCCACAGCTGTCCGCCGGCGCATCGTCCTGGCTCGATGAGCTGGTTGCCGGTTTCGGTATCGATGACGCCCGCCGCATCAAGGCCATCGAGGCCACCACCAATCACGACGTCAAGGCGGTCGAATACTTCCTGCGCGAACGCTTTGCCGAACATCACGAGCTGGCGCACGTTGGTGAGTTCATCCACTTCGCCTGTACCTCGGAAGACATCAACAATCTGGCCTGGTCGCTGAGCGTGCAGGAGGCACGGGCGGACGTCGTGCTGCCAACCTGTGACCGCATCCTCGAGCGCTTGCGCGGGCTGGCCCATGAACACGCCGAGCGTCCCATGCTCGCGCGCACGCACGGTCAGGCGGCAACGCCGACCACGCTGGGCAAGGAGTTCGCCAACGTCGCCGCCCGCGTGGCGCGCCAGCGCACCCGCATCGCCGGCGTCGAGCTGCCCGGCAAGATCAACGGCGCGACCGGCAACTACAACGCCCACTGCACCGCCGTACCCGCGGCCGACTGGCCTGCATTCGCCGAACGCTTCGTGACCGACCTCGGCCTTGCCTTCAACCCGCTGACCACCCAGATCGAGCCCCATGACGGTCTGGCCGAACTGTTCGATGCCATCGCCGGCCTGAACACCGTGCTTCTCGACCTGGCACGCGACCTCTGGGGGTACATCGCCATCGGCTACTTCCGTCAGAAGATGGTCGCCGGCGAAGTCGGTTCATCGACCATGCCGCACAAGGTCAACCCGATCGACTTCGAGAACGCCGAAGGCAATCTCGGGGTCGCCAATGCCCTCTTCGGCCATCTTTCCGCCAAGCTGCCGATTTCGCGCTGGCAGCGCGACCTCACCGATTCCACCACCCTGCGCACCATGGGCACGGCATTCGGCCACAGCGAGATCGCGGGACAGTCCATGCTGCGCGGTCTGGACCGGATCGCGGCCGATGGCGAACGCATGGACGCGGACCTGGCGGCCAATTGGGCGGTGCTGGCCGAGCCGATCCAGACGGTGATGCGGCGCCACGGGATTGCCGACCCCTACGAGAAGCTCAAGGCGCTCACGCGCGGCCGCCCCGTCGACCGGGCGACCTTTGCCGAACTCATCGAGGAACTCGAGATCCCGGAAGATGCCCGTGCGCGCTTGCGCGAGCTCACGCCCGCCACCTATCTGGGCGTGGCAGCGGTGCTCGCACGTACGGTCTGAGCCGGCTGGAGGTGCAATGAGCGATACAGGCCGCTTCACGGACGACCCCGCGTTCGCGCGGGTCGGCGATACCCCCGGCGAGCACCGACTCGACGATCAGGCCGCGACGCGCGATGCCACGCTGGCGCTGGCGCTGGCCGCGCGCCGCTCGCTACGCATCTTCAGCCGTGATCTGGACGCCAGCCTGCTCGGCACGGACGCCTTCATCGACGCCGCCAGCGCACTGGCCCGGCGCAGTCGCCACACCTTTATCCGCATCCTTGTGCAGGACCCGCGACCGGCCGTGAATCAGCACCACCCGCTGATCCGGTTGATCCAGAGCCTGCCCAGTCACATCGAGGCACGGCGCGTCGCCGACGAATGGTCCCGCGAGACGTTTTCGTTCATCCAGGCCGATGACCACGGCCTGCTGTATCGCCCTCAGGGCGACCGCTTCGAGGGCAAGGTGAATTTCGCCGCCGGCCCGACAGCAATCCAGTACCGCGACTGGTTCGATGATGTCTGGGAGCGGAGTACCCCGGAACGCGAGTTCCGGCGCCTCGGAATATAAGCCCCCGACTCTCTCCCGACTCGGCAAGCGCCTTGCTGCGTCCTCGACTGACCGACAGCCCGTGGTTACGCCATGTGTCGGTTACTGACGCCACTGCTCACGCAACCGGGCATGATGGCGCGCAAACCAGTTGAGTGCGATCTGCGCGGCGGCATTGTTCGCGCGCCCGCCATCCGCCAGTTCGATCGCCGTGTCCGCCGGGAAGGTATGCACGCGAATGTCCTCGTGCTCATCGGCAAGGCCATGGATGCCGCCGGCATCACCCAGGTCGGCACGGCCGACGAACAGGCTGGTACGCTCGCTCGTCCCGCCGGGGCTGACCAGATATTCACAGATCGGGGCGAGTTCAGCGACGGCGATGCCCGCCTCCTCCTCGGCTTCACGGCGTGCCACGGCTTCAGCGGACTCCCCGGCCTCGATGATCCCGGCCACGAGCTCAAGCAGCCAGGGCGTACCCGGCGCCTCGATCGCACCGACGCGAAACTGTTCCACCAGCAGGACGCGATCGAGTACGGGATCGTAGGGCAGGACGGCTGCCGCGTGGCCGCGCTCGAACAGCTCGCGCTGGATGACCGGGGTCCAGCTGCCGTCGAAGCGGCGGTGGCGCAGTGAACAGCGATCGATGCGGAAGTAGCCCTGATAGGCGACCTCGCGGGCGACCAGTTCCCAGTTGTCGGTGGACTCGTCGGTCATGATCAATCCCTTGCCGTGGGTTGCCGGAGTGTCGGAACGCGCTGCAGTATCAGTCGGCCGCCAGCAGCCGCGCGACGCGGTCGATATCCGCGGCCGTATCGACGCCCGCTGCCGGCAGCGCAAGCGCTTCGGCGACGTGAATGCGATGGCCATGCCAGAGCGCACGCAACTGCTCCAGCGCCTCGCGGCGCTCAAGGTCCGACACGGGAAGCTCGGCATAGCGCCGGAGAAAGCCGCAGCGATAGGCGTAAATGCCGATATGCCGCCAGTAGGACGGCGGGCCGTCGGCATCGCCATGCCGCCGGCCGTCGCGGTCAAAGGGAATCGGCGAGCGGCTGAAGTACAGTGCGTAACCGCCATGGTCGGTCACGACCTTGACCAGGTTCGGATCGGCGACATCCTCGGTGGCCGTGAACGGGGTCGCCAGGGTCGCCATCGACGCCACCGGATGGGCGGCCAGATTGGCCGCGACCTGAGCCAGTACAGCGGGCGGGGTCAGCGGCTCATCACCCTGCAGATTGACCACGATGGCGTCGTCTGCCCACTCGGCGCGCGCGGCCACTTCCGCAAGGCGGTCCGTGCCCGAGGCATGGTCGCTGCGTGTCAGGCAGGTGCGCGCGCCGAAACCCTCGGCAACTTCGGCGATGCGCGCGTCGTCGGTGGCAATCAACACCTCGTCTGCCCCGGCCGCACAGGCGCACCGCCAGACATGCTCGACCAGCGGTCGACCCGCTACCTCGATCAGCGGTTTACCCGGCAATCGCGTCGAGTCGTGGCGAGCGGGGATGACGATGCGAAAACCGGCCGCGGTCATTACCGCTGCTCGCGGCGAATGGCTTCGGCCTCGTCGCTCGACAGCGATCGGGCTTCATCCTCCAGCATCACCGGGATACCATCACGGACGGGAAAAGCCAGGCGATCGGCAAGGCAGATCAGCTCCTGTTCCTTGCGGCGATAGATCAGTGGTCCCTTGCACAGCGGACAGACCAGGATTTCAAGCAGTCGACGGTCCACGCGTTCTCCCCATTGCATTCAGCCGCTCGCATATCGATTTGCCAATGCCATCGATATCGTCAACGCCCGCCGTTACCGCCCACATGCGGGAATCGGCAAACGCCCGACACTTTACCGCATCCTTTTCGGTCATCAGTACCGGCCAGGGATCATCGAAGCAGAAATCCCCGGCTTCAAAGGCGTGATGATCGGCAAAGCCGTGGCGTTCGATTGTCAGGCCCAGATCCTCGAGTTGACCGAAGAAACGCTCCGGAACGCCGATCGCGGCGACGGCGTGGACCGGCTGACCACGCCAGGTCGCCAGACCGGCTTGCTTGCCATCGGTCAGGCGCACGGCGTGTTCGCAGCTCACCCGATAACGCCACGCACCCGGATATTCGCCATCGCGCACCGCGACATAGTCCACGCTGCGCAATCGCCGCGGCGGCTCGCGCAGCGGACCGGCCGGCAGGAGGCGGCCGTTGCCGAGGCCGGCATCGCCGTCGATGACGGCAATCTCGAGATCGCGCGCCAGCCGGTAATGCTGCAGGCCATCATCGGCGACAATGACATCGCAATCGGGCAGCAACAGCCGCGCCGCCTCCGGACGGCGTGCGCCCACCGCAACCGGGCGGCCGGTGTGTGCGGCCAGCCACACGGGCTCGTCCCCGAACTGCGCCGGATCGGCCGCCGCCGGCAACCGCGCGGGCGAGCGAATCTGGCCACCGTAGCCGCGGCTGACGGCCCCGGGAGACCAGCCTGCCGCCTGCAGCCGGGCAACGATTGCGGCCACCAATGGCGTCTTGCCGCTGCCGCCCACCGTCAGGTTGCCGACCACGATCACCGGTACCGAGAGCCGCTCACTGCGGCGAAGCCCACAGCGATAGGCACTGCGGCGCAGCCCGCTCACCACCGCGAACAGCCATGCCAGCGGCTGCAGCAGGCACTGCCCGGCAAACGTGGGCTGGTGCCATTGCGTGACCACCCAGCGGCCCACGCGCTGGCTCACCGTCATGGTTCCGACGGGGGTGTGTCCGCCTCGGCGGTGCCCGCGAACTGCATGTGATAAAGCGCCGCGTATTTGCCATCGCGGGCCAGCAGTTCCTCGTGATTCCCGGTCTCGTGGACGTGCCCCCGTTCCATCACCACGATGCGGTTCGCGTTCTCGATCGTCGACAAGCGATGCGCAATCACCAGCGTTGTGCGGTTCTCGAGAAGCCGGTCGAGCCCCATCTTGACCCAGCGTTCCGACTCCGTATCCAGCGCCGACGTCGCCTCGTCCAGGATCAGCACCGGGGCATCCTTGAGCAGTGCGCGCGCGATTGCGATGCGCTGGCGCTGCCCACCGGAGAGCATGATGCCGTTGTCGCCGATCATGGTATCCATGCCTTCCGGCAGCTCCTGGATGAAGTCCAGCGCCTGCGCCGCACGAGCCGCATCCTCGACCTCCTCGCGTGTGGAGTGGCTGGCGCGGCCGAAAGCGATATTGTTGGCAACGCTATCGTTGAATAGCGTGACATCCTGTCCGACATACGAAATCTGTTCACGCAGATTGGCCAGCTTCAGGTCGCGGATGTCGATGCCGTCGAGACAGATTCGTCCGTCCACAGGCTCATAGAATCGCGCCAGCAGATTCGCCAGGGTGGTCTTGCCACTGCCCGATCGTCCGACCAGGGCGACCACTTCTCCGGGCGCGATCTCGAAACTGACATCCTCGACCACGTTGCCGGCACGCTCGGTGTAGGCGAAGGTAACGCCCTCGAACTGCACATGGCCTTCGGCCCGCTCCAGGGTGCGCGAACCGTGGTCCGGTTCCGAGTCACGATCGAGGATGGCGAAAATGCTCTCGCCGGCAGCAATCCCGGTCTGGATCTGCGCGTTGACCGTCGTCAGCTTCTTGATCGGGGCGAACATCAGCATCAAGGCAGTGACGAACGAGACGAAGGTACCCACCGTGATGGTCTCGACCACGCCCTCGAAACCCGCGAGAAAGACGATCCCGGCCATCACCAGCGCCACCAGGAATTGCACCATCGGCACGCTGGACGCCTTGGTCCGCGCCATTTTCAGATTCATGTCGCGCACACGCTCGGCACTGCGGTTGAACTGCCCCTGTTCATAATCCTGGGCGCCGAAGATCTTGATCACGCGATTCCCCTGCACCGCCTCCTCGATGACGTGGGTCACGTCGTACATCTGTTGCTGGATGCTTCGGCTGACGCGGCGGAATTTCTTCGTGATCGAATTCACGATCGCGGCGAGCAGTGGCACCACCAGCAGCAGCGTCAGCGTGAGCATCGGGCTGAGGTAGATCATCCAGGCCAGCAGTCCGAGGATGGTAACGGTATCGCGCACGAGGATCGTGATGGCCTGGGTCGCGGCCGCGGCCAGCTTCTTCGTGTTGGCCGCGAGCTTGGAGATCATCTCGCCGGCACTGACGTGGTCGTAGTCCTGAGTCGGCAGATCCAGGTACTTGCGGAACATCTGCTTGCGGATGTCCGTCACGACCGTCCAGCCGACCCATTGCATCAGGTAGTGCGAGCCGAAATGGGCGATGGAGCGGACGAAGAAGATTGCGATGATGGCGATCGGCATCACCCGGATCACCCATTCTTCCTGTTCGACGAAGCCATCGTCGAGCAGATACTTCATGAGCGCCGCGAAGGCCGTATGGGTGGCCGCGTAGGCCACCATGCTGGCGATCGCGATGGCGAACGGGATCCGGTGTGGCCATACATAGCGCAACAGGCGGAGATACGTCTCGCGCCCGGAGCCTTTGTAGGCCTTGTCCAGTTCCCCCGTGCCCGGATCGGCCTTGAGCTTGTGGCCCTTGTGTTTCATGGCGAGCTGCTTCCTTGCGGCCTGGAGGTGGCAATCGACAGATTGCGCAGTCCCACCCGGGATGACGCATCCATCGCGCGCACCACGGCCTGGTGCGGTGCGCGCGCATCTGCCCGGATGACGAGCGGACGCTCGCGATCCTCGCCCGCGACATCTCGCAGTGCGCTGATCAGCGTCTCGATCTGATTATCGCTCAGTTCGCGCCCGCCCAGCGCATACTGCCCCTCGGCGCTGACCACCAGTTGCAGTGGGTCGCGCGGGTCGGGTGCGGAATCCTCGGCCGCTTCCGGCAGCTGCACGCGCAGCTGCGACTCGGTCTGGAATGTGGTCGAAACCATGAAGAAGATCAGCAGCAGGAAGACGATATCGATCAGCGGCGTGATATTGAGTTCAAGCTCGTCGCGCTGGCCGGTCCGGAAGTTCACCCTTCGGCGCTCCCGGCAACCTGCAAGGTGCGGTCGCCATGAAGGATTTCAACCAGCTTGATCGCCTCCTGTTCCATGATCACGATCAGTTCATCGACCTTGCCGCGGAAATAGCGGTAGAAGATCAGACTGGGAATGGCGACGGACAGGCCTGCGGCCGTCGTGATCAGCGCCTGCGAAATGCCGCCGGCCAGTTCGGCCGGATCCCCCACACCGAGAGACGTTATGGTGGTGAATACGCTGATCATGCCCACGACCGTCCCCAGAAGACCGAGAAGCGGTGTGATGGCGGCGATGGTGCCGAGGGCGTTGAGGAAACGCTGCAGGTCGTGCGCGACGGCACGACCGGTTTCCTCGATCGCTTCCTTCATGACCTGGCGATCACGATCCCGGTTGAGCAACCCGACGGCCAGGATTCGCCCGAGGGGGGAGTGGTTGCGCAGGCCGCGGATCTTGTCATCCGACAATGCGCCGGCCTTCGCCTGCTTCCAGATCGTGCCCACCAGGTCGCTCGGCGCCACGCGGCGGGTGCGCAGCATCCAGGCACGCTCGGCGACGATGGCCACGGCGATGATCGAGCAGGCGATGATCGGGATCATCAGCCAGCCGCCAGCCTGAACAAGTTCGAACACGGTAACTCCTGCCTGTACTGGAGAGCGAAAATACGGCGCGGTCTGCGCGAAACCGGGCGGCGGAACAATCCCGCAACGGGATATCTCGACCCTGCGCCCTCGATCAGTCCGATGGCGCGGCCTCGCCGTCGCGAATGGTAACGGATTTGCCATCGTTCCGGCACCCGCGATTCCCGGCGTGATCCCGGGCATGATCCCCGGTGCGATCCCAGAATCGGGCCCGCGCCTCACGCCATGCCTGCGGTGGACGCACACCCGTGCCGGCACTGATCAATGCAGGATCACGCGTTTCCACATCGAGCGTCACGCGGATGGCACCTCCGCACTCGGTCCATGCCTGCCCCCGCGCCGCACCGACTGGCGGGACCCAGTCGCGGGCCCCATTCATGGCCCCACCGGTGTGAATGATCCAGTCGGGCATGATCCGGCCATGGAACTCCTCGACCGTCGGACCCGCAGCGTTCACTACGAGAACATCGGCCGCGAGGTCCACGTCGCGGGTCAGCAGGAACCATTCCGCACGCTCGCCCAGCCCCGCAGCCAGCAGCACGCTACCGCCCGCGGTGTCGATGCGCAGCAGGCAGGCGTGGTCGGCGCCCGTGAGCCGGTCATCATCGCCCGCACGCGGGTGCAGAAACGTAAAGGTCACGCCGTCGGTCTGCCAGCTCACCCCCTCCCTACATGGCCCCTGGCGAACCCGGTCGGTGCCATCGGTGCGGGCGGATTCCTGATCCGGATGCCACATTCTGGCAATCGGCATCGCGGCACGAATGGCATCGACGCCACCGGCATGGTTGGCGTGCTCGCGGGTGACGACCAGATGATCCAGGCGCTGGATGCCGCTTGTGCGCAGGAACGGCAGCACAACACGTGATCCGCCGTTGGCATCTCCCCGTCCCGCACGGCCGGTGTCCACCACCACGTTCTGCGTAGCCGTGCGTGCCACGATGGCCACGCCCTCGCCCGCGTCAAGCACGTCCAGCCACAGCGCGCCTGCGGGTGGCCGCG
This sequence comes from uncultured Ectothiorhodospiraceae bacterium, assembly GCA_964545695.1. Classification (GTDB taxonomy): domain Bacteria; phylum Pseudomonadota; class Gammaproteobacteria; order XJ16; family Halofilaceae; genus Halofilum. Next base: position 27,871 of record CAZJGZ010000004.1, on the reverse strand, counting down.
GAACGGGCGCCAGCAGCAGCGGCAGCAGGCAGATGGAACCGGCGGCCTTGCCGGGCAGCCCGCGCGGCGCCAGCAACAGCAGGATGCCAACACCGGCGATCAGCATCATCGGCCCTGCCGGTGGCGGTCGCTGCAACTCGGACCAGGGCTGCTCGGCAAGCCAGGCAAGCAGGGGCCACAGCGCTGCAAAGGCCGTGTCCGCCAAGCGTAATAACCATTCACCCGCAGTCGGCATCACCGGCGTGACCAATGTTCCGATCAGGGTTGACGGCACCACGAGGAGGCTTACCCAGGGCACGGCCACGATATTCGCCAATGGCGCCGCCACGGACATGCGCCCGAACAACAGCAGCAACAGCGGCACCAGTGCAAGGCTGATGGCAACCTGCAGACGTACGCCGTCGGCGAACCAGCCGAGCTTGCCGAGACGGCCGTTGACGACGCAGAGGATTGCGGCGACGGCACCGAAAGAGAGCCAGAAGCCGGGCGCCATGGGCGCGAGCGGGTCGATCACGAGCACACCGATGAGTGCCAGCGCGAGCGCATCGCCCGATGCGGGTCGACGCCGCATGGCGAGCAGGCCCAGCGCCACGGCCAGCATGATCAGCGCACGCTGGGTGGGGATGGCGAAGCCGGCAAGTGCAGCATAGGCCGTGGCCAGCCCCAGGCCCGCAAGTGACGCGGTGATGGGTCGCGGCAGCCGCCCCCGGACCGGCATCGGCAGCAACCGCCAGCCACCCCGACCCAGCAGAAATCCGAAGGCTGCGGCGAGGCCTACATGCAGCCCCGAAATGGCCATGAGGTGGTTCGTGCCGGTCGCCAGCAGCACATCCCACGTGGCCCGGGTGATCGGCCCGCGATCACCCACGGCCAACGCATTCAGAATCTCGGGGTGGTGCAGATCGGCGGTCTGCAGAATCGCGGCACGCAGTCGATCGCGGAACCGATCGATATGCCACGATGCCGAAGAAAGGTGCATCGCGCGGGCGGGTTCAAGGACAGTCCCGACCGCATCGACTCGCTGCTGGAACAACCAGCGCGCGTAGTCGAATCCGCCCGGGTTGGCTTGTCCGGTCGGCGCACGAATACGGGCGCGGAGATGCCAGATGTCACCGGGCGCCGGCCGTAGCGAGGACGCCCCGTATGCCGTCAACTGCAGATTCTCCGGCACCTGGACGGATCGGTGGCCCAGCACGGCCGTCTCGACCCGGAAGCGGAATCGCACCCGGTCGTGATCCGCATCCGGCAGGCCGGTCACAACCCCGCGCAGCGCAAGACTGGCGTCGGCCGTGGCCTCCGGCAGGGGCGAGGCGATCCGCGCATCCGCCGCATGGGCGGCGAGCACGACCCCGAACAACGCCATCGCAAGCAGGCGTGCGCCGCGGCCGGCACGGGCGGCTGCCACCAGCAGACCCACCAGCGCGGCGGCCAATCCTGCCGTGATGACAGCGGTCGGTGGTAAATCGGGCCAGAACTGGATACTGGCCGCTCCGGCGAGAAACGCCAGCGCATGGAAGACCAACATGGTTCCCGCATCCCTGCGTATGGTGGATAATCGCGTTCCCTTGCCGCCCTCCGAGGCGACAGTACGACGTTATGCCAAAAAGTTTTCTCCGCCGCTACCTGCCGAAGAACACGCACGAGCTCGACCGTGACGGCTCGCTGAGAAGCGTGGTTGGCCGGCGGATTTTCGCGCCGAACGTGTGGCATCTCAACCGGCGCTCGGTTTCGGGCGGCGCGGCCATCGGCGTGTTCCTTGCGTGGATTCCCATGCCCTTCCAGATGATTCCGGCCGCCGTGCTGGCGATCTGGCTGCGCCTCAATCTCCCGGTGGCAGTGGTATCGGTGTGGATTTCCAATCCGCTCACCTGGGCACCCATGTACTGGTTCGCCTATCGGGTGGGTCTGGTGCTGCTCGGTCGAGAACCGCGCCAGGTGAGCTTTGAACCCACGATGTCGTTCTTTTTCGATGAAATGCTGCGTATCTGGCCGTCACTGCTGACCGGCTGCCTGCTCCTCGGGGTGATCAGCGCAGGCGCTGCCTACGGGCTGACACGCCTGATCTGGCGCTGGCACGTGATTGCCGATGTCGTGGAACGGCGACGCCAGAGAAAGGCGCGCGCCAGGCGCCCCCGGAACCCGGAACCCTGACAGCAGGATGCTTGCGCGGAAGCGCCTCGCCCCCCCTCCCGTACACCCGGGCCGAGAACCCGGCACTCGACAGGTCACGCGGTCAGGAGGTCTGCTCGAACGAGGTCTCCGGCTCGGCTGCGACCAACATGCCATCGCGCAGCGTCAGCACACGATCCATGCGCCGCGCCAGTGCCGGATCGTGGGTCGCTACCACAAAACTCGTGTTGGCATCCCGGTTGAGTTCATCGACCAGATCCCACAACCGCCGCGCGGTCTTCTCGTCGAGATTGCCCGTCGGTTCATCAGCAAGTACGCACTGCGGTCGCATGACAAGGGCACGGGCGAAAGCCGCCCGCTGGCGCTCGCCCCCGGAGAGCTCCGACGGCTTGTGCCGCAGCCGATGCCCCAGTCCCACGCGCTCCAGCAGCGCCTCCGCCTGACGGGTGGCTTGCGCCGGCGACTGACCACCGATGAGTACCGGCATGGCCACGTTCTCCACGGCCGTGAACTCCGGCAGCAGGTGATGAAACTGGTACACGAAGCCGAGCGCCCGGTTGCGCAGAAGGCCACGCGCCGCTGCGCCGAGCGAGCTCATGTCTGCGCCTGCAACCCGCACCTCACCACTCGTGGGTGTATCCAGTCCCCCGAGCAGGTGCAACAGGGTGCTCTTGCCGGTCCCCGAAGCCCCGACCACAGCGATGCGTTCACCCGCTTCCACGCGCAGATCCACTCCGCGCAGCACCTCGACATCGAGCTCACCCTCGCGGAAACGACGTGATAGGCCACGCGCCTCGAGTACGGCCGCGCTCTCGCCCTCAGTCATAGCGCAATGCCTCTGCCGGCTGGGTCCGCGATGCCCGCCAGGCCGGATAAAGTGTGGCGACAATGCTCAGCCCGAACGCCAGCAGTCCGATGCGCGTGATGTCCCGGACTTCAAGCTGTGATGGCAGATCGGTCAGGTAATAGATATCCGCGGGCAACATCTCGAACCCGAAAACGTTCTCCAGCCCCCCCATGATGGCGTCGATGTTCAGCGACAGTGCGATGCCACCACCGATGCCGAGTAACGTCCCGATCATGCCGATGAACGTCCCCTGGACCAGGAAGATGGCCATCACGCCGCGCGGTGACAGACCGAGCGTGCGCAGAATCGCGATATCCGCCTGCTTGTCGGTCACCATCATGACCAGCGTGGAGACGATATTGAACACGGCGACGGCAATGATCAGCGCAAGGATCACGAACATCACGGTCTTCTCCGTCTGAACCGCCCGGAAGAGATTGGCGTGCTGTCGGGTCCAGTCGCTCACCCAGATGCGTTCGGGGATGGTTGCCGACAGCTGATCCGCAACCGTGCGTGCGCGGAACATGTCATCCAGCCTGAGCCGTACCCCGGAGACCTCCTCTTCCGACATGCGCATCAGGCGCTGGCCGTCGGCCATGTGCACGAACGCGGTAGCACGGTCGAAGTCATGCATGCCGACCTCGAAGATGCCGCTCACCGTGAAACGGCGCAGGCGCGGCATCACGCCTGCCGGCGTCACGTTGGCCTCGGGCATGATCATGGTGACGCGTTCGCCGACACGCGCGTTGAGGTAGCGCGCCAGCGCGGAGCCCAGCAGCACGCGATATTCACCGGCCTCCAGGCTGTCGTAATCGCCCTCGATCATGTGCTCGTGGATATCCGACACCGAGCGCTCGCGCTCCGGCAACACGCCGCGTACCAGACCACCCGTCACCTGGTCGCGCCGCGTGAGCATGACCTGCCCCTCGGTATAGGGTGCGGCACCCAGCACTTCGGGGTGGTTGCCCGCCTGCTCGGCAAGTCCCGGCCAATCCGCCAGCGGTTCACTGAACCCCTCCAGCGTGGCGTGAGCCGCTACGCCCAGAATGCGATCCCGCAGTTCGCGCTCGAATCCGTTCATGACCGACAGCACGGTGATCAACGCCGTGACGCCGATGAAAATGCCCAGCATCGAGATCAGGGAAATGAACGAGATGAAGTGATTCCGCCGGCGCGCCGCGGTATAGCGAAGACCTATGCAGAATGGGAGCGGTCGGAACATGGCGCGGGATTGAAGCACAGCCGGACCCCCTTTGTCTTGCTGAACCGATCGAAGTTCACTGCAGTGTCGCGCGCCCGGCCCCGATGCGGCTCTCTCGTGCCTGGCAGGCCGCTTTCACGGCCCCGGCAAGGGCTCGCAGGGTTTGGGGCCCATCGCCGCTGGTGCTATGATTCATGGCAAGGTCGGACAACGACCGAACCTGTGTGAACTGCGGACACTCGATCATGGCTCACCCCACCCGGCTTCCGAGCCTGCTCGTCGCAACGCTGGTGCTTGCGGGCCTGGCCACGCATGCTTCGGCCGAAGAGCGCGAAATCCGGCCCGGCGACATCAATCCGGCGCAGATCGTGTTGACCCACCCGGACATGCCCAGCCGCGGGATGACCAAGTCGCGGGTCCGCGAACGCCTGGGTGAACCCGGGAATCGTGTGCCGCCGGTCGGCGACCCGCCGATCAGCAGCTGGGTCTACGACGAGTTCATCGTGTACTTCGAGCATGACCGCGTTCTGCACTCGGTCATCCCCGGTGGGCGTCGATACAGCGGCGACGGCTGAGGGTGAAGCCGGTAGACCGGAGTGCGGACGCCTTCTCGCCTCACCGGCTTACGCCGGCGCACTCGCTGAAATCCGCAAATAACGCAGAAGTTACTTGATAAACGATTCATAACTTCCTGTTTACAAAGAATACTGCGAGATCTCCTGGTAGCCGCATGTACCCTGCCGGGGTATGTCATAATCCCGCGCCGCAAAGCCGCGCGTCGAGGCGCGCCGCAGCCAATCGAACCGTCCGTGTGCCATCGGACCATCATCCAACCGCTTGCGGAGACCAGCCGGGACCGCCATGACGACTGCAGTCGAAGTAACCGCTGACGCGACCGCCCCGCTGCTGTCACGGGCGCCACGGGGCGTTCGCCACTGGACGGACGCACACGGCAGCGCCGCCGGCCTGGCGATCGCCGAAACCGCTCAGCGCCATGGCAGCCTGCTACTGGTGGCGACGCCCTCGATGGCGGAAGCGACCCGCATCGAACGTGAAATCCGCTTCTATTCGGGTGCCGCGGTCCCGGTGTATCAGTTCCCCGACTGGGAGACGCTGCCCTACGACCTGTTCTCGCCGCATCCGGATCTGATCTCCCAGCGCCTGCGGACCCTCGACTGGCTGCCGACCACCCGCCACGGCGTGCTGGTCGCCCCCGTGTCAACGCTCCTGCAGCGGGTCGTGCCGGCCGATTTTCTCGCCGCCCACGTCCTCGACCTCGAGGTCGGCCAGCGCCTCGACATCGAGGGCCTGCGCACGCGCCTGCAACGTGGGGGCTATCGTCATGTCAGCCAGGTTCGCGAACGCGGCGAGTTCGCGGTCCGCGGGGCGCTGGTCGACCTGTTCCCGATGGGGCGGCCGCAGCCGCTGCGCGTCGATTTCCTCGACGACGAGATCGACACCCTGCGCACCTTCGACCCGGAAACCCAGCTCAGTGATCAGCGTATCGATGCCGTGCACACGCTGCCGGCACGTGAATTCCCCCTGACCGAAGCCGGCATCGAAACCTTTCGCCGCAATTTCCGCGAAGCCTTCGACAGCGCCCGCAACAGCCCCATCTATCGGGACGTCAGCCAGGGCCTCGTCCCCGCCGGCCTGGAGTACTACCTGCCCCTGTTCTTCGAACGCATGGCGACGCTGTTCGACTACCTGCCGTCCAACGTGCGCCATATCGTGCTCGAGGGCACGGCCGAGGCGGCCGCGGCCTTCCACGAGCAAGTCGAGGAGCGCTTCGAGCAACGCCGCCACGACACCGAGCGCCCGCTGTTGCCGCCCGATCAGCTCTACCAGACACCGACCGAACTGGAGACGCGCCTGCACACCACCGGCACGGTCCACCTCCATGTTTCGCCAGCGCCTGGCGAAGACGGCAGCGCCTGGTCCCTGCCAACCGAACCACCGCCGTCGTTACCGGTGGAGCCATCGGCGGCCCACCCCTTCCACGCACTGACCGAGTTCCGCGAACGCCTGCAGGGGCGGATACTGCTGGTCGCAGAGTCCGCAGGCCGACGCGAGGGCCTCATCGACCGCCTGATGCCGCACGACCTGCGCCCGACCAGCGTCGAAGGGTGGGCCGAATTCCGCCAGCGCGACGTTGCGCTGGCGATTACCGTGGGTCGCTTCGAGGATGGCCTGGTGCTGCCGGAAGCCGGCCTCGCGGTCGTGACCGAACAGCAGCTCATGGGTGGGCGGGCCCGCCAGCGTGACCGCCGGGAACGGCCGACGCGCGATGCGGACACCGTGGTCGCCAGTCTCGCCGACCTGAGTCCGGGGGCGCCCGTGGTCCACGTCGATCACGGTATCGGCCGCTATACCGGCCTGACGTCGCTGGACCTGGGGCCGGTCGAACAGGAATTCGTGACCCTGGAGTATGCGGACAACGACCGCCTGTACGTCCCGGTGGCCTCGCTGCACCTGATCAGCCGCTATACCGGGGCCGATCCCGAGCAGGCGCCGTTGCATCGCCTCGGGGGCGAACAGTGGCAGAAGGTCAAGCACCGGGCGGCACGCAAGGCGTTCGATGTCGCCGCCGAGCTACTCGACGTGCAAGCGCGCCGCGCCGCCCGCGAGGGCCGCGCCTTCACCGTGGATACCAGTGACTACGCCACCTTCGCTGCCGACTTCCCGTTCGAGGAAACGCCGGACCAGCAGAAGGCGATCGACGATGTACTGGCCGATCTGCGCGCGCCCCGCCCCATGGATCGCGTGGTCTGCGGCGATGTCGGCTTCGGCAAGACGGAGGTGGCCATGCGGGCCGCTTTCGCCGCCGTGGATGCTGGCCATCAGGTGGCCATTCTGGTGCCGACAACGCTGCTGGCACAGCAGCACGAGCAGAACTTCCGCGATCGCTTTGCGGACTGGCCTGTACGGATCGAGGGCGTTTCGCGCCTGCGCTCCGCCGCCGAGCAGAAGAAAGTGCTGGCGGAAGCGCGCGACGGCCGCGTAGACATCCTCATCGGCACCCACCGACTGCTGCAGAAGGATGTGGACTTCCGCCAGCTCGGGTTGCTGATCGTGGATGAAGAGCACCGCTTCGGCGTGCGCGACAAGGAAAGGCTGAAGAAACTCCGTGCCGAGGTCGATCTGCTGACCCTGACAGCGACCCCGATTCCGCGCACGCTCAACATGAGCCTGTCCGGCCTGCGTGATCTGTCGATCATCGCCACGCCGCCCGCGCATCGCCACACCATCAAGACCCTGGTCGCCGAATGGGATGATGTCCTCATCCGCGAAGCCATCGAACGCGAGTTGGCGCGCGGTGGCCAGGTCTACTTTGTGCACAACGAGGTCCGCTCGATTGAGCGCATGGCTCGCCTGGTCGCCGATATCGTCCCCAGTGCCAGCGTGCGCTTCGCCCATGGCCAGATGCGCGAACAGGAACTCGAGTCCGTCATGCTCGACTTCTATCACCAGCGCTTCAACGTGCTGGTCTGCACGACCATCATCGAGTCGGGCATCGATGTACCGACCGCGAATACCATCGTCATCAACCGCGCGGACCGCATGGGCATGGCCCAGCTTCACCAGCTGCGCGGGCGCGTCGGCCGTTCGCACCATCGCGCCTACGCCTTCCTGCTGGCACCGCCGCGCTCGGGCATGACCGCGGATGCCGAGAAGCGGCTGGAAGCCGTGGCCGCGCTGGAGGATCTCGGTGTCGGCTTCACCCTCGCCTCTCAGGATCTGGAGATCCGTGGCGCCGGCGAGTTGCTCGGCGACGACCAGAGTGGCCAGATTCAGGAAATCGGCTTCAGCCTGTACAACGATCTGCTCGAACGTGCGGTCAAGGCCCTGCGGGCCGGCGAAACCCCGGATCCGGAAAAGGCGCTGCACGATGTCGCCGAGGTCGAGCTGCACATCCCGGCTCTGCTGCCGGCGGACTATGTCCCCGATGTGCACGAGCGGCTGATCCTGTACAAGCGCATCACGACCGCGGCCAGCCGGGATGAGCTGGCGGAATTGCGGGTCGAGATCATCGACCGATTCGGCCACCTGCCCCCAGCCGGCGACAACCTGTTCCGTACGGCAGGGCTGCGTCTGGATGCCGAACGCCTCGGTATTCGACGCATCGACGTCGCCGCCGGCGGTGGCCGCCTGGACTTCCGCCCCGAACCGGCGATCAACACCGGCGCGCTGATTGCCATGGTCCAGGCCGAGCCCCGCGTATATCGCTTCGATGGCGCAAATGGGCTACGCTTTCAGCAGGATCTCGACTCGGCCGAAGACCGCGTGGAGTTTGTCACCAACCTCCTGCAAAAGCTCGATACCGGCCCCTCGGCCGCGGACTGAACCCATGAACCGTATCGTCTCAACATTGCCTGTCGCACTTGCCCTGCTCCTGTTCGCAGCACTGCCCGCACACGCGCGTACGGTCTATGACGTTGAAATCATCGTCTTCGAGAACGTCGATGTGCCGGCGGACCAGGGCGAGCGCTGGCGCCCCGACGTCGTGATCCCGCGCTTCGACCGCACCGTGGACTTTGCCCGCGATGACCACCCCCTGGACGCGGAACCACTGACCACCGAAGACAACATCGGCGACACGTTCGGCATGGCGGATGGCGACCACGATGCCGAGCCGGGGCGTGCACCGATCGGTGCCGCGATGCTCATGGATCCCCCGGACGGCTTTGTCCGCTTCGACACGGACGAGTATCGACTCGTGGACATGCGCAATCGCCTGACCCGTTCGCCACGATATCGAGTCCTGCGCCACATGGGCTGGCAACAGCCCGCACTCGACCCCGATGAAGCGCTGTCCTTGCGTGTGCGCGCGGGAGAGCCCATGACCGTGCGTGTGCCGGTCGTCGATGTCGGACGCCTGGCGCAACCGGTACGCATCGAGGAAATCCTCGCCCAGGCCACGCGCGAAGCCAGCGCGGATCGCCAGGAAGGGGCGATAGGGACCACGGAAGGTAACGGGGCAGAGGCTGATGTGGATGCGGCCAACGGTCTGTCCGATGCGGAGCGGGAATTGCTGCAGCACACCGGCTTGCTGCCGCGTACCCGCGAGGTGAGTGTCTATCCGCTCGATGGCACAGTCCGCATCGAGGTCCGGCGCTACCTGCATGTGCACACCGACCTCTATTTCACGGTCCCCGTGGACTTCGGCGACGCCGCAATCCAGTCGGTCGATGCCGATACGTCGGCGGCCGCGGGAGACGAGGAATCAGGCACGGCCGTCGCCGGCACCGCCCTGACGCGCGATATTGCCACGCGCCCCGACGGTCAACCGGTGCTCTCCTACCCGTTTCGCCAGCATCGGCGCATGCGCAGCCGTGAGGTGCACTATATCGATCACCCGGTCATCAGCATGATCGTCCTGGTGACACCGCGCGAATCCGGCGAGTCTTGATGCGCTGACCGACAGGGGCGGCCACGACGGCAACAGCGTTGCGTCAGTCGCCCTGCGCCGAAGACGGCTCTTCCAGTTCGCGGATGCGCGTCGCGCTCGCCTCCGCTTCCGCCTCCACCTCGTCGAGGCGGGTGCGCAGGGCGTCCAGCTCGGCCTTGACCTCTTCACGCTGCGCGCGCACTTCTTCCAGCGCTTGCTGCTCTTCGGCAAGCGCCGTGATCATTGCCTCCAGTTCCGCCATGTCGGCGTCGCCATCCGCCACTGCACCCGGTGCGGCCGATATTAGCGCGAGCGCGAAAAGGGTCGCGCGCAGCGACTGGAAGATTCGGGTCATCATCAGGCGATCTCCGGGACTTCGGCTTCCTCGATGAGGCCGTCGAGAGCATGGTACACGGTAGCTCGGCGGATCTGCTCGCGATCCCCGTCGAGACGGACGCAGCGGGCAACGGGCGCGTGGCCGCGCCGCGCCCAGGCCAGCCATACCAGGCCGACCGGCTTGTCATCACTGCCTCCGCCCGGTCCTGCGACGCCGCTGGTGGCCGCCGCAATATCGCTGGCCGGTGCGGCGGCCAGCGCACCCGCAACCATCGCTTCCACGGTGGCAGCGCTGACCGCGCCGTGCTCGTCCAGCGTCGTCATCGGTACATGCAGCAGCTCGTGCTTGGCCGCATTGGTATAGGTCACGAATCCGCGATCGAACCAGGCCGAACTACCGGGTACATCGGTCAGGCATTTTGCAATCCAGCCCCCGGTACACGATTCCGCCAGCGCAACCGTCGATCCACGCGCGACTAGAACCGACCCCAGCCGTTCGGCCAGTCCCTGCAACTCGGCATCCGTCGCTGTCATACCCTGCCCTCGATTCCTGTTGGTAACCGACAAACCCGGTCGGTGGCTGGACATCCGCAAGAATCGGCGTCAGTCCGAATACCCGTCCACGAAGCGCGTAGCCCCGGAACGATAAAACGCGGCTCGCGTTCGTGCAAAACCCCCTGCATCGAGTCAGAGCGTTGCTTTACACTGCCGCGATGCCGAGCACCGAGTCCACCGAATTCGCCCGTCACACACCGATGATGCGGCAGTACCTGCGCATCAAGGCGGAGCATCCCGATACGCTCGTATTCTATCGCATGGGCGATTTCTACGAGCTGTTCTACGATGACGCCCGGCGAGCGGCGGAGCGCCTCGATATCACCCTCACCCGACGCGGTCAGTCCGCCGGCGAGGATATTCCCATGGCCGGTGTACCGGTCCATGCGGTCGAGAATTACCTGGCCCGTCTGGTACGCCAGGGCGAATCCGTGGCGGTCTGCGAACAGATCGGTGATCCGGCCACCAGCAAGGGGCCGGTCGAGCGCCAGGTCACGCGCGTGGTCACGCCGGGCACCATCACCGATGAGGCCCTGCTACCCGACCGCCAGGATCGCCTGCTGGTCGCCATCGACCAGCAGGGTGAGCGCTTCGGGATTGCCAGTGTGAATCTCAGCGCGGGCGATTTCGCCGTCAGCGAAGTCACCGGCACGGAAGCACTGGACAGTGAACTGGGTCGGCTTGCACCCGCCGAACTACTGGTCAACGAGGATGCGGCCATCGCGGCGCGCCTGCTGGAACACACCGGTACGCGACGTCGCCCACCCTGGCACTTTGAAGCGCAGGCGGCGCGCGATGCCCTGCTCGCGCAGTTCGGCGTGCACGATCTGTCCGGCTTCGGCTGTGCCGAATTGCCGCTGGCGATCGGTGCCGCCGGCGCGGCGCTGGAATACCTGCGCGAGACCCAGCGCACCGCGCTGCCGCATCTCCGCGGGCTGCGTACGGAACACCATGATGCGGCGGTGATTCTCGACGCTGCCAGCCGCCGCAACCTGGAGATCGAACGCGCCCTCGACGGCAGCAGCAGCAACACGCTCGCCGCCGTGGTGGATGCAACGGTATCGGCCATGGGCGGCCGTCTGCTGCGCCGCTGGCTGGCGCGACCGCTGCGTGCGCGCGAACCCGTCGAGGCGCGCCACGAGGCGATCGGCGATCTGCTCGACAGCGGCGCGCTGCGACCGTTGCGCGAGGCGCTCACCGGCGTCGCCGATATCGAGCGCATCCTTGCCCGGATCGCACTGCGCTCGGCACGTCCGCGTGACCTCGCCGCCCTGCGCACAACGCTGCACAACCTGCCAGAACTGCGCCAATCGCTGGCGGGCGCATCGGCGCAACGGCTGTGCAGCCTGCAGGAACAACTCGCGGGCCACGATGAGGTACGTGACCGCCTGACCGCCGCGCTCATCGACGAACCACCCGCCCTGCTCCGCGACGGCGGGGTCATCGCCCGCGGTTATGACGCCACCTTCGACGAACTGCGCGAGCTCGCCGATAACGCGGACGGCTTCCTCGCCGAGCTGGAACAGCGTGAGCGCGAGCGTACCGGCATTGCCGCGTTGAAGGTCGCCTACAATCGTGTGCACGGCTATTACATCGAGCTCGGCCGCGCGCACGCCGAGCGTGTGCCCGACGACTATATCCGCCGGCAGACACTGAAACAGGTCGAGCGTTACGTCACGCCCGAACTGAAATCCTTCGAAGACCGGGTGCTCTCCGCGCGCGAGCGTGCACTGGCGCGCGAGAAGAGTCTCTACGACGAACTGCTGGACCATCTCGGTGGATTCCTCGAACCCCTCCATGAACTCGCGGCCGCGCTGGCCGAGCTGGATGTCGTCGCCGGACTGGCCGAGCGCGCGGATCGGCTCGATTGGTGCCGGCCGGTGCTCACGGATGAACCCGGCCTGCAGATCGACGGCGGACGCCACCCGGTGGTGGAGGCGAACCAGCGCGAGCCGTTTACCGCCAACGACACGCATTTCGATGACACCCAACGGATGCTGGTGATTACCGGGCCCAACATGGGCGGCAAATCCACCTACATGCGGCAAACGGCGCTGATCGCCCTGCTCGCACGCGCCGGCAGCTGGGTCCCGGCGACCGCTGCAACGCTCGGGCCGATCGACCGCATCTTCACTCGCATTGGTGCCGCCGACGATCTTGCCGGGGGACGCTCCACGTTCATGGTGGAGATGACGGAAACGGCCAACATCCTGCACAACGCCACTTCGTCCTCCCTCGTACTGGTGGACGAAATCGGTCGAGGCACCTCGACCTTCGATGGCCTGGCACTGGCGTGGGCGGTGGCCGAGGATCTGGCCGCGCGCATCGGTGCCTTCACCCTGTTTGCCACCCACTACTTCGAGTTGACGGTCCTTGCCGACCTGCACCCCGGCATCGTCAATGTGCATCTGGAAGCGGTCGAACACGGTGAGCGCATCGTCTTTCTGCACCGGGTCCGCCCGGGACCGGCCAGTCAGAGTTATGGCCTCCAGGTGGCGCAGCTTGCGGGCGTACCGCGTGATGTGATCCGCGCCGCCCGGGCACGCCTGGGAGAACTGGAAGCCCGGGCGGTGGACCAGCGCAGCGGGCAGCAGCCACAGATGCCGCTGTTCCAGAGCCAGTCACCGGCCGCCCCCGACCCACCGGAGCCGGATCCCGTACACACGGCACTGGCCGACGTCGATCCGGACGGGCTCTCACCACGCGAGGCCCTGGATGCGCTCTACCGCCTGAAGGCGGCAAGCCGGGACGGGACCGCCACGGAATCCTGATCATTCGGCAGATCCGGGCTGGCATCCGGGCTGGATGACTGCCGCCCATGAGCGTGCTACCTTCCCGCGATGCCGCACTTTCGCACGATCGGGCTCATCGCCAAGACCGACGATGACGGCCACGTCGCGTCCACGCTCGACCTGATCCATCGGTTTCTGATCGATCAGGGTGTCGAGGTCATCCTTGACGAGAGCACGGGCGCCGCGCTGGGGCCGGAACACACCGTCACGCGCGCACAACTGGCCGACCGCTGCGAGCTTGCGGTCGTCGTTGGCGGTGATGGCACGCTGCTGACCGCTGCCCGTTCGCTGGCGGAGGCGGGTGTGCCGATCATGGGGGTGAATCTCGGCCGCCTCGGATTCCTCGTCGATATCTCGCCGGATACGGTGCTGGAACGCCTTGGTGAAATCCTCGCCGGGCAGTTCGCGGATGAGCGCCGCTTCCTGGTGGAGGCGGAGATCGTGCGCAACGGTCGCGTGGTGAAATCGGCCCTCGCGCTCAACGACGTTGTCATGCGCATCAAGAACGTCGTGCGCATGATCGAGTTCGAGACCTGGATTGACGGTACCTTCGTCAATCTCCAGCGCGCCGATGGCGTCGTGATCTCGACGCCGACGGGCTCGACCGCCTACGCGCTGTCCGGCGGCGGCCCGATTGTCCATCCGAGCCTGGAAGCCCTGCTGTTGCTGCCCATCTGCCCGCACACGCTATCGAGTCGTCCGATTGTTGTGGGTGCGAATTCACGGGTGGAAATCCGTATCTGCGGCGGCGTCCGCGAGATCGGCCAGGTAGTCAGCGACGGCCAGAGCAATATCGATGTCGCTGCCGGCGACGTGCTGCGCATCCAGCGCCGAGGGCCGCAGATCCGCCTACTGCATCCGGCAGACTACGACTACTATGCGATCCTGCGGGAAAAGCTGCGCTGGGGCTGATCACCGAGGGGCTGATCACCGGATCGACTCATGCTGACACATCTGCATATCCGCGATTTCGCCATCATCGACGAGGTCGAGCTCGACTTCGGCAGCGGGATGACGGTGCTCACGGGCGAGACCGGAGCGGGCAAGTCGATCCTGCTCGATGCGCTTGGACTGGTGCTGGGTGACCGCGCGGACAGTTCGACCGTGCGCGAATCCGCGCGTCGCGCCGAGATCAGTGCCGAATTCGACCTCACCGGGAATGCCGCCGTCCAGCAGTGGCTGATCGATAATGATCTCGACGACGACGGTGCTTGCCAGCTTCGCCGCGTAATCGGCGCCGACGGCCGCTCGCGCGGCTTTATCAACGGTCGTCCCAGCCCCCTGACCACCATGCGCGAGCTGGGCGAACGCCTGGTCGACATCCACGGCCAGCATGAGCACCAGTCGCTCCGCCATCGCGAGGCGCAGCGGGATCTGCTGGACCAGCACGCCGATCACGACGCCTTGCGCGATGCGGTCGCAACGGCCCATGCCACCTGGCGCGACGCCCGTGCGCAACTCGACCGGCTCGGGGGCATGGGTGCCGACCGCGAGGAACGGCTCGACCTTCTGCGTTTTCAGGTGCGCGAACTCGAAACCCTGGAGCTGGGCGAGGACGAAATCTCGTCGCTCGAAGCCGAGCACCGGCGTCTGGCGAATGCCGGCCAACTGCTGGAGGCGTGTCAGCGCGCACTGGCCCTGCTCCATGACGAGGAATCGTCGGCCCAGACACTGGTGGCCCGCGCCGGCAATGAGCTGGCTCCGGTTGCCGAGCATGACGCAGGCCTGCAGGAAGCCAGTGAACTCGTGGAGAATGCGCGCATCCAGATCGACGAGGCAGCCAGCGGGGTACGCGCCGCCGTCGACAGCGTGGAACTCGATCCGGGTCGGCTGGAATGGGTCGAGCAGCGCATGGGAGCCATCCACGACCTGGCACGGAAACACCGGGTCGAGCCGGAAGCGCTTGGCGCAACGCTGGAGACCCTGCGCACCGAGCTCGACGAACTCGAACACGCCGATGAGCACGCGGCACGTCTTGAACAGGAAATCGAACGCGCGCTCGCGGACTGGCAGGCCGCTGCCGACCGCCTCAGTGCCTCGCGCCGCGAAGCGGCCACCGCCCTTGCAGAGGCCGTCACCGCCGAGATGCAGGCCTTGAGCATGGTCGGCGGCGCGTTCGCAGTCGATGTCAGCAAACGTGATGATGCAACGCCAATGCCCTCGGGTTATGACCGCGTGGAGTTCCAGGTCGCCGCCAACCCCGGTCAGACACCCGCCCCGCTGCACCGCGTCGCCTCCGGTGGCGAGCTGTCTCGCATCAGCCTCGCCATCCAGATGGTGGCATCCGGAGAAGCGGGCATTCCGACCCAGATCTTCGACGAAGTGGACGCGGGCATCGGCGGGCGCACGGCCGCCATCGTCGGTGCCAAGCTGCGCGCACTGGCGGCACAGCGTCAGGTACTTTGCGTCACCCATCTCCCCCAGGTAGCTGCACATGGCCACCACCACCTGCGCGTCGCCAAGGAGACCGTGGACGCGGGCGTGCAGACGCGGCTGGATTCACTGACGGCGGAGTCGCGTGTCGAGGAGATTGCGCGCATGCTCGGGGGCGAGCGGATTACCGAGCGCAGCCGTGAACACGCACGCGAGATGCTGCGCGGCGAGGACCGGATCGACGCAGACGAATCTGCCCAGGGCGTTTCAAATCGCTAGGACGAACGTCGCTAGAACGAAGGTCGCTAGAACAAAGGTCGCTAGAGCAAGTGCCCCTGCGCCACGGAACGTCTTGAGCTGCAGAGGCGCGGATCGACACCGCCAGCGGCCGGGCCGCACCGTTTCGGGGCCGCCCGAAATGCGCTCCGCTACTGCTCCCGCTTTGTGTGGTCGCAGCCGAGGCAATTGCCATAGAGCACCAGGCTGTGCTTGTCCAGGTCGAACTCGCGCGAACTCGCAATCCGCTGCTGACGCTCTTCGATCACCGGGTCGGTGAACTCCTCGACCTTGCCGCACTGCATGCACACAATATGGTCGTGATGCTTGCCGTCGTTGAGCTCGAATACGGCCTGCCCACTCTCGAAGTGATGGCGCTTGACCAGACCGGCCGTCTCGAACTGCGACAACACCCGGTAGACGGTCGCAAGGCCGATTTCGGCGCCTGTCTCTATCAGTTGCCGATATACTTCTTCGGCTGTAAGGTGCTCGGGGTCGCTGGCTTCCCGGCTTTGCTCAAGCACGCCCAGCACCTTGACCCGCGGCAGGGTTACCTTGAGGCCAGCCGTTCTCAGTCGCTGATTATCCATTCACGTAGTCCCCGCGTGGGCTGCCATGGAGTGCTCGCTCCTGAATGGAACTTAGACTCATTCTAGATGATTTGCCGGATTTTGACGATGCTTCACAGGTACATGATTCCTGCCACCCTGCTCCTGCTGGCCACCGGATGCACAGGCCTGCTGCCGAGCGCCGATCGCGTGGAGGTTCAGCAGGGCAACCTGCTGACCGCGGAGGATATCGGCTCGATCGAGGAGGGCATGCCGCGAGCGGAGGTGCGCGAGCGTCTGGGCAGCCCGGTTCTCGGCGAGTCCTTCAACCGCAACCGCTGGGACTACGTCTATTATCTGACGGCAGCCGGTCGCGACACGGGCGACGTCCAGCGCCTGAGTATTCGTTTCGAGAATGATCGCGTGGCACAGATCGATGATCGCTACGCGCCGCCGGATCCACCCGCGCCCGAAGATATTCCGGAAATCGAGGAAGATCAGCCAGTACCGGGTGAACCTGCCCCGGGTGAACCTGCCCCGGGCGAGCCTGCACCGGGGGAACCCGCGCCGGCGCCCGAGCCCGGAGGCACACAGTCACCCACGATGTGACCGGGTTCAGCGCCCGGCGCGTCGACGGCGAGCGGTCTTCGGATCGACCTGCAACGGGCGCAGGACCTCGACGCGGTCGCCGGCGCGCAGAACGCGCTCCGGTGGGCACGGCCGACCGAAGACGCCGAGCGCGTGCTCGCTGACGTCGATTGCGGGCAGGCGTTGCTCGCGCACGGCGATCTCGACCGCCTGCAGGGCGGTCGTGCCGGGCTCAATCTCCAGACTTTCCAGCCATTGTTGCGCAGGCAGCGCGTAGGCGACCTCGACGCGCATGGCCGTCAGCGCCGACGGCCGTGGATCTCGCGCGCGCGGCGACAGAACGAGTCCACCAGCGTCGAGGCAATCTGGTTGAATACGGGACCCAGCGCGCGGTGCAGGAAGGCGCCCGCGAACTCGAACTCGAGATCGAGACTGATCTGGCAACCATTATCTCCGACGGGGTCGAAATGCCAGTCGCCGGAGAGTTTGCGGAAGGGCCCATCCTCCAGCCGTACCCGGATGCGGCGACCGCGCTCGAGCTCGTTGCGGGTCGTGAACGAGCGATGCAGCGGCCCCTTCGCCATCTCGATGCGAGCCCGCCGCCAGCCATCGCCCTGTTCAAGTACGGCGGCTGAACGACACCAGGGCAGGAACTGCGGATAGCTGTCGACATCGTTGACGAGGTCGAACATCGCCTCCGGGCTGTACGGGACTCTGGCGCTGCGTTTGATGTGAGCCAATTCGCCTCTACCGCGGTTTCTCGTGTGCGCAAGGGCGGGAATTCTGTGGAAAAACCCGACGATCCTCAAGCCTGCATCCGGCGGATGCACGACCAGCGAGTGGTACGCCCTCGGTATCGGCGGCATGATCGCACTGGCCTCGGCGGATTGCGAGCCTGCGGCAAGGCCTGCAGCTCGCGTACAATGCGGGGATGAGCAAGGACAAGAGCAAGACCACCGACCCCGTCATTGCGGTCAACCGCAAGGCCCGGCACGACTTCTTCATCGAGGATCGCCTCGAAGCCGGCATCGAGCTGCAGGGCTGGGAGGTGCGCAGCCTGCGCGCCGGCCGGGCGCAGATCGCCGAGGCCTATGTGGTCATCCGCAACAGCCAGATCTGGCTGCTCGGCGCCATGATCCCGCCGTTGCCCTCGGCATCCACCCATGTTCAACCCGATTCCACACGCACACGTCGGCTGCTGCTGCATCGGCTCGAGATCGATCGCCTGATCGGTGCCGTCGAACGCCGTGGCTATACCCTGGTGCCGTTGCGGCTCTACTGGAAACGCGGTCGTGCAAAGCTCGAGATCGGCGTGGCCCGCGGCAAGCGCAAGCACGACAAGCGCCAGGACGAAAAGGAGAAGGACTGGCAGCGTCAGAAACAGCGGATCATGCGCCACGCGCAGTAGGCACCCCCTGCCACAAGCACCACGCCGGGGAGGTAGCCCCGGCCCCCCCTGCTTATCCAACCGGGAATGTGCTTCGCTGGTTTGATTCGGGGGCCTAATCCCGGAACCTAATCCCGGCGTCTAATCCCGGCGTCTAATCTCGGGGCCAAAGGCACGTGCCCGCCTGATCCGCGATCGCGCGCAAGCGCGCATCGTGGGCCTGACGCTCATCGTCCGTGGCGGCGATCACCGGCAGCGGACCATGACGCTTCATCCCGCCCGCGGCGGCAGCACCCGTGCGTGCCGCCGACGCCAGACCCAGCGAGGTCTGGCCGCCGGTCATCAGCAGGTACACGTCCGCCAGCAATTCGGCATCAAGCAGGGCGCCATGCAGATCACGCCCCGAATTATCGATGTCATAGCGCCGGCACAATGCGTCCAGACTGTTGCGCTGCCCGGGATGGCGCTCGCGCGCCAGTGTCAGCGAATCCCGCACCTGGCAGTAATCGGCGGTCCGCCCCCATTCCGGGCCGAGGCGTTCGAGTTCAGCGTCGATGAACCCCACATCGAATGGCGCGTTATGGATGATGAGCTCACTATCGCGGATGAACGCGACAAATTCTGCCGCAATCGAGGCGAAAAGGGGCTTGTCCACAAGGTCCTCGAGGGCAATGCCGTGGACCTCGACGGCGCCCTCTTCGACTTCACGCTCGGGATTGATGTACTGATGATAGCGATTGCCGGTATGGCGCCGGTCGATCAGCTCGACGCAACCGATTTCGATGATTCGGTGGCCCTGCTGGGGCTCCAGTCCGGTGGTTTCGGTATCGAGCACGACTTGCCGCATCAGGATCGCTCCGCTTCGTCGATCGCCCGGTTGGCCAGCGCGTCGGCACGCTCGTTGCCTTCATGCCCCTGGTGGCCACGCACCCATTGCCAGTCGATCTCGTGACGTGCACACGCCTCATCGAGCTGCTGCCACAGGTCCACATTGCGCACCGGTTTGCGGCCAGCGGTACGCCAGCCACGACGTTTCCAGCCGGGAAGCCATTGGGTAATACCGTTACGCACGTACTGCGAATCGGTCACGATGCACACGCGCGACGGTCGCTTGAGCGCCTGTAGCGCCTGAATCACGGCCTGGAGTTCCATGCGATTGTTGGTCGTCCAGGGTTCGAAGCCGTAGAGCTCGCGCTCATGGCCATCGGTCGAGAGGATCGCCCCCCAGCCTCCGGGCCCGGGATTGCCGCGGCAAGCGCCGTCAGTATGGATCGTGATCAGTCGTGTCATCACACCTCCGCGGGAGCCCGCGAGTTCACGCCGTCATGGTTCCGGCGGTCGGGATGAGCGGCCGCTGCCGCGGCGTCATCAGGCCGGCAGCGTTGCATCCGGGTCGGCGCACTACCGCGCGCCGGCTGCAGCGCACCGATGCGCCGCCACCAGGCCCCGAGCGGGATGGGCGTCGGTCGGGTCTCGCGCTTGCGTACCCGCAGGATCCGGACTGCACCACACTGGTCCAGCGCGGCATGCCCACGTTCCATCCAGGCGAGACCACGCCGCAGACGCGGCCCATGGGCCGGTGGTCGCCGCCAGCATCCGGCCTGCACTTCGACCACGAGCCCGGCGCGGCGACACCAGCAATGCAGACGCAGGATACCGGGAAAGCGTCCACTCCAGGGAACGCCATCATGCGGGAGCAGACGGCGGAGACCGAACAGACTCCACGGATTGAAGACGACCAGCACCAATCGCCCTTCGGGCGTAAGAACGCGCTCGGCTTCGCGCAGGATGGCCTCCGGCTGGTCGCGAAACTCCAGCACATGGCACAGCACCAGTGCATTGAGCGACCCGCTGGCGATCGGCAGGAACTCCGGCTCGGCGCCGAGCGAGTCGCCGGCCTCCCCACGCAGAAAACTGGCATGTCCGAGCGTGGCCAGGCGCAACAGATCGCTTGCAGGTGTGCTGCCGCCGATCTGCATTCCCCGTTGGCCGTGCACGTCGGCAAGCAGCCGCGCAAGGCGCTCGTGCGTCGCCGCTGCAACCGCCTGACCCAGCGGCGTCGCATACCATACGGCAAGCTGTTCGCGGGATGCGGGCCAGTTGGCAAAGCGGGTATCGAGCAAGCGGGTCGCCTTTACACATCGAGCGAATATGCGCGGCGCGATTATACCGCCTCGCCCGCGGAACGCGATGCCGATGCCCGTTCCGACAACGGATTCGGTGGCAATGTCGGTTGCTTTCGCCGTGACGCGCGTTTAGTTTCTCGGGTCACGAACCCTGATGTGGCCACGCGAACCCATGAGCCAGGACATCAACGCCCGCATGCTTGGCGGCTTTTCACCGCTGGACGCCCTCAGCCCCGAGAACCTGAAGGAAGTCGCGGGCAAGGCGCAAGAGGTGCATATCAAGGCCGGCCGCAACCTGTTCCGCGCGGGTGACAGCACATCGGCCCAGTGGTTCCTCGCCGAGGGCACCGTCGAGCTGACCGAGGCAGACGATAGCACCAAGCGTGTCGAGGCGGGCTCCCCGGATGCGTCCGTGGCCCTGGAAGCGGGCAATCCGGCACGTCGTTCAGCGGTCGCCCGCACCGACTGCAAGATCTACAAGATCGATCGCAGCCTGCTGGACATGATGCTGACCTGGGACCAGACCGGCAATTTCAGTGTTACCGAACTGAACGACGAAACCGATGAAGGCGGCGATGACTGGATGGTGCGCATGCTCCAGACCCAGGCATTTCGCCGCATCCCGCCCGCCAATATCCAGGCGATCTTCATGCGCATGGAGCCGGTGGCTTGCCGTGCTGGCGAGGAGATCATCCGCCAGGGGGACGCCGGTGACTACTTCTACATCGTGCGCGACGGCCGCTGCGAGGTCACGCGGACCAGCAAGGGTCGCGCCGAGGGGATTCGTCTGGCCGAGCTGGGCCCTGGCGACGGCTTCGGTGAAGAAGCGCTGATATCCGATAACCCGCGCAATGCGACCGTGCGGATGACGGTTGACGGCACGGTCATGCGTCTGTCGAAGGCGGATTTCCACGAATTACTCAACGAGCCATTACAGCAGTGGGTCGACTTCGAGGAGGCGGTCGAACGGGTCAGCAAGGGCGCACGCTGGCTTGATGTGCGGCTGCCACCCGAATTCCAGGCCGGCCACATCAAGGGGGCCCGGAACCTTCCGCTGGTATTTCTGCGCATGAAGGCGCGGCAGCTCGAAGACGTCGAGTACATCGTGTATTGCGATACGGGCAGCCGCAGCTCGGCCGGAGCCTACCTGCTGACCGAGCGCGGCTTTGCCGCTCGCGTACTTCGTGGCGGCCTTGATCAGGTCCCGCCGACGGCTCTGGACGAAGGCACCGTCAGTCCGGATTGACCTTTTCTCCGGGCGCATACCCGGGAATCGCAGCGATATCGATCGCGTCGATCTGCGCGGGATCCAGGTAGCGCTCCGCGTACTCCCGATAGACCCCGTGATCGACAAAAACGCGGAACAGATCGGGATCGATGTGCCCGGCCTCGCACATGTGACCCATGATCCGCAGACACTCGGAGAGCGGCCTCGGCTCCTTGTAGGGTCGATCATGGGCCGAGAGCGCCTCGAAAATATCGCCTATCGCCATCGCTCGCGCGGGAACCGACATCTCCTCACGCGTCAGGCCACGCGGATAGCCTGCCCCGTCGACCCGTTCGTGGTGGCCACCCGCGTATTCGGGGACATTGGCCAGTGACCGCGGAAACGGCAGCTGTTCAAGCATGCGGATGGACACCGCCGCATGGTTCTCGATGATCCGACGCTCTTCGTCATTGAGCGTACCGCGCTCGATGCACAGATTGTCGACCTCGGACTCGGTCAGCAGCGGCTGCTCCCGCCCGTCCGCGTCCGTCCAGGTCCGACGCGCGAGATCCCGGACCCGCTCGCGGTCCTCCTCCCGCATGAACTCACTGCCGGCATTGACCCGGCGCACGAACGCGAGATCGCCATCCAGGCGCTCGCGTTCTGTCTCATACCAGGCCTCCACTCGCTGCCTTTCGCCGGCATCGTCCGCACGCTCGGCCTCTTCGCGCAGCCGATCCCGCCGAGCACGCAACTCCGCCTGGCAGACGGCAAAGCGAGTGGCGACCATCTCCACGCCGTCCCGGATGGTCTCCAGCTTGGTGGACTTGTCCATGACGTGTTCGGGCGTGGTGATCTTGCCGCAGTCATGCAGCCAGGCCGCGATCTCCAGCGCGTAGCGCTCGGTTGAATCCAGCCGGAAATCGGCCAGATCCCCCTGCCCGTCGCGATGGGCGGCGTCGGCCAGCAACAGCGTAATGGCAGGAACCCGGCGGCAGTGGGCGCCCGTATAAGGAGATTTCTCATCGATCGCGTCCGCGATCAGGCGCACAAAGGATTCGAACAGCTCGCGCAAACCATCGATGAGCCGTTTGTTCGTCAGTGCCACCGCGGCCTGCGAGGCCAGCGATTCCAGCAATTGCCGCGATTCGTCGGAGAACGCGACCACGCTTCCGTGCGCATCCAGCGCATTGATCAGCTGCAGGGCACCGATTACACGCCCCTCGTGGTCACGCATCGGCACGGCAAGCAACGAGCGGGTTTCATACCCGGTCTGGGCATCGAATTTCCGGGCCCCAGAAAAGTCGTAACCGGTTTCGGCACGAATATCGGCGATATTGATCGTGCGCGCATCGTTGATGCAGGACGTCACCACCGCACTGCGATTGGGCTCGCCATCGATTTCAAGCTCCAGCGGCGCGAAAGTGATGGGTTCGCCGGTGGCACCACCGAGACGGATGCCCAACGATTCGGTCTGGACGATCTCGAACGAGACCTGATTGTGCGCAACCAGGTAGAGGGTGCCGCCATCGGCACCGGTGAGTGCACGCGCGTTGTCGAGGATTGTTTCCAGCAACTGCGGCGTATCGCGATACGACGACAACGCGATGCCGATGCGATTCAAGCGATTGATTCTTTCCAGAAGCTCCGCGTCAGCATCCATGGTCTTTCCACCGGGTGGCACCGCGGCGACCCGCGTCCACGCTCAATCCGAACCTGTCGAAGTATAGCAGTGCATGCTTCCTTTCCCATGCGGCCACTCGCATCTTCCGGCCATGACTGTCGCGAGCGCCAAGCTGTAGTATGATTGCCGCTGTCGACACGGGCGAGGGGGACGTCAATGCGGCGCACGTTCTGGAAACGGGACTGGTTCCTCGGGCTGGTCGTGTCTGTTGGTTTTTTCCTGGCGGCGGGAACACCCGCCCTGCAGGCGTTGGAACGTGTCGTCTATGACTGGGGCGTACAGGCCGCCGAGGCCGAGCCCAGTGATCGTGTCGTCGTGATCGCCATCGACGACGACAGCATCGCCGAACTCGGTCGCTGGCCATGGCCCCGGGATCTGCATGCACGCATGATCGACCTGCTCGAGGGTGCCGGCGCCCGCACCATCGGCTACACCGTGCTCTTCCTCGAACCGCAGATCGATCCAGGTCTGGTTCACGTCGAAAGCCTGCTCCAGTACTACCGCGACGCCGACCTCGGCGAATTGTCCGAACTGCTGGCCGAGGATGCGGACGAGGAGCTTCGCGAGAATGTGCGCGAACGCCTCGCCGAGCTCGAGTTCCGTCTCCAGTCAGCGCTGACCGACCTTGACACCGACGCCGACCTCGCCGCTTCGATCGGCCGCTCCGAGAATGTCATTCTCGGCATGCCGTTCAGTCTCGGTGTGCCGCGCGGCAACCCGGATCAGCCCTTGTCCGAGGCCGTACGCGGCAACGCCCTGGGCACCATCGAGGGTGGCGCCCAGGGGAGCCGATTCATCGGCCTCCCCGCCCGCGATGCGATCCCGCCGATCGCGCCTCTGGACGGCGTGGCTGCCGGCATAGGCCACCTCAACCACAGAGCCGATGTCGATGGCAGTGTGCGCTCCGAAGCCCTGATCGTTGACCACTTCGGCGATCTGTATCCCTCCCTCTCGCTGCGAGTTGTTGCGCGCAGTCTGAACCTGGAACCGGAGGATATCGTCGTACGCCCCGGGCGCGGGATTCGCGCGGGTGGCCTCGAAATCGCCACCGACCACCACTTGCAGATGAAGACCTTCTTCTACGATCAGGATTCCATCCCGGTGGAGTCCTTTCATGAAGTGCTGTCCGGTCGCGTGTCGGCAGACCGTTTCGCCGACCGCATCGTGCTGGTCGGCGCAACGGCGACCGGCGTGGGTGACTCTCAGGTCACACCGGTAACCGCCTCGTCACCGCCCGTGATGACGCTCGCCCATGCGGTATCCAGCCTGCTCGAGGAGCATTTCTTCACGCGCCCGGACTGGGCCGAATGGGCGGAATATGGCGCCTGGGCACTCGTGGCCCTGTTCCTGATCGCCGCCGTCCCGGCCCTGAGCGCGGGGCTCGCGGCGCTCGGCGCCGGCCTGCTCTTCGGTGGCATGATCGTGGGCGAACTCGGCCTCATCATCAGCGAGGCCTACTGGGTCCAGCTGGCGGGTCCCTCGGCGCTACTGGTGGTCGGCTACACCCTGTTGATGACCAAGCGCTATCTGGCGACCGAAAAGGGCAAGGAAAAGTCCGACGCCGAGTCCGCCGAGAGCAATCGCATGCTCGGCCTCTCCTTCCAGAGCCAGGGCCAGCTCGACACGGCCTTCGAGAAGTACCGCAAATGCCCGCTCGACGACTCCATGATGGAGGTCCTGTACAACCTCGCGCTGGATTACGAGCGCAAGCGCCAGTTCAACAAGGCGGGCAACGTCTACGACTACATGGCCAAGCACGACCCGAAATTCCGCGATCTGCCTGAACGTCGGAAACGCTCCAAGGCCATGGAGGAAACCGTCGTGCTCGGCGGTGGCGGCAGCTCCGGCGGCGGCACGCTCGTGATGGAAGGCGGCGGCGTCGAAAAGCCCAAGCTCGGCCGCTATGATGTCGAGCGCGAACTGGGCAAGGGCGCCATGGGCACGGTCTATCTGGGACGCGACCCCAAGATCAATCGCGTGGTCGCCATCAAGACGCTCGCCCTGTCCCAGGAATTCGAAGCCGATGAACTCGAGGACGTTCGCGAGCGCTTCTTCCGCGAAGCCGAGACCGCGGGCCGGCTGAGCCATCCGAACATCGTCACGATCTATGATGCCGGCGAGGAACATGATCTCGCCTACATCTCCATGGAATTTCTGGAAGGCACGGACCTCACCGGTTTCACCAAGGCGGATGGACTGCTGCCACTCGATCGCGTACTCGAGCTGATCGCGCAGGCCGCAGACGCCCTTGCCTACGCCCACCAGCACAACGTTGTCCACCGCGACATCAAGCCGGGCAACATCATGTACGAGGACAGCAGCGGCAAGATCAAGATTACCGATTTCGGCATCGCGCGGATTACCGACTCCAGCCGTACGAAGACGGGAATGGTGCTGGGCACGCCCTCCTACATGTCCCCCGAACAGATCGCGGGCAAGAAGGTTGATGGCCGCTCGGATCTGTTCTCGCTTGGCGTCATGCTCTATCAGATGACCACGGGACGCCTGCCCTTCAAGGCCGACAGCATGGCGACCCTGATGTACCAGATTGCCAACGAGCCGCATCCGGAACCCACCTCGGCGCAGCCGGATCTCCCTGCTTGTGTCGAAGCGATTATCAACCGCGCGCTCGAGAAGGACCCGGATGCCCGCTTCAGCGACGGCGCCCAGATGGCTCGCGAGCTTCGCGACTGCGCCGCAGGTCGGAGTAAGAGTGAATGAGTGGCGCAACGTCCGGGATGGGCGTTGATCTGAGCGCATGCCTGGAGATGGCGGGGCGCTGTGACACCGGCGTGCGTCGTGACCACAACGAGGATGCCATGCGGCTCGAGCCGGCCCACGGTCTGGCGATCCTCGCCGACGGCATGGGTGGACACAACGCTGGCGAGGTCGCCAGCGGCATGGCGGTCGACAGCATGTTCGAGGCCATCTGCAATGACCTCGGCAACATCGCGGACGCCACCGACCAGGATCCGGAAGGCCTGTACAGTCAGGAGACCGTGCTGCTGCGCCGGGCGATCGAGCAGTCCAATCGAATCATTACCCAGGCCGCACGCAGTCAGCAAAAGTATGACGGGATGGGCACAACCATCGTCGCCGCACTGTTCCACGACGATGCCGTGAGTATCGGCTCGGTCGGTGACTCACGCCTGTATCGGTTACGGCGGGGCGCCCTGGATCAGATGACGCGCGATCATACCCTCCTCCAGGAGCTCGTCGATCGCGGGTTCTACACACGCGAGGAGGCGCGGGCATCGCTCAACCGCAATATTGTCACGCGCGCACTGGGCGCCGAGGACGACGTCGAGGTAGACCTGGTCGAGGACATCGTGCTGGTCGGTGACCGCTACCTGCTATGCTCGGACGGCCTCAATGACATGCTCGATGATGAAGAAATCCGCGAGCTGCTCGCACAGGAGACCCATGATCTGGACACGATCCCGGCATCATTGATCGAACGCGCGAACAACCAGGGCGGAGAGGACAATGTCACGGCGGTGGTCATTGAAGTGCGCAAGCCCTTTCCGTCGCGCAAATCCTGGTTCCGTCGGGTGGTCGACTGGTTCCAGTAGGATCGGCATGGCGCAAGATCAACATGGTCCGGGGTGAAGCCTGCGGTCCATCGTGTTGGCAGGGACAGGGCTGACGCAGTAGGCAGGGGGCGAGAACCGGCCTCGGCAGGTTCCCGTAACATGGCAACGACGCAAATCGGGGCAGAAAGAAGATGGCAAAACTCAAGCTGGTATTCAACGGCGACGTGCTCGACGAGTACGAACTCGACCGCGAAGAGATATCAATCGGACGGCGCCCTGAAAACGATATCCAGATCGACAATCTCGCCGTCAGCGGACGTCATGCACGTGTCCTCACCATCCTCAATGACTCCTTTCTCGAGGACCTGGGGAGCACGAATGGCACCTACGTCAACGGTTCGGTCGTCAAGAAGCATCCCCTCAAGAATGGCGACGTGATCTCGCTCGGCAAACACGAACTCCATTTCGCCAGCGAAACCGCCTCGGGCGCCGACGACTTCGAGCGGACCATGATCATACGCCCTGACGCGGACGGCATGCCGGAGAGCTCCGGCAGCAATTCGCTGGATCAGTCGATGGGCGAAATGGGTGCCGAGCTCGTCCGGGAGTCCCGGCAAGCGTCAAGCGACGGTCCCGGCAAGGCGCGAATTCGCGTAATCAGTGGTACCAACGCCGGCAAGGAGCTCGAAATCACCAAGGCGCTTACCACCCTGGGCAAGCCCGGCCATCAGGTAGCCGCCGTGACGCGTCGACCCAAGGGGTTCTATATCGTTCACGTGGAAGGTGACGACAGCGCGCCACCGACGCTGAATGGTGAACCCATCGGACGAAGCGCCTGCCCTCTTGCCGATAATTCGGTCATCGAGGTCGCAGGCGTGCGCATGGAATTCCTGCTGGAC
>CAZJGZ010000003.1:0-53311 GCA_964545695.1 uncultured Ectothiorhodospiraceae bacterium | reverse complement strand
CCGACACCGACACCGACACCGACACCGACACCGACACCGACGCGAATACGGGGTTGGATCCAGACGACGTGGATTGCCGGGGGACCCGCAACGGAGAGACGGCGACCGAATCCTCGGATCCGTCTGCCAGAGAACGCTGATGTTCCGTTGTCTTGTCGTGCGCCATGCGGCTGCCGAAGCGGATGCGAGTAGCGGTCTCGATGCCGACCGCGCGCTGACCACGGATGGTAGTGAGGATATGACGCTGGCGGCAGCGGGGCTGGCGCGCATCCTGCCGGTGCCGGATCTGATTGCTGCCAGTCCCTATGAACGGGCCGATGCCACGGCCACGATCCTGGGCCGGGCTTTCGGCGGCGTCCCCGTCGAAACCGTCGACACCCTGGCGGCCGGCGCGCGGCCGGAAGATATTGTCGCCTGGCTGGGAACGCGCCGCGGCCGGTTGATCGCGGTAGTGGGGCACGAACCCGATCTCGGCCGTTTCGTCAGCATGGCGCTGGCCGGAACCAGCCGCAGCTTCTATCCGATGCGCAAGGGCGCGGCCTGTCTGATCGAATTCCCCACGGTGCCACGTGCCGGTAACGCCACCCTTGAATGGGCCATTGAGGCCTCCCACCTGCACGGGGTCGACACGCCATGACCGCAGATCAAACCACGGCATCACCCTGTATCGGCATCTGCAAGCTCGATGATGCGGGCGCGCTGTGCATCGGTTGTCAGCGCAGCCCGGCGGAAATCGGTGCCTGGCCGCGAGCCGATGACGACGAACGGCGGGCGATTCTCGAACGGGTGACCGTGCGTCGCGCGGCGGTGGTCGAGGGTACGGACACCTCGTCGGTCGGGCCTTGATCTGGCCGCGCCAGACCCCATAACGAATCGAAGATTTTTTGGTGGAAAGGGCCAAATGGCCCGTGGTCGGGCAGCCTGCCACGGACGCCATGGCCATCTTCTGGAGGAGTGAAGCGTGGGCAAGCGTATCGGCCTGTTCCTGGTAACGAATATCGCGATTCTTGTCGTGCTGAGCCTTATCCTGGGTGCGCTCGGGATCGGCGGCATGCTCGACGAGGAGCGCGTTGGCATCAACTACACCGGCCTGATGATCATCGCCGCGGTGATCGGCTTCGGCGGTTCATTGATCTCGCTGGCGATGTCGAAGTGGATGGCCAAGCGAGCCACCGGTGCCAGGGTCATCGACAAACCGTCGAATGATATCGAGCGCTGGCTGGTGGCAACGGTGAAGCGTCAAGCCGATCGTGCCGGTGTCGCGATGCCCGAGGTGGCGATCTACGACGCGCCGGAAATCAACGCCTTTGCGACGGGTGCGCGCCGCAACGCAGCACTGGTTGCCGTCAGTAGCGGGCTGCTGCGCAACATGACGCGGGACGAGGCTGAAGCCGTGCTCGGGCACGAAGTCGCGCACGTCGCCAATGGCGATATGGTCACGCTCACGCTGATCCAGGGGGTGCTCAACACCTTCGTGATCTTCTTCTCCCGAATCATCGGTCACTTCGTGGATCGGGTCGTGTTCAAGAATGATCGCGGGCATGGCCCGGGGTTCTGGATCGTGACCATCGTCGCGCAGATCGTGCTCGGTATCCTCGCGTCGATTGTTGTCATGTGGTTCTCGCGCTGGCGCGAGTTTCACGCCGACGAGGGGGGTGCCCGGCTCGCCTCGCGGGAGAAGATGATCGCGGCGCTCGAGCGGCTGAAGCGCAATTACCAGCCGTCGACACTACCCGATCAGGTCGAGGCCTTCGGCATCAATGGCAACATGTCCCAGGGCATCAAGCGCCTGTTCATGTCGCATCCGCCCCTGGACGAGCGCATCGCCCATCTCAAGAGCTTGCGCTGAACCCGGATTGCCCGCGGATTGCGCAAGCATTGAATGCGGGCTGCGTCAGCGGGCGCTGCGCAGCAGGACGTAGAGTGCTCCGCTACCGCCGTCCACCGGGCGGGCCGAACAGAAGGCGAGGACCTCGTCGCGCCGGCGCAGCCAGCCGGCGACGGCGGGCTTGAGTATGGGACCCTCGTTGGCTGAGCGCCGTCCCTTGCCATGGATGATGCGCACACCGCTCAGGCCGCGTCGACGGCATTCGGCGAGGAAGTCGCGGAGCGCGGCGGCGGCCTCGTTGCGGGTCATGCCGTGCAGGTCGAGTTCGGCCTGCATCGTGTACTGCCCCCGGCGCAGGCGCCGCAGGACGCGCTTCTGGATGCCCGGGCGGGCGTGGAACAGCTCTTCGGCAAGATCCGCCTCCGGATCGTCCAGCGCGCCGGAATGCAGCGCCTCCAGGGCGGCTGCTTCATCTGCCTCGCGTTGAGCGGGCCGTGGCGCGGGCCGCGGGCCATCGGGGGCGCGGCGGTCGGTACGGACGCGCCGCACCTCCTGCATTGCCTCGCGGAACAGGCGCCGCTCGTCGTCGTCGATGGGATCGGAATCTGCCATGGCAAAAGTATAGGAGGCTATGGATCTGCCCGCCAATGGGGAAAGTGCAGTATCATCACGGCCCCGCTCGACGCGAAAATAACGCCCATGCGCATTCTGATCGCCAATGATGACGGCTTTCGCAGTCCCGGTATTGCCGCGCTGCATGCCGAGCTTTCGCAGATCGCGGATTGCACGGTGGTCGCACCCGACCGCGATCGAAGTGGAGCCAGCAATTCCCTCACCCTGACCCGACCGCTGCGCGCGCATCGCCAGGAGAACGGTTTCATCGCCGTCGAGGGCACGCCCACCGATTGCGTCCACCTCGCGATCAACGGTTTCCTGACCGAGCCTCCGGACATGGTGGTTTCGGGCGTGAACGCCGGTGCCAACATGGGAGACGATGTGCATTATTCGGGCACCGTCGCGGCGGCCATGGAGGGGCGCTTCCTGGGTCTGACAGCGATTGCGGTGTCACTGGTGGGCGAGGAACCGTTGCGCCATTACGCCACGGCCGCCCGCATTGCGCGGGAGCTCATTCAGTCCCTCGAGGGCCGCAAGCAGCCGGCGAGTATCGTCAATCTCAATGTGCCCGATGTGCCGTATGAGGATCTGCGTGGTGTGCAGGCAACCCGCCTGGGCAATCGCCACAAATCGGAGCCCGTGATCGTTGCGCGTGATCCGCGCGGCCGTGAGTGTTACTGGATCGGGCCGCCCGGGCCGGAGCAGGATGCGGGGGCGGGCACGGATTTTCACGCCGTTGCCGCTGGCTATGCATCGGTAACGCCGCTGGGTGCGGACATGACGCGCCACGAGGCGCTTGGCGCGATGAGTGAATGGGTGCAGGCCGCATGCGCCACAGGTTGAGCGAACGACAGATTTCCGGCGTCGGCATGACCTCGCAGCGCACGCGTGACCGGTTGATCGATCGGCTGCGGGCCAAGGGTATCGACGATGAACGGGTGCTCGCGGTCATGCGCAGCACGCCGCGCCATCTGTTCATGGATGAGGCGCTGGCAACACGGGCCTATGAAGATACCTCGTTGCCCATCGGCCATGGCCAGACCATATCCCAGCCCTTCGTGGTCGCGCGCATGACGAGCACGTTGCTTGATGCGCTGCCCGAGCAGGGCGCGCGCGTGCTCGAGATCGGTACCGGATCGGGCTATCAGGCGGCGGTACTGTCGGCGCTTGTGGGCGAGGTGTTCACGATCGAGCGGGTCCGCCCGTTGCTGGATCAGGCGCGTGAGCGCTTTCGCCAGCTCGGCCTCGACAATATCCGCACCGGCTACGCCGACGGCAGTACCGGCTGGCCCGACCAGGCGCCGTTCGACGGCATACTGCTGACGGCGGCACCGGAACGTGTACCGGAGGCCCTGTTCGAACAGTTGACCCCAAACGGCTGCCTGATCGTCCCCGAGGGCGGACGCGGTGGCCAGGAGCTGGTGCGTTACCGACTTGTCCCGGGGCAGGCGCGCGAGCGCGAAGTGCTGGACCTGGTGAGCTTCGTGCCGTTTGTCGGCGGTCGGGTGTAGCCTCGCCCACGCATGCGTCTCTTTCGCCCCCTCTATGATCGTGTCCTGCGCTGGTCGGCCCATCGTCTTGCGCCCCGGTACCTGGCGGGCGTGTCGTTCGCCGAGTCGTCGTTCTTTCCGATTCCGCCGGATGTCATGCTGCTGCCGATGTCCGTGGCGCGCCCGGAACGCGCCGCCTGGTTCGCATTGATCACCACGCTGGCGTCCGTGGCCGGTGCACTGCTCGGCTACGTCATCGGTTTCTTCGCCATTGAGGCCCTGCTGCCGTGGATCGAGGCGGCCGGAATGATGGCGGACTATCATGAGGCGGTCGCGTGGTTCGGTGCCTGGGGCCTCTGGGTGATGCTGCTGGCCGGGTTCACGCCGCTGCCGTTCAAGCTCTTCACCATCGCGGCCGGCGCGCTGTCGCTGCCGTTGATGCCCTTCCTGCTGGGTTGTTTCATCGGTCGTGGTACGCGGTTTGGCCTTGTCGCCATGGTCGCGGGTATGCTGGGACCGAAGGTCGAGCCATGGGTGCGCAAATGGATCGAATGGCTGGGGTGGGGCACGCTGGCGGTGGTCGGAATCCTTTGGCTGTACTGGCAATACGGCCCCTGAGACGCCTGCGCTGGCTGCTGCTGGCGGCTGTGCTCGGGCTTGCCGCCTGTGCCGGTTCGTCCCCCATGGGCAGCGCTTTCCAGCCCGATGTCTACACCGTGCGCGCGGGCGATACGCTGTACGCGATCGCCTGGCGCTACAATCGCGACGTCAACCAGCTGGCAGCCTGGAACGATCTCGACTCGCCGGATACGCTCTATCCCGGGCAACGTATCCGGCTGTCGCCGCCGGACGGGCACGACAGTGGCGAAGTGCGTGGCCGGGTTCTCGGTAGCGACGATTCGTCGACGCCAGCGGCGGTGCCGCAAGGGGCGGCGCCCTCCGCGTCCGGCGGGGATGAGTCGGCCACGGCTGCGAGCGGGGCGCCGGAGGGACGTGGTGCGCCCGGAAGCTGGGCCTGGCCCGTCGACGGCGAGGTGATCGGCACGTTCACTGATGGCGTGGTCTACGGGCGCGGCCTCGATATCGCGGGTGGAGAAGGGGACCCGGTGCGTGCCACGGCCGACGGCCAGGTGGTCTACAGCGGCGAGGGCCTGCGCGCGTACGGTCCCCTGATCATTATCCGGCACTCGCGTGAATATCTGAGCGCATATGCCCACAATCGCCGCTTGCTGGTCAGTGAGGGCGATGCCGTGGAACGGGGCGATGCCATCGCCGAAATGGGGCGGGCGGCCGGGGAAGACCAGCCCCTGCTGCATTTCGAGATCCGCCGTGACGGTGAACCGGTCGATCCGCTGGATTATCTGCCGCGGCGCGAGTAGGTGACGCCACTGCCTGACTGCGTCACGCGTCCTCGATCATCATCAGCGCCGCAGCCACCTGACGATCCTCCGCCATCAGTACGTTGTAGGTTCGGCAGGCTGCGGCTGTATCCATGGCCTCGAGACCAACGCCCCGATTCGCCATGTCGGCCAGCAGCCGTGCGGCCGGGAAGTGCTGGCGCCTGCCGGTGCCGAGAAGAATGATCTCGCAGCCGGCCTCGACCAGGCTCTCCAGGTCGGCAGCCGCGAGATCGGCCAGTGCAGGCGCCTGCCATGGGTGCACCAGCGCCTCGGGCATGACGATCAACGGCTCGGTGTAGCGCGTCTCGTTGATGGTTACGCTGCCGGTATCGTAGGCGCGAATGCGATGGGTGGCGCTGCCGGTTTCGAGATTGAGTTTCATGTCGATGTTTGCCGTTGACGGGGCGCGAACGCCGCACAGTCTATCAGCGCGCGCGCTGCGGCGGCGATGATGGGGCAACCCGCGCTCGTTCCGGGCCCTGCCATTCGGGGCTTGTTGCGGGTTATACTGGTGTGTTTGCAGCGCACACCGTGCGCGTGTTGCGGGACTGGACCAGCAGGGGGCTCGGACGGGCGTGGAAAAGCAGTTTCAGCGGATCGAGCGGTTACCGCCCTACGTCTTCAATATCGTCAACGATCTGAAGGCGGCGGCGCGTGCGCGGGGCGAGGATATCGTCGATTTCGGCATGGGCAATCCGGATCAACCCACGCCGGCGCACATTGTCGACAAGTTGACCGAGGCCGTGCAGCGACCGGACACGCACCGTTACTCCCAGTCCCGCGGCGTGCCGCGCCTGCGCCGCGCGATCACGCGCTGGTATCAGGA
Organism: uncultured Ectothiorhodospiraceae bacterium; assembly: GCA_964545695.1. Lineage (GTDB taxonomy): Bacteria > Pseudomonadota > Gammaproteobacteria > XJ16 > Halofilaceae > Halofilum. The sequence continues at coordinate 47,152 of CAZJGZ010000003.1, read as the reverse complement.
GCGATTCGACGTCGACCTCGATCCGGAAACCGAGGCCATTGTCACCATCGGCTCGAAGGAGGGGTTGGCGCACCTCGCGCTGGCCACGACGGGGCCCGGTGATGCAGTGCTGGTGCCGAATCCCGCCTATCCCATCCATCCCTATGGTTTCGTGATATCGGGCGCGGATATCCGCCATGTGCCATTGACCGCAGAGGTCGATTTCTTTGCCGAGCTGGAAAAGGCGATTCGCGACTCCTGGCCGCGCCCGAAGATGCTGGTGCTCAACTTTCCCGGCAACCCGACCGGCCATACGGTCGATCTCGAGTTCTTCGAGCGGGTCATCGAAATCGCGCGCGAATACGGTATCTGGGTGGTGCACGACATCGCCTACGCCGAGATCGTGTTCGACGGTTATCGTGCACCGTCCATCCTCGAAGTCCCGGGTGCGCGCGAGCTGGCCGTCGAGTTCTATTCTTTGTCGAAGACCTACAACATGCCCGGCTGGCGGATCGGCTTCGCCTGCGGCAACGCCGAATTGGTCGCCGCCCTGGCGCGGATCAAGTCCTACCTCGATTACGGCATGTTCACGCCGATCCAGGTGGCGGCCATCCACGCGCTGGAGAGTGATCAGTCCTGCGTCGACGACATCCGCGATCTCTACCGCCGTCGCCGTGACGTGCTCTGCGATGGCCTGAACGCCATGGGCTGGGAAGTGGAAAAACCGCGGGCAACCATGTTCGTATGGGCGCGCATACCACCGCGCTACCGCGATCTCGGTTCGCTGGAGTTCGCCAAGAAGTTGCTTACCGATGCTCGCGTCGCGGTGTCGCCCGGGATCGGCTTCGGCAACTATGGCGATGACCATGTGCGGTTTGCACTGATCGAGAATGAACACCGAACCCGCCAGGCGCTGCGCGGCTTGCGCGCCATGTTCCGGCGGGATGAATCACATTCGAACTGAGGAGACTGGCTGCGTGGAACCCGTGAAGATCGGCCTGCTGGGCCTGGGCACCGTGGGTGGTGGAACCTACACCGTGCTGCAGCGAAATGCCGAGGAGATTGCCCGGCGTGCTGGCCGCGACATCCTGGTAACCCATGCCTCGATCCGCAACCGCGCCCGTATCGAGGCGCTGGGCCTGCGCGACGTCCGCCTGTCGGAAGACCCTGGCAGCGTTGTCGACGATCCCGAGGTCGAGGTGATTGTCGAGATGCTCGGGGGCGATGAACCGGCGTTGACGCTGATCCTGCGTGCGCTGGAGAACGGCAAGCATGTGGTCACCGCGAACAAGGCCCTCATCGCCCGCCATGGCAACGAGATCTTTGCCGCGGCGCAGCGCCAGGGCGTGATGGTTGCGTTCGAGGCAGCCGTGGCTGGCGGTATCCCGATCATCAAGTCCATCCGCGAGGGCCTGGCCGGCAACGAAATCCGCTGGGTGGCCGGCATCATCAACGGCACCGGCAATTTCATTCTCACGGAAATGCGCGACCACGGTCGCGAGTTCGCCGATGTGCTGGCCGAGGCCCAGCGCCTCGGCTATGCCGAAGCGGATCCGTCGTTCGATGTCGATGGCATCGATGCCGCTCACAAGCTGACCATCCTGGCGGCGATCGCCTTCGGCATTCCGCTGCATTACGACGCGGTCTATACCGAGGGGATCAGTGGCGTCACCCGCGAGGATGTCGGCTACGCGTCCGAACTCGGGTATCGCATCAAGCATCTCGCGATCGCTCGCCGCACGGAGAGCGGGATCGAGCTGCGGGTGCATCCCACACTGGTACCGGAAAAACGGCTGATTGCGCATGTCGACGGGGTGATGAACGCCGTGCAGATTCAGGCGGATGCGCTGGGCCCGACCCTGTATTACGGTGCCGGTGCCGGTGCCGAACCGACCGCTTCGGCGGTGGTGGCCGATCTCGTCGATGTGGTGCGCACGTTGACCTCCGATCCCGACAATCGCGTGCCGCATCTCGCCTTCAAGCCCGATCAACTGGTTGATCTGCCCATCCTGCCCATCACCGAGATCGAGACGGCGTATTACCTTCGCCTGCAGGCGGTGGATCGCCCCGGGGTGATGGCGCAGGTTTCGCGGGTAATGGGGGACCTGGATATTTCCATGGAGGCCATCCTCCAGAAGGAGCCCGCGCCGGGGGAAACGACCGTGCCGCTGATCATGCTCACGCGCCGTGTGCAGGAGAGCCGGATCGACCAGGCGATTGCCCAGTTTCGCGATATCGATGCCATTGTTGGTGACATCCAGCGCATCCGGGTCGAAAGCCTGGGCTGATCCGGGCGCGAGGCCCCGGTGCACTGCAACGACGACCTGTAACGAGTACGGAGGAGCTTCACATGCCGTTTCGCCAGCGTTATACGGGACTGATCGAGCGCTATCGCGAGCGCCTGCCGGTCGCGGACGATGCCCGCTTGATCAGTCTGGGCGAGGGCAACACGCCGCTGATCCGGCTCAATCGTCTGCCATCGGTGATGGGGACCGACGTCGAGATCTACGTCAAGTTCGAGGGGCTCAATCCAACAGGGTCGTTCAAGGATCGCGGCATGACCATGGCCGTCACGGCGGCGGTGAATGCCGGCTCCCGGGCCATCATCTGTGCGTCCACCGGCAATACCTCGGCGTCCGCCGCGGCCTACGCCGCGCGTGCCGGCATTGCTGCCTTCGTGCTCATACCGGATGGCAAGATCGCCCAGGGCAAGCTGGCCCAGGCGCGCGTACACGGCGCTACGGTGATCCAGATCAAGGGCAACTTCGACGCCGGCATGCGCCTGGTGCGCGAGGTGGCCGAGGTCGCCCCGGTAACGATCGTCAACTCGATCAACCCCTATCGCTTGCAGGGACAGAAGACCGCGGCCTTCGAGATCGTCGAGGAGCTTGGCGGGCCGCCGGACTATCACTGTCTGCCGGTGGGCAACGCCGGCAACATTACCGCGCACTGGATCGGCTATTGCGAGTGTGCCGGCAATGGCAGCGGCCATCTGACGGATGCCTGTCAGTTCTGTGGCGGTCAGTGTCGGTTCGGGCAGGCGCTGGTGCAGAAGCGGCCACGCATGGTCGGCTACCAGGCCGCGGGCAGTGCCCCCTTCATGCGCGGCGGTCCGGTTGCGGACCCGGATACGGTCGCAACCGCCATCCGCATCGGTGATCCCCAGTCGTGGGACGGTGCGCAGGCTGTGCATGCCGAATCCGGGGGCTGGTTCGACGAGCTCGCCGATGACGAGATTCTCGCCGCGCAGCGCACGCTGGCGGCGACCGAGGGGGTATTCTGCGAACCCGCCTCGGCGGCCTCGATCGCCGGTGCCATGCGGGATATCGAGTCCGGCCGGATTCCCGCAGGCAGCCGGGTGGTGTGTACACTGACCGGGCACGGCCTGAAGGACCCGGATATCGCCATCGCCCAGGCCCAGCGACCGGTGATCGACATCGAGCCGGAGCTCGAGTCCGTGCGCCGGGCCATCCTCGACAACCTGCCGCAAGGCTGAGGCGAACATGCGAGCCTTCCTGATTCTCATTGTGGTGATTGCGTTACTCGTCTGGGGTGGCCTCCAGGTGCCCCGCGATCGTCTCGAGATGCGCGTACTGCGCAACGCCATGTTCATTGCCGCGGGCATCTTCGGCGCACTGCTGGTCTCCGCCATGTTGCAGGCGCTGTTTCTCAGCGAGTGACCGGCCCGTGAATGTCGGTTCCGACCGCCTCCGCCGACTCCACGAAGACCTCGGCATCGCGTCCGATTATGCGGCGCGCACGGCCCTGCCGCGGATCCCCGAGGCGCCGGAGACGGTGGTGGTTGCTTGCCCGCACGGCACCCGCGAGCACCGCCTTGCACCCGCCGCGGCTGCCGCGTGGAGTACATTGGTCGCGGCCGCCGAGCGCGATGGCGTGCGGCTGCTGCTGATCTCGGGATTCCGCAGTTACGAGTATCAGGCCGACCTGTTGGCGCGCAAACTCGCCAGTGGGGTTGCGCTTGCCGACGCCTTGACGGTGATTGCGGCGCCCGGATTCTCGGAACATCACAGCGGTCATGCGGTCGATATTGGCACACCGGGTTGTGAGCCACTGTCCGAGGACTTCGAGTCCACGCGTGCCTTCGCCTGGTTGAATCGGCATGCGGATCGGCACGGGTTCCGCATGTCCTATCCGCGCGCCAACGGCCGCGGCATCATTTATGAACCCTGGCACTGGGCGCTCGCGCCGGTGCCCGGGGCCGACTGAGAGCGTTGCATGTGTCTGGTCGTGATTGCTCATACCGTTATCAATGGCCGCTCGACACTGGTGATTGCCGCCAATCGAGATGAGTATCACGAGCGTCCGGCCGAAGCGTTGCACTGGTGGCCGGACCACGCGGATATCGCTGGCGGGCGTGACCGGCGCGCCGGCGGAACCTGGCTGGGCGTGCGGCGTGACGGGCGTTTCGCCGCGGTGCTCAATGGCACCGCCGAGCAACCGCCCTCGGCGCCGCGCTCGCGCGGTGAGCTCGTGACCCGGTGGCTGACGCGCCCAGAGCCGCGAGCGGCGACACTGCAGGGTGATGCCATGGCCTATGCGGGTTTCCATTGCCTGCTCGGAGACCGCGAGCAGATTCACTATCTTCAACGCTCGTCCGCCGCCCCGTGCACCGTGGTAGCGCCGGTGGCCTGCGGCAATGGCGGCATCGATGCAGCCGGGCCACGCGTCGAACGTGCCGCGTCCGCAGTGACGTCCGCTTGCACCGTGACGTCGGATCCGGTGCCGGAACTTTTCGCCGCGCTGGCGGATCGATCTCCGCCGGTGACGCACACCGCGGGTGAGGGCAACGACCCTGAAGCCGTGCCCGGTGATACGCGGCCGGTGTTCATCGTCGGTGAACCATTCGGCACCCGATGCAGCAGCGTCGTGATGATTACGCCGGGGCACCGCGCTGCGTTCCACGAGCGGCGGTTTGACGGCCAGGGTGGACTGGTGGGCGAGCGTACGCTGGCCTGGCCGCTGGGTTCGGGCGGATGAGGCGAGCGCTGGCTGCCAGTCTGCTCGGACTGGCTCTGCTATTCGCGGTCTCCGCCGCCGGCGCGGCGGTTGATGTGCGGATTGAAGGTGTCGATGACGAGGCGGAAGAGAACATCCGCGCCTTTCTGCAGATTGCACGCCTGCCGGCGGACGAGGCAACACCGCGCGACCGTGTGCGTCGGCTGCACCGGGTGGCCGACGAGCAGATCCGGCAGGCGCTTGAACCCCTGGGCTACTATTCGGTCGAGATCGAGTCCGAGCTCGCCGGTGGCCCCGACGAGTGGACGGCCGTGTACACGGTCGATCCCGGCCAGCCACTGCGCTTGACCCGGGTCGATGTCCGGCTGATCGGTGAGGGGGAAAGCGATGAAGCAATGCAACGGGCCGCCCGCAATGTGCCGTTGCGCACGGATGACCGGGTCCACCATGGACGTTACGAGCAGGCCAAGCGCGAACTGCAGACAGCCGCCGCGCAGCGGGGCTATTTCGAGGCCCGCTGGGAGACGCGACGCCTGCGCGTGAATCCCGAGGCGGAGGAGGCCGAGGCGGTCCTGCATCTGGACACCGGCCCGCGTTATCGTTTCGGCGATATCACCTTCGACCAGGACATACTCGACGACGATTTCGTGCGTCGTTATCTGCGCTTTCAGCCCGGCGACCCGTTCGATCGGCGCCTGCTCCTCGACCTGCAGTACGCCCTCTCCGACAGTGACTATTTCCAGGCCGTGGAAGTGGCCGCCGACCGTGATGAAGCGCAGGGGCGGCGGGTCCCCGTAATCGTTCACACCGAGCCACGGCCGCCGAACCGCTATACCTGGGGCATCGGCTGGGGTACGGACACCGGCGCCCGCACCCGCGTGCGCTGGGAACGCCGTCTGGCCAATCGACGCGGCCATCGCTTCGAAACCGAGGCCGAACTGGCGGAGGTCCGGCGGCGCATCGGTTTCGCCTACACCATTCCCTTGGCGCGCCCGCAGAGCGAACGCCTGGTGCTGAACACGAATTTCCGCCGCGAAGAACTGGGTGACGGCATTGCTCGCACCAACGAGGTGGGGGCCCGCCGCGTGCGCATGTACAGCCGTTGGCAGCTCACCGAGGGCATCACCTTCGAACGTTCGCGCGATACGCTGGGCGATGATCGCGAGAACCGGCAGATCATCGTGCCGTCGATCGGCGTGGAACAGCGTGAGACCGATGATTCCGTGTATGCGTCGCGCGGCTACCGTTTCAACGTCGACGTCAGCGGTGCGACACAGGAGTTGGCGTCGGACGTCAACTTTGCCCAGCTGCGCCTGCGCGCAAGCTGGGTGCGCAAGATTCTGCCGCGAACGCGGATCCTGGTCCGTGGTGAATGGGGTGCCACAGCGGTACGCGAGCTGGATCGGTTGCCGCTGTCGCAGCGGTTTTTCACCGGTGGTGATACCACCGTGCGCGGTTTTGCCTACCAGTCACTGGGGCCGCGTAACGAGGATGGTGACGTCACCGGTGGCCGCTATCTGACCACCGCCAGCGTCGAGCTCGAACGGCTGATTGCGGGCAACTGGGGTGCGGCTGTGTTCGCGGATGCCGGCAATGTATCCGCGGAGCGCCGCATGTCATTGGAGAATTCCGCTGGCGTGGGCCTGCGCTGGCGGTCACCGGTGGGCATGTTGCGCGTCGATGTAGCCCAGCCGCTGTCCACGGATGACGGTCCGAGGCTGCATCTCAGTCTGGGGGTCAACCTGTGAGGCGCGGTGTGGTCGCAGGTGCGTTCCTGGGCTCGCTGCTGCTGGCGGTGGTCGCGGTCGTGGCAGTCGGCGTGTGGTTGCTCACCACGGAGAGTGGCCGCGATTTCGCCCTTGAGCGGGCCGAGGCGGCGCTGCCGGCCGGATCGAGCCTCGGTGAGGCTGACGGCGTGCTGATCGGCCCGCTCGCGCTGCGTGAGGTCAGGCTGGTCGCGGACGATATGCGCATCGATATCGAACGCATCGACTTCGACTGGTCACTCGGGCCACTGCTGAGCGGACGCGTTCGTATCGATGAACTCGCCGCCAGCGGCGTCGACATTCACTTGCCGGCAGCGTCTGATGCGACCGAACCCGTTGGTGAGCGTGAGGACATCGAGCTGCCGGCCGATCTGACGCTGCCGTTTCCGGTTGCTGTCGAGCGCCTGGCGGTGAGCGACGTGTCCGTCCACAGGGGCGCCGACCTGCTGGGGCCGTTCGATCTGCGCCTGCGCGCGGAGCACGACGGCAGTCGGGTGCACCTCGAGCAACTGCAGGTGAGTACGCCCTGGGGCGAGGCCTCGGGTCGGGTCCGCGCCCGAGCCGCCGCGCCGCACCCGCTGACGGGCCGGATCGACTGGCGCACGGAAGCGTTGGCGGATCTACCGCCAATGCGCGGTACGCTCGGGCTCGACGGTACGCCGGCCGAACTGGAACTGGATCTGGTCACCCGCGAGCCTGGTGAGTTGCGGTTGAGTGGCGTCATCGAGCCGCTCCGGGCCCGGCCGGCGTGGGATCTGACGGCTGTGCTCAACGAGGTGGCCCCGCAGGTCTGGCATGAAGAGGCGCCACCCTGGCCGGTCACGGCGCGCATCAGCGCGCAGGGCGACCTGGAAGCAACACGAGTCCGCGGCAACGTGGCCCTGGCCGGGACACCGCTCGAGGATGTCGATGCGCACCTGGATGTGAACATCAGCCCGGAGGATGTCTCGATTGCATCGCTGTTGGTGCGTCTCCCCGCAACCGGTGCACGCGCCGAGGTAACGGGCGATGCTGAATGGGGCGGCGATGAGCCGCGGCTGGATGTCGCCGTGGACTGGCAGGATCTGGTCTGGCCCCTGGTGGAACCGGTTGCGGTCAGTCCCGAAGGGCGCCTGCGGCTGGTCGGTGGCCTCGATGATTATACGGTGGACGGTGCGCTGCGCGGTGGTCCTGTGGCCGAGCCCCACGGGGACTGGCGCGTGGCGCTGGCCGGCCACGGTGACGGGCTCGAACGCTGGCGGCTCGACGGCAGTTGGCTCGACGCGACCTGGGAGGCAATGGGTGATCTGGCCTGGCAGGACGGGCTGCAGGGCAGTCTCGATCTGGCCGTGGCCGGGTTTGACCCGAGCCGAATCGGGGGTCCTATTGCCGGCAGTGTTGACGTTGGCACCCGCACGAGCTGGCGTCTCGATGAGGCAACCGGGCCGAGTGCCGATATCGAGCTCACACAAGTCGCCGGCAGGCTCGAGGAGCAGCCGCTGTCGGGCGGTGGCCGGGTGAGTGTGGCAGGCGAACGCATCGCCCTCCATGACCTTGCGCTGCGGGCGGGTGCGGCGAGTCTCGCGCTGGACGGTCAGGTCGCTCCGGAACCGGACCTGCAAGTTCGTCTGGACCTGGCCGAGTTGGCGGATCTGCTACCGGACGCGGCCGGCAATGTGCGCGCCGAAGGCCGTATTCACGGCTCGATGCCGCGGCCCGGCATCGACATGACCGTTACCGGAAGAGATGTCGTCTGGCAGGACACGCGTCTCGATGCGGTGGACCTGGAGGCACAATTGCCGACCGATCTCGATGCCAGTGCGACCATGGATGCCCGCCTGAGTGGTCTGCAGCACGGTGGCCAGCGCCTTGATGACATCATGGTGCAGCTGGACGGCACACTGGCCGACCACCGCCTGGACCTTCGCCTGGTGCGTGCGGGTGATGCCGTTCATGCCGGTCTGGTCGGCGGTCTCGATGAATTGACCTCGTGGCAGGGCGAGGTGCGGCGCCTGGATCTGATGCCGCGCGATCAGCCCGCCTGGGTGCTGGCCGAGTCGGCGGATCTTGCGGCCGACGCGGACGCGGTACGGCTTGATCGGCTCTGCCTGACGCCGCTTGATTTCTCTGCCGGCAACGTCTGCCTCAATGCCGCCTGGCAACAGGCGTCCGGCTGGCAGGGGGATGCGCGGCTGCGGGCAATGCCGCTGGCCCCGTGGCTGCGCGCCTTTGCGCCCGAACTGCTCGTCACCGGCAGCCTCGACGGCGAACTGCGGGCGCGTGGTGGCGGTGATGACGCGCTCGGGTTCGACGGCGAGATCGACCTGTCGCCGGGGCGGATCGCCGTGATGGAAGACAATGGCGATGATGCCGACGAAGAGCTGCTGGAGCTGATTGCCTGGCGAGCGACGCGGGCCGATTTTCAGGGTGGCCAGGACGAAGTGCGTGCGCGGCTTGACATGCCGCTGGCTCCGACCGGCATCGTCGCACTCGACGTGCGCAGCGGTGTGGGCGAGGGGGCGCAGCCGCTCAGTGGGAGCCTGCGCGTCGAGAGTGACCAATTGCCATTGCTGGCTCGTCTGAGTGCCGAGGTCGGCCGCATCGAGGGTGGCATCGACGTGGCGCTGGACATCGCCGGCACGACGGAGCAACCGCTCGCCGAAGGCACGGCCAGGCTGACCGACGGGCTGGTCACCCTGCCGCGAATTGGTCTTCGGCTGACGGATGTGACGGCGGACTTCACCGGTGAAGCGGAGGGATTGAGGGGGCGGGTCGGTGCGCGCTCCGAGGATGGGCGCGTCGACCTGGAGATGCTCGCGAGGCGTCGTGAGGCCGGCTGGACGGTCGACGGTACGCTGGTCGGTGAAGACTTCCGTGCCCTCGACACGCCGGATGCGCGGGTCGATATATCACCCGATATCGAGTGGCGGGTGGTGGATCGGGAGGTGCGCGTACAAGGTGGACTCGAGGTCCCGTGGGCGCGGATCACGCCGCGCGATCTCGGTGGCGCCGTGCGCCCGACGGGCGATCTGGAACGGGTCGGCGGCGCTGACGTGTCGGGCGCGGAGGATCCACCCGGTTGGCGGGTATTCACGGACATCGACGCGACCCTCGGTGATGACGTCCAGTTCCGCGGCTTCGGCCTGCGCGGACGACTCGACGGCGGCCTGCGCCTGCGCGACGAGCCGGGTGAACTGACGACGGCACGTGGCGAGATCGAGGTGCGCGATGGCATCTATTCCGCGTATCAGCAGGAATTGACCATTGAGCGCGGGCGCCTGATTTACACGGGGGATGTCGTCACCGACCCGGGTCTCGATATCCGCGCCGTTCGCCGTCCGCGCAATGTCCTGGTCGGTGTGCGCGTGCGTGGTACGTTGCAGGAACCGGATGTGAGCCTGTTCTCGGAGCCGCCCATGCAGCAATCGCAGATCCTGTCCTATCTCGTCATCGGCATGCCCATCGGTGAGGCCGGTGATGAGGACCGCAGCGCATTGGCGGCCGCTGCGGCGGGCGCGGGCGGCTGGGTGGCCGGACGGGTCGGTGGCGGCTTCGGCATTGATGACGTTTCGGTCGAGGAGGGGGCAACGCAGGACGAGACCGAGCTCGTGTTGGGTACGTATCTCCATCCGCGACTGTATGTGAGCTACGGTGTGGGCCTGTTTGAAAGCTTTTCGCGGGTTCGTCTGCGCTATTCGCTCGGCGAACGCTGGGCCGTGGAGGGCGAATCGGGGCCGTCGTCGAGCGGCGATCTGCTGTACAGCATCGAACGATGACGATGCATTGGCGATGACCATGGACTGGCAGCAGGCTCATGGTGGTGTGGCCGGACGGGGCCGCCTGCGTGTGCACACGACCGACTTCCGGGTCGATGAGGATCTTGGTTTCGCACCGGATGGCGACGGCGAGCATGTGCTGGTGTGGCTGCGCAAGCAGGGTGTGAATACGGCCGAGGTGGCGCAGGCGCTGGCTGCATTCGCGGGCGTGTCGGCGCGTGCGGTGGGTACGTCCGGGCGCAAGGATCGCCACGCCGATACCGGCCAGTGGTTCAGCGTCCACCTGCCCGGCCGCAGTGATCCGGACTGGGAAGCGTTTTCCTGTGAGCGCTGGCAGGTCGGCGAGGCCCGACGTCATCGCCGCCGTTTGCGCACGGGGACCCATCGCGGCAACCGGTTTCGCCTGGTCATTCGCGACTTCGCCGGTGACCGGGAACGGCTTGCCGCGCGCATGCAGGAGATCGCCGAGTACGGTTTCCCGAATTATTTCGGTCCGCAGCGTTTCGGCCGGGGCGGGGCGAACATCCAGCGTGCCCGCGATCTTTTCGCGGGCACGATTCGCCCGCGCAAGGGCGTGCGCGGGCTGTATCTGTCGGCCGCGCGCAGCTGGCTGTTCAACCAGGTGTTGTCGGTCCGCGTGGCCGAGGGCACCTGGCTCGCGCCGCAGATGGATGATGCACTGATGCTGGCGGGCACCCACTCCATGTTCCGTTGTGAAGGTGATGAACCCGATCTGGAGGAGCGCATCGCGCGCTGCGATCTGCACGTTACCGGACCGCTCTGGGGGCGCGGGAGTCGGGTTGCCGGCCCGGCAGCGCAGGCGCGGGAATGCGCGTGGCTGGCTGGTGACACCGAACTGCGCGAAGGGCTGGAACGCGCCGGACTGCGTGCCGATCGCCGCGCGTTGCGGGCGCTTGCCAGCGACGTTGACTGGTCGCTCGACACGGATGACGAAGGGCGGGGGACCCTGGAACTGGCATTCACCCTGTCCAGCGGCGTGTTTGCCACGGCGTTGCTGGCCGAGATCGTCGCCACGGATGACCGCTGAACGGGCGGCCTTTCCGGCCATGGCGCATGGACAGTTGCCGGACCCGTGCCGTAAAATCCCGCCGGCCCAGCAAAGCCGCGATCTCGCGCGCCACATCCGCATGCCGCTGTCGACTCCGGGCGTGGCCACCCGCCGCCCGGCAGCCTTGTGCGCGGGCGTCTGGTAGCGACCGCATGGGCCGCGAGCCCTGCCACTGGCAGGTGATACATGGCCAGGAGGAGCTTTCCCTTGACGCACCCCGCACTGCTTGCGCTGGCTGACGGTACGGTCTACCACGGTCGCGCCATCGGCGTTGGCGGCCAGGCCACCGGCGAGGTCGTATTCAACACCGCCATGACCGGTTACCAGGAAATCCTCACCGATCCGTCCTATGCCTGGCAGCTCGTCACCCTGACCTATCCGCACATCGGCAATGTCGGCACGAACCCCGAAGACGAGGAATCCGCGCGGGTGCAGGCGGCCGGACTCATCATCCGTGATCTGCCCCTGGTGGCCAGCAACTGGCGCAGCCGCGAGACGCTGCCCGAATACCTGCAGCGCCACAATGTGGTGGCGATCGCCGATATCGACACCCGGGCCCTGACTCGCCGCCTGCGGGAACACGGCGCCCAGGGTGGCTGCATCCTGGCTGGCGAGGCGCCCGATGCCGAGGCCGCGATTGCGGCAGCGCGCGCGTTCCCGGGGCTGAGCGGGCAGGACCTGGTGCGTGGGGTGAGCACGCCGACGCGTACGACCTGGACGCAGGGGACCTGGAGTCTGGAGGCCGGCCTGCCGGCTGACGCCGACCCCGAGGCAGCGAAATTTCACGTGGTCGCCTACGACTTCGGGGCCAAGCGCAACATTCTCCGCCTGCTGGCTGATCGTGGCTGCCGACTGACCGTGGTGCCGCCAACGACGTCGGCCGAGGAAGTGCTGGCGCTGGAGCCCGATGGCGTGTTCCTGTCGAACGGGCCGGGCGATCCGGAGCCGCTCGACTACGCCATCGACGCCACGCGCACCTTCATGGATCGCGGGGTACCGGTGTTCGGCATCTGCCTGGGGCATCAGTTGCTCGGACTGGCCTGCGGCGGGCGCAGCGTGAAGATGAAGTTTGGTCATCATGGCGCCAACCATCCGGTCAAGGAGCTCGCGACCGGCCGCGTGATGATCTCGTCGCAGAACCACGGCTTTGCCATCGATGCCGACAGTCTGCCCGCGGAGATCCGCGTGACCCATGAGTCGCTCTTCGACGGCTCGCTGCAGGGCATCCATCACCGTGACAAGCCGGCGTTCAGCTTCCAGGGGCACCCCGAGGCCAGTCCCGGCCCGCACGACATGCGCGAGCTGTTCGATCATTTCATCGAGCTCATGTCCGCACACCCGCAAACCTGATCGGAAACCATCGATGCCCAAACGCACGGACATCCAGAGCATTCTCATCATCGGCGCCGGCCCGATCGTCATCGGCCAGGCGTGTGAATTCGATTATTCCGGCGCCCAGGCCTGCAAGGCGCTCATGGAGGAGGGTTATCGGGTCATCCTGGTGAACTCGAACCCCGCGACCATCATGACTGATCCGGTCATGGCCGATGCGGTCTACATCGAGCCGATTCACTGGTCGGTCGTCGCTCGCATCATCGAGGCCGAACGTCCGGATGCGGTACTTCCCACCATGGGCGGCCAGACTGCGCTCAACTGCGCGCTCGACCTCGACCGTCACGGCGTACTTGCCGAGTACGGCGTGGAAATGATCGGTGCCTCGAAGATCGCGATCGACATGGCCGAGGATCGCGAACAGTTCCGCCATGCCATGGCCGATATCGGCCTGGCCACGCCACATGCGTACATCGCGCATTCGTGGGAGGAGGCGCAGCAGGCTCAGGCGCATCTGGGGTTCCCGGTCGTCATCCGGCCCTCGTTCACGCTCGGCGGTTCCGGTGGCGGGATCGCGTTCAACCGCGAGGAATTCGAGGAAATCTGCCGCCGCGGCATCGAGCTGTCACCGACCCACGAAGTCCTGCTGGAAGAGTCGGTGCTCGGCTGGAAGGAATTCGAGATGGAGGTGGTCCGCGATCATGCGGACAACTGCATCATCATCTGCTCGATCGAGAATCTGGACCCGATGGGTGTGCATACGGGGGATTCCATCACGGTTGCCCCGGCACAGACCCTGACGGACAAGGAATATCAGATCATGCGCGACGCCTCGCTGGCGGTATTGCGCAAGATCGGTGTCGATACCGGCGGCTCGAACGTGCAGTTCGCGGTGGATCCGAAAACCGGGCGACTGGTGGTCATCGAGATGAATCCGCGCGTGTCGCGGTCATCGGCGCTGGCGTCCAAGGCGACCGGGTTCCCCATTGCCAAGGTCGCCGCCAAGCTCGCGGTTGGCTATACCCTGGACGAATTGCAGAACGAGATCACGGGCGGCGCGGTTCCGGCCTCGTTCGAGCCCACGATCGACTACGTCGTCACCAAGGTGCCGCGGTTCACGTTCGAGAAGTTCCCGCATACACCGAATCGACTCACCACGCAGATGAGGTCGGTCGGTGAAGTCATGGCCATTGGCCGCACGTTCCAGGAATCGCTGCAGAAGGCATTGCGCGGTCTGGAAACCGGCGCGGACGGCCTCAACGAGATCCTGCCCGAGGATCTTGGTGATGACGATCTGGAGAGTCGGCTGCGGCGCGAGCTGCAGGACCCGGGCGACAAACGCATCTGGTACGTCGCCGAGGCCTTCCGCCACGGTTGGAGCGTGGAGCGCGTCTTTGACCTGACCTGGATCGACCGCTGGTGGCTGGTCCAGATCGCCGATCTGATCACAACCGAGGAATTCCTGCGCGAGACCTCCCTCCAGGCCATCGAGCGAGGGCGCCTGCTCGAGCTCAAGCGCAAGGGGTTCTCCGATCATCGCCTGGCGACGCTGCTGGGCGAAAGCGAGGACAGCGTCCGCGCCCGCCGCCATGAGCTGGGCGTGCGTCCGGTGTTCAAGCGTGTCGATACCTGTGCGGCCGAATTCGCCACCGCCACCGCCTACCTTTACTCGACCTACGAAGAGGAGTGCGAGGCGGCACCGACCGACCGGCAGAAGATCATGGTGCTCGGCGGCGGTCCGAACCGGATCGGACAGGGGATCGAGTTCGACTACTGCTGCGTGCACGCGGCGCTCGCGCTGCGCGAGGATGGTTACGAGACCATCATGGTCAACTGCAATCCGGAAACGGTATCGACCGACTTTGATACCTCGGATCGACTCTACTTCGAGCCCCTCACGCTCGAGGACACGCTGGAGGTCCTGCACCGGGAACAGCCGGCGGGCGTGATCGTGCAGTTCGGTGGGCAGACACCGCTGAAGCTGGCGCGCGCACTGGAGGCTGCGGGTGCGCCGATCATCGGCACGACGCCGGACGCAATCGATGTCGCCGAGGACCGCGATCGCTTCCAGCAACTGATCGGTCGGCTGGGGTTGCGGCAGCCGCCCAACCGCACCGCGCGCGATTCGGAAGAGGCGCGCGCGCTCGCCGCCGAGATCGGTTATCCATTGATGGTGCGTCCGTCCTATGTGCTCGGGGGGCGTGCGATGGAAATCGTCCATTCGGACGAGGACCTCGTGCGCTACATGCGTGAGGCGGTGCTGGTCTCGAACGAGGCCCCGGTGCTGCTCGATCACTTCCTCAGCGATGCGCTGGAGGTTGATGTCGATGCGGTGGCGGATGGCACGGATGTATTCATCGGCGGCATCATGGAACATATCGAGCAGGCCGGCGTGCACTCGGGCGATTCCGCCTGCGTACTGCCGCCGCACACGCTGAGCGAGGACCTGCAGGCGCGACTGCGTGAGCAGATGACCGCGATGGCCCGGGAGCTGGGTGTGGTCGGACTGATGAACGCGCAGTTCGCGATCCGCGACGACGAAATCTTCGTCATCGAGGTAAACCCGCGCGCTTCGCGGACCGTTCCCTTTGTGTCCAAGTCCACCGGGGTGCCGCTGGCCAAGGTGTCGGCGCGCGTCATGGTCGGCAATACGCTGGCGCAGCAGGGCATCACCGGGTCGATTACGCCGCCCTACTTCAGCGTCAAGGAGGCGGTGTTCCCGTTCGTGAAGTTCCCCGGTGTCGATCCGCTGCTGGGGCCGGAGATGAAGTCGACCGGCGAGGTCATGGGGGTCGGTCGCAGCTTCGGCGAGGCGTTCGCGAAGAGTCAGATGGCGGCGGGTGACTCACTGCCGCGCAGTGGGCGTGCATTCATCAGTGTGCGTGATGGGGACAAGGCGAGCGCGACCGAAATCGCGCGCGGTTTGCACGATTTCGGGTTCGAGATCGTTGCCACGCAAGGTACCGCCGCCGCGGTTGAAGCGGCGGGGATTCCCTGCAAGCATATCAACAAGGTGAAGGAAGGGCGGCCGCACATCGTCGACATGATCAAGAACGACGAGATATCCCTGATCGTGAATACGACCGAAGGCAAATCGGCAATCGCCGATTCGTACACGATCCGGCGTGAGGCGCTGAATCACAAGGTAGCTTACACCACGACCATTGCCGGCGGGCAGGCGATCGTCGCCGCGCTGGCGTGGCCGGAAGATGGCCAGGTGAACCGGCTGCAGTCGCTGCATGAGGAGATCGCATGAGCAAGAATCCGCTAACGGCGCGCGGCGCGGAGCGACTCCGGCGCGAGCTGGAGCGCCTCAAATCCGTCGACCGTCCCCAGGTGATCGAGGCCATCGCCGAGGCGCGCGGTCACGGCGATCTCAAGGAAAACGCGGAGTATCACGCAGCGCGTGAGCAGCAGGGCTTCATCGAGGGGCGGATCAGCGAGATCGAGGGCAAGCTCGCCAACGCCGAGGTGATCGACGTCAGCACCCTGCAGGGCAACAGCAAGGTGGTCTTCGGTGCGACCGTCGAGCTGTTCGATCTCGACACCGAACAGGAAGTCACTTACCAGATCGTCGGTGATGGCGAGGCGAACATCGATGAAGGCCTGATTTCGGTCAGCTCGCCGATCGCGCGCGCCCTGATCGGCAAACAGGAAGGCGATGTGGCACAGGTTGCGGCGCCGGGCGGTGAGCGCGAATACGAGATCGTGGGTATTCGCTACGAGTAAAGGCGATCCACGACGAATGACGTCATGGCAGGTTGATCACGGGCTTGTCGGCGTTGCGGCGGAACAGCGATACGGTATGGCCGATACGCTGAACGGTCTCGGCGCCGGTCTGTGCGCACATCGCTGCTACCCAGCTGTCGCGCGCGTCACGGTCGCTGCCGGTGATGCGGACCTTGACCAGCTCGTGGGCGTCGAGGGCGATGTCGAGTTCCCGCAAGACGGCGTCGGTCAGACCGTTCTGGCCGAGCCGAACGACAGGATGACAGTGATGCGCACGCGCTCGCAGGAAACGGATCTGTCTCGAGTTCAGCATGATTGCCCGCCGTCGCAGTCCAGCAAGAATGGAGCGCGAACGGTAGCACAGGAGCGCGGGCCGTTCGACGAGGTCAAGGTCGATCTCGGCGCGATTATCGTCGTTGCCGTCATTGGTGCGCCGCTGGTCATGTGGCTGACCAGTGGCGCGGTCGAGTGGATCCTGCTGGGCGGCTACGGCGTGGGCGCCGGTGTGTGGCTGTACTGCCGCACCCGGGGCGTGCTGGCGGCGGCCGACGCGTCGCGCCGGGAACGACTCGGTGGCCCGTAGCAAGAGCAGCAAGCGCTGGTTGCGGGAGCATGCGCGCGATCCCCACGTCCGGGCGGCGCGGAGTGAGGGCTACCGCGGGCGGGCGGTCGCCAAGCTTCGGGCGATCGACGAGCGGGACCGGGTATTTCGCCCCGGGCAGCGCGTGGTCGATCTGGGCGCGGCGCCCGGCGCCTGGTCGCAGTATGCAGCCGAGCGGGTGGGCGACAAGGGGCGCATCGTGGCCAGTGATATTCTGCCCATGGATGCCATCGCCGGCGTCGATTTCGTGCAGGGTGATTTCCGCGAACCCGAGGTTCTCGAGCGATTGCGGGGCGCACTGGGCGGGCGTGCGGATGTCGTGCTCTCCGACATGGCGCCCAACATGAGCGGGATCGACTCGGTGGATCAGCCGGCCTCGATGCTGCTGGCGGAACTTGCGCACGAGCTGGCAATCGAACTCCTCGAACCCGATGGCGTGCTTCTGACGAAGGTGTTTCAGGGCGAAGGCAGTGATGACCTTCTGCGGCGGATCCGCGGGGACTTCCGCAGTGTCCGGGTGCGCAAGCCGGAGGCCTCCAGGCCGCGCTCGCGCGAGGTCTACGTGCTGGCGAGCGGGCGTAAACTATAGTACCGTCAGACGTTTATTGTCTCTTCTGGCAGCCAGGGTCGGCGCACGCCGTGCGCGACCTGTCACCAATCACGCCGCGGAGCGGCGGTCTCGAGGTTCAACTTGAACGATCTGGTCAAAAACATTCTCCTGTGGGTCGTCATCGCCGTCGTGCTGATGTCGGTCTTCAATACGTTCGATGATTCCCAGCCCGCCCAGCGCAGCGAGGTCTCTTACACCGAGTTCCTGCAGTCGGTACGCGATGGCGACGTGGATTCGGTGCTGATCGACGATCGCAAGATCGAGGGGCAGAAGCTGGACGGCAGCGAATTCGTCACCTTCAGCCCGGAATCGGACAACCAGGCCCTGGTCGGTGACCTGCTGGAGCACAACGTGACCATCCGTGCGACCGAGCCGGAAAGCACGGGGATGCTCACCCAGATATTCATCAGCTGGTTCCCCTTCCTGCTGCTCATCGCGGTCTGGATCTTCTTCATGCGCCAGATGCAGGGCGGTGGGGCCGGCGGTCGTGGTGCCATGTCGTTTGGCAAGAACAAGGCCAAGATGATGGGCGAGGACGACGTCAAGGTCGGCTTCAACGATGTGGCCGGCTGCGATGAAGCCAAGGAAGAGGTGGTCGAGCTCGTCGACTTCCTGCGTGATCCGGGCAAATTCCAGCGCCTGGGCGGTACGATCCCGCGTGGCGTCCTGATGGTCGGCTCGCCGGGTACCGGCAAGACCCTGCTGGCCAAGGCAATCGCGGGTGAAGCCAAGGTGCCGTTCTTTTCGATCTCCGGTTCCGACTTCGTGGAGATGTTTGTCGGTGTGGGCGCATCGCGTGTACGCGACATGTTCGAACAGGCCAAGAAACATGCGCCCTGCATCATCTTCATCGACGAGATCGATGCCGTGGGCCGTCAGCGCGGCGCCGGTCTCGGCGGCGGTCATGACGAACGCGAACAGACACTGAACCAGCTGCTCGTCGAGATGGACGGCTTCGAGGGCAACGAGGGCGTCATCGTCATTGCCGCGACCAACCGGCCCGACGTGCTGGACCCGGCGCTGTTGCGCCCGGGGCGTTTCGATCGACAGGTCACCGTGCCGCTGCCCGACCTGCGCGGGCGTGAGCACATCCTCAAGGTGCACATGCGCAAGCTGCCCGTGGGCGATGACGTCGATGCGCGCCTGATTGCGCGTGGTACACCCGGATTCTCGGGCGCGGACCTGGCCAATCTGGTCAACGAGGCGGCGCTGTTTGCCGCCCGCGGCAATCGCAAGAACGTGAACATGGAGGAGTTCGAGCGTGCCAAGGACAAGCTCATCATGGGCACGGAGCGTCGGTCGATGGTCATGTCCGACGACGAGAAGAAGCTCACGGCCTACCATGAGGCCGGCCATGCCGTCGTGGGGCGGCTGGTTCCGGACCACGATCCGGTCTACAAGGTGAGCATCATTCCGCGTGGTCGGGCGCTCGGCATCACCATGTTCCTGCCCGAGCAGGATCGGTTCAGCATGACCAAA
This sequence comes from uncultured Ectothiorhodospiraceae bacterium, assembly GCA_964545695.1. GTDB lineage: Bacteria > Pseudomonadota > Gammaproteobacteria > XJ16 > Halofilaceae > Halofilum. The sequence continues at coordinate 27,855 of CAZJGZ010000003.1, read as the reverse complement.
CAGGGGATCGAGAGCCAGATCTCGAGCCTGTTCGGCGGGCGCATTGCCGAAGAGCTGATCTTTGGCCACGACCGCGTGACGACAGGCGCCTCGAACGATATCGAGCGCGCAACCCAGATCGCCCGCAACATGGTGACCAAGTGGGGCCTGTCCGAGAAGCTCGGGCCGCTGTCGTACGGCGAGGATGAAAACGAGGTCTTTCTCGGGCGCTCGGTCACGCAGCACAAGAACATGTCGGACGATACGCAGCATGCGATCGACGAAGAAATCCGCAAGTTCATCGATCAGAACTACCAGCGTGCCGAGCGCATTCTGAACGAGCACATGGAGCAGTTGCACATCATGGCCGATGCGCTACTCAAGTACGAGACCATCGACAGTCATCAGATCAATGAAATCATGGAGGGGCGCGAGCCGGGGCCACCCGCCGACTGGAAGGAGGATTCAGGCTCATCCGATGGTGATGGCGTGGGCCGTGACGACAGTGCGCCGGATTCGTCGGCATCGGATGATGGCGAGCCGGACCAGGGGCCCATCGGCGGCCCTGCCGGCCAGCACTGATCGAGGCCGCCCTCAAACAGGGCCGCGACCAGCAGGGGATGTTGTGTACCTGACCGCCGGGAGGCATGAGTGAGCGACGAGGGAAAGGCGCGCCCGGCTGCATTGATCGATCGCCTGGCTGATCCGCGGCCGCTGATCATGGGGGTGCTCAACGTGACCCCCGATTCCTTCTCCGATGGCGGACGCTTTACCGAGCGCGAGGCCGCGCAGGACCATGCGGCGGCCATGGTGGCGGCTGGTGCCGACATCATCGATGTTGGTGGCGAGTCGACCCGGCCGGGCTCGACGGGTGTGTCTGCAGAGACGGAGGCCGAACGCGTACTGCCGCAGCTGGAAGCGCTGGCGGATGCTTCCTGCCCGGTGTCGATCGATACCAGCAAGCCCGCCATCATGGCTGCCGCTGCCGAGGCCGGCGTCAGTCTGATCAACGACGTGAATGCACTGCGTGCCGATGGTGCGATCGAGATGGTGGCCCGCCTCGGTCTGCCGGTGTGCCTGATGCACATGCAGGGCGAGCCGCGGACCATGCAGGCCAATCCCGTCTACAACGATGTTGTCCGCGAGGTGGGCGATTTTCTCATTGCCCGCATGGCCGCATGTGCGCAGGGCGGCATTGCGCGCGAACGCATTCTGGTGGATCCCGGCTTCGGCTTCGGCAAGACGCTGGAACACAACGTCACGCTGCTGGCGCATCTGGACGAGCTGGTTGCCCGCCTTGCCTGTCCGCTGCTGGTGGGGATGTCGCGCAAGCGCATGATTGGCGCGCTGATTGGTGATGCACCCGTGGAAGAGCGCTTGCATGGCAGCGTTGGGGCGGCAGTGGTGGCGGCCCTGAAGGGCGCACGGGTCATTCGCGTGCACGATGTTGCCGCGACCCACCAGGCGCTTGCGGTGGTCAATGCCGTACAGGGAGTGGAGGCGTAATCGTGAGCAAGCGACGGTATTTCGGGACCGATGGCATCCGCGGCCGTGTGGGCCAGCCCCCAATGACCGCGGACTTCGTCCAGCGTCTGGGCTGGGCGGCCGGTCGTGTACTTGCCGAGCAGGGCCATCGCGAGGTGCTGATCGGCAAGGACACACGCCTGTCGGGCTACATGTTCGAGTCCGCACTGGAGTCCGGGCTTGCCGCGGCGGGCGTCAATGTATGGCTGGTGGGGCCGATGCCTACGCCGGCGATTGCGCATCTCACCCGTACATTCCGGCTGGGCGCCGGTATCGTCATCAGTGCCTCGCACAACCCGTTCTACGACAACGGTGTCAAATTCTTTTCCGGCGCCGGCACCAAACTGCCGGATGCGGTCGAAGCCGCCATCGAAAGCCGGCTCGACGAGCCCATGACGCTGGACTCGCCGGACCGGCTGGGGCGCGCGCGGCGGGTCGAGGACGCCAGCGGCCGCTACATCGAGTTCTGCAAGGGGACTATTCCCTTCGGCACGGACCTGCGCGGCCTGCGTCTCGTGGTGGATAGCGCCAACGGCGCCGATTACGCGATCGCGCCCCGTGTGTTCCGTGAACTCGGCGCCGAGGTGACGGCCATCGGTTCGGAACCCGATGGTCTCAATATCAATGCCGACTGCGGTGCGACCGACACCGCTGCCCTGAGCGAGCAGGTGCTCGCCGAACAGGCCGATGCCGGGATCGCGCTCGATGGTGACGGCGACCGCGTGATCATGGTGGATGCCCGGGGCCGGGTGGTGGACGGTGACGCCCTGCTGTTGATCCTCGCCATTGCGCGGGCGGAAGCGGGGTTGCTGCGTGGCGGGGTGGTTGGGACGCAGATGTCGAATCTGGGCCTGGAGAAGGCGTTGGGCGCCCGCGGTATCGACTTCGCCCGCAGCAGCGTCGGTGATCGCTTCGTGCTGGAACTGCTGCATGCCAGGGGCTGGATCGTCGGCGGTGAGTCCTCCGGGCACATTGTCTGTCTGGACCGCACGACGACGGGTGATGGCATTGTGTCGGCGCTGCAGATCGTGGCTCGCATGGTGGACACCGGGCAATCGCTGGCGGAGCTGGCGGGGGCGATGGAGCGTTATCCACAGGTCCTGGTCAATGTCGAGGTGGCCGAACGCGTGGATCCGCTTGGCAGTGCCGCGGTGCGTGCGGTGATCGATGACGTCGAGCGCGAGCTCGGTGATGGAGGCCGTGTGCTGTTGCGTGCCTCCGGGACCGAGCCGCTCGTTCGGGTGATGGTTGAAGGTCCGGACGATGACGTGATCAGTGCCCACGCGGAGCGCGTGGCAACCGCGGTGCGCACCGCATTCTGCTGACGGCCGCGACCGGCTTGCGTCGTGCCACTGGCTCCGGCTCGGCAAATTGATTTGTCGGGGCGGCACAGGTACCCTTGCGCCCGCTGTCACTGGAGCATCCACCGCTCATGCGTCGCCCCCTGATCGCCGGAAACTGGAAGCTGCACGGCTCACGCGCCCGCACGACCGAGCTGGTCGCCGCGGGCATGCGCGCGGCCGACGAGATCGAGCAGGTCGAGTGGCTTGTGTGCCCGCCTTTCGTCTATCTGCAACAGGCGGTCGAGCAGGCTGCCGGCAGTCGTCTTGATGTGGGTGGGCAGGATCTGTCTGCCGAAACGGGTGGCGCATTTACCGGTGAGGTTGCCGGCGCCATGCTGGCGGATATCGGCTGCAGTTACGTCATTGTCGGACACTCCGAGCGGCGTGCCCGGCATGGCGAGAATGATGCCGTTGTGGCGGCGAAATTTGCAGCGGCGGTCGCCGCGGGGCTTGCCCCGATCCTGTGCGTCGGCGAGTCACTTGATGAGCGTGACGCCGGCAGGGCCGTCGAGGTGGTGAGCCGGCAGGTTGGCGCGGTGCTCGACCATGTTGGCGTGACCGGATTCGGCGCCGGTGTCATAGCGTACGAACCGGTCTGGGCGATCGGTACGGGGCGGAGCGCGACCGCGAGTGCGGCACAGGAGATCCATGCGGCGATCCGCGGAAGTCTCGCCGGGGCAGATGCGGCCTTTGCCGAGCGCACGCGCGTGGTGTACGGCGGAAGTGTCAAGGCGGCCAATGCCGCCGAGCTGTTCGCGCAGCCCGATATCGACGGCGCACTGATCGGTGGTGCCGCGCTCGATGCCGATGAATTCACCGCGATCGGTCGCGCCGCGATCGGTCGCCAATCATAGAGATCCATCGAAATGGAAGCAGTTGTACTCGGTATTCACGTACTCCTGGCGATTACGACCGTCGTGCTTGTCCTGCTGCAGCAGGGCAAGGGTGCCGATGCCGGCGCGGCATTTGGCAGCGGCGCGTCCGGAACGGTATTCGGCGCCGGGGGGCCCGGGACCTTTCTGCAGCGCATGACCACATTCGTCGCGACCATGTTCTTTGCCACCAGTCTGGCTCTCGCCGTGATGGCCGCCCACCGGTCGGACAGCGACAGCCTGCTCGATCGGTCCGCACCCGTGGAGATGGGCGAGGAATTGCCGGCGGACAGTGATCTGCCGGACATGGAGGAATCCCCGGCGGATGACGAGACGCCGGTGACGGATGATGGCGAGGGCGATCTTCCACCCATCGACGGGGAGTGAGTCCGCGCGGTAGACTCACGGGGTTCGTTTGGAGTACCGGTTGCGCGTGTCCAGGGGCAGGTGGATACGTGCAACCGCGCAAGCCGCAGGTTCGAAAAAAATGCCGACGTGGCGGAATTGGTAGACGCGCTATCTTGAGGGGGTAGTGGCCACTGGCCGTCCCGGTTCGAGTCCGGGCGTCGGCACCATTGTTCGTGATACCTTGCCCGCAGAATAGGCTGCGGGCTTGCTGCGAATCCCGGATTCCCGGGACCGGCCCGGAGCTCGCGGGCAATTGGCCCGGTGGGTTTCGCGCCCGGGCCTCGCTGAGGGGATAGGCATGATCGCAAACTATCTTCCGATCCTCATGTTCGTGATGGTCGGACTGTTCATCGGTGTGATTACGCTGATCCTCGGCAAGGCGATCGGCCCGCATCGACCGGATCGCGAAAAGACCTCACCCTATGAATGCGGGTTCGAGGCTTTCGAGGATTCGCGCATGAAGTTCGATGTCCGCTTCTACCTCGTCGCGATCCTGTTCATCATCTTCGATCTGGAAATCGCCTTCCTCTTCCCCTGGGCCGTGTCCCTCGACGTGATCGGTCTGGAGGGATTCCTGGCGATGGGTCTGTTCCTCGCCATACTGGTGGTCGGTTTCATTTACGAGTGGAAGAAAGGGGCTCTCGAATGGGAGTAGAAGGCGTACTCGAGAAGGGGTTCGTCACCACGTCGGCGGACAAGGTGATCAACTGGGCCCGGACAGGGTCATTGTGGCCGATGACCTTCGGCCTGGCCTGCTGTGCCGTCGAGATGATGCATGCCGGCGCCGCACGCTACGACCTGGACCGTTTCGGGATCATCTTCCGGCCCAGTCCGCGGCAGTCCGATCTGATGATCGTGGCAGGCACGCTGTGCAACAAGATGGCGCCCCCACTACGCAAGGTGTATGACCAGATGGCCGAGCCACGATGGGTGATCTCGATGGGATCCTGTGCCAATGGTGGCGGCTATTACCATTACTCCTATTCGGTAGTCCGGGGCTGTGATCGCATCGTGCCCGTGGATATCTATGTCCCGGGATGTCCGCCCACGGCGGAAGCGCTGCTGTACGGCATTCTGCAGCTGCAGAAGAAGATCAAGCGAACCAATACCATCGCGCGCTGATTGCTGCGCGTGGAACAGCGGAGGCCCTACATGTCCGAGCGTGTCGAGCGGCTGGCAGCGGCGTTGAGCGAGCGTTTCGGCGATCGGCTCGCCGGCTGCCAGGTGGCGCTCAAGGAAGTCACCATCGAGGTGGCGGCCGATGCGCTGGTCGATGTCTGCACCGCGTTGCGGGACGAGGAGCCATTCCGCTTCGAACAGCTCACCGACCTTTGTGGCGTCGATTACCTCTACTGGGGCGTGGACGAGTGGAACCGCGGCGAGGAGACCGGCAGCGGTTATTCGCGGGGGGTCACGGACACCAGCAGCACCGGACGTCTCGCGTTCGGTGACGAAGCGCCGGAGCGGGAGCTTGATCATCCGCGGTATGCCGCTGTGATCCACCTGCTGTCGCTGACCCATAACCAGCGGCTTCGAATCCGCTGCTATGCCCCCGATGATACGGCCCCGATCCTGCCGACGGTGACGACGATCTGGCCCGGCGCGAACTGGTTCGAGCGTGAAGCGTTCGATCTGTTCGGCATCCTGTTCGACGGGCATCCCGACTTGCGGCGGCTGCTGACCGATTACGGCTTCGTCGGGCATCCCTTCCGCAAGGATTTTCCGCTCATCGGTCATGTCGAGATGCGTTTCGACCCGGAACGTGGCCGCGTCATCTATCAGCCGGTCACGATCGAACCCCGTGTGCTGGTGCCGAAGATGATCCGCGACGATAACCGCTATGTGCGCCCGGCCGAGGAGGGTGGCGGCAATGCCTGAAATCCAGAGTTACACCCTGAACTTCGGTCCGCAGCATCCGGCGGCGCACGGCGTTCTGCGATTGGTGCTGGAGATGGAGGGCGAGGTTGTCCAGCGCGCCGATCCGCATGTCGGTCTGCTTCACCGCGCCACGGAGAAACTCGCCGAGACCAAGCCCTATGTGCAGAGCGTGGGCTATATGGATCGGCTCGATTACGTGTCGATGATGTGCAACGAGCACGGCTATGTGATGGCCATCGAGAAACTGCTCGAGATCGAGCCGCCGTTGCGCGCGCAATACATCCGCGTGATGTTCGACGAGATTACCCGCATCCTGAATCATCTGCTCTGGATCGGCGCTCACGGCCTCGACATCGGTGCCATGACGGTCTTTCTCTATGCGTTCCGTGAGCGCGAGGAGTTGATGGACTGTTACGAGGCGGTCTCGGGTGCGCGCATGCATGCCAAGTATTACCGCCCGGGCGGGGTGCATCGTGATCTGCCTGACCGCATGCCGAAGTATGAAGTATCGCGCTGGCGCTCGAAGCGCGAAGTCGCACAGCTGAATGCAGCACGTGAAGGCTCGATGCTCGACTTTATCGAGGCATTCTGCGAACGCTTCCCGGCGAGTATCGACGAATTCGAGACCCTGCTCACGGATAATCGAATCTGGAAGCAGCGCACCGTGGATATCGCGGTCGTGGCGCCGGAGCGGGCGATCGAGCTCGGCTTCACGGGGCCGATGCTGCGTGGGTCCGGCGTGGAATGGGACCTGCGCAAGAAGCAGCCCTACGAGGTCTACGACCGCATGAAGTTCGATGTTCCGGTCGGGAGCAATGGTGATTGTTACGATCGTTATCTCATCCGGGTCGAGGAAATGCGGCAGTCGGTGGGCATCATCAAGCAATGCGTCGATTGGCTGCGCCAGAACCCCGGGCCGGTCATGGTCAATGATCGCAAGATCGCCCCGCCGGCGCGGGAAGAGATGAAGGCGGACATGGAAGCGCTGATCCATCACTTCAAGTTCTTCACGGAAGGGTTCTCGGTCCCGGCCGGGGAGGCGTATGCGGCGGTGGAGGCACCGAAGGGTGAATTCGGCTGTTACATGATCTCGGACGGCGCCAACAAGCCCTATCGGGTCAAGATCCGCGCGCCGGGATTTGCCCACCTGGCCAGCTTCGGCGAGATGGTGCAGGGGCACATGCTGGCCGACGTAGTGGCGGTCGTGGGTACACAGGACCTGGTATTTGGCGAGGTGGATCGATGAGCGGGGAGCCGGTGGCCGATTCCGATGACAAATCCGGTCTGCTGACCGCGGAAACGCGGCAGCATATCGACCATTGGCTGGCCAAATTCCCGCCCGAGGGAAAGGAGTCGGCCTCGATCCAGGCGCTGGTAGCGGCCCAGCATCAGAACGGCGGCTGGGTAAGCCACGAACTGATGGATGCCGTCGCCGACTATATCGGCATGCCGAGGGTGTCCGTCTACGAGGTTGCCACGTTCTATTCGATGCTGGAGACGGCGCCCGTCGGCCGCCACAGTGTGTCGATCTGCAAGAATATCTCGTGCATGCTGTGCGGTGCCGATGACCTGGTGGCGCATGTGGAACGGAAACTCGGTTGCCGCGTTGGCGAGACCACCGCGGACGGGCGCATCTTTCTGAAGAATGAGGAAGAGTGCCTCGCGGCATGTCGGGGTGCGCCGATGATGCAGGTTGATCACGTCTATTACACCGATCTGACGCCGGAACGGGTCGACGAGATCCTCGATTCCCTGGAGTAGGGCATGATTGATCAGAGCCAGCTCAACCAGGTCTGCTATGCCACGCTGCAGTTCGATGAACCGTGGACATACGAAAACTATCGATCACTCGGCGGTTACGAGGTCTGGGAACGCGTGCTGCGCGGGGAACTCGATGCCGAAACCATCATTGAGGAACTCAAGTCTTCCAACCTGCGCGGACGTGGCGGTGCCGGATTCCCGGTCGGCATCAAATGGAGCTTCATGCCCCGAAACGCACCCGGGCAGAAATATGCCGTTTGCAACTCCGATGAGTCCGAACCCGGGACCTGCAAGGATCGGGACATCCTGCGCTACAACCCCCACGCCCTGATCGAGGGCATGGCGATTGGCGGGTTCGTGATGGGCGCCACGGTCGGGTACAACTATCTCCGCGGGGAGTTCATGGATGAGGTGTTCACCCGCTGTGAACAGGCGTTGGCCGAGGCCTACCAGAACGGCTGGCTGGGCCGTAACATCAAGGACAGCGGCATCGATTTCGATCTGTACAACATCCTCGGCGCCGGTGCCTATATCTGCGGTGAGGAAACGGCGTTGCTCGAGTCGCTCGAGGGCAGCAAGGGGCTGCCGCGTTTCAAGCCGCCGTTTCCCGCGCAGCGCGGTCTGTACGGCAAGCCCACAACCGTGAACAACACGGAGAGCTTTGCTTCCGTGCCCACCGTATTGCGCCGGGGTGCGACGTGGTTCGCGGATCTGGGGGTCGAGAATGCCGGCGGGACCAAGGTGTTCTCGGTGTCCGGGCACGTCAACGAGCCGGGGAACTTCGAGATTCCGATGGGCACATCGTTTCGCGATCTGCTCGAACTGGCCGGTGGGGTTCGCCATGGCCGCAAGCTCAAGGCCGTGATCCCCGGCGGGTCGTCGGTGCCCGTGGTACCCGGCGAGGTGATGCTTGACACGACGATGGACTATGACGCCATCACCAAGGCCGGCTCGATGCTGGGCTCCGGCGCCGTGATCGTGATGGACGAAACGACGGACATGGTCGAGGCGCTGCGGCGGATTTCGCGTTTCTACATGGCGGAGTCGTGTGGCCAGTGTACGCCATGCCGGGAGGGGACCGGCTGGCTGTATCGGGTGCTTACTCGCATCGTCAACGGTGAGGGTGCTGCAGGTGATCTGGAACGACTGGAACACGTTGCCAAGCGCATCGAGGGGCGGACCATCTGCGCCCTTGGCGACGCTGCCGCGATGCCTGTGCGCAGCTTCCTGCGGCATTTCCGCCCCGAGTTCGAATATTACATCGAGCATGGACGCAGCATGCTGGCCGAACGCAACGTCGCGGCGGCCTGAGCAACGGTATGACGCTGACGGTGCAGATGCTGCGGCATCGGCGCCGTGAAGTATTGATACCGGGCACCGGCTATATACGGGAAGAATCGACGCAATGACCGAAGAACTGGTGGAAATCGAGGTCGACGGGCGGACCATTCAGGCCCGCAAGGGCGCGATGCTCATCGAGGCGACCGACGCCGCCGGCATCGACGTTCCGCGGTTCTGTTATCACAAGCACCTGTCGGTGGCGGCCAACTGCCGCATGTGCCTGGTCGAGGTGGAAAAGGCGCCGAAACCGCTGCCGGCCTGTGCGACCCCCGTGGCGGCCGGCATGAAGGTGTGGACGGCGTCTTCACGGGCCCTGGACGCCCAGCGCGGCACCATGGAATTCCTGCTGATCAACCATCCGCTGGACTGTCCGATCTGCGATCAGGGCGGCGAATGCGAACTGCAGGATCTCTCGCTGGGTTATGGCGAGGGGATCTCCCGCTTCACCGAGGGCAAGCGCGCGGTCGCGGACGAGGACCTCGGGCCGCTGGTCGCGACCGACATGACGCGTTGCATCCACTGCACGCGCTGCGTCCGCTTCGGCACCGAGATCGCCGGCGTGCGCGAACTCGGTGCCACGGGACGCGGCGAAGACATGCGCATCGGCACCTATGTCGGACGCATGGTGACCTCGGAGCTGTCCGGCAACGTGATCGACCTGTGTCCCGTCGGGGCGCTGACCAACAAGCCCGCCCGCTACACCTTCCGGCCGTGGGAGTTGGTGCAACGGCCCACCGTCTCGCCGCATGATGTCGTGGGCAGCAATCTGTTCCTGCATGAACGCCTGGGCCGCGCGATGCGCGCCGTGCCGCGCGAGAACGATGCCATCAACGAGACCTGGCTGGCCGATCGCGACCGCTACAGCCATTTCGGGCTCTACAGCCACGACCGTGTCGATACCCCGCTGGTCAAGCGCAACGGGATCTGGGAAGAGGTCGAGTGGGATGTAGCCCTCGAGACCGCCTGCGCGGCGCTGGCGGAGGTAATCGAGCGTGCCGGCGCGGAACAGCTGGCCACCGTGGTCGCGCCGACCGCAACGCTGGAAGAGCAGTACCTGCTGCAGAAGCTGACGCGCGGACTGGGCAGCCCGCACATCGATCATCGGTGGCGGCAGCTCGACTTCACCGATGCCGAGGCCGACCCGGTGATGCCGTGGCTCGGGCAGTCCATCGCCCAGCTCGAAGAGGTGGATGCGGCACTGTTGATCGGCTCCAATATCCGCAAGGAACAGCCCCTGCTTGCGCATCGACTGTACAAGGCCGTGAAACAGCGCGATGCCCGCATCGCGTTCCTCAACGCCCGCGCCTTCGACTACCAGTACGAACCGGCGAGCTATATCGTCAGCCATCCACTCGCGTTTGCCGATGAGCTGGCGGGTGTGATCCGCGCGGTCGCCGCGGCCTCCGGGGTGGAACCACCGGCCGCCGTCGCGCGCATGGTGCGCGATGTGCAGCCATCAGCGGCGCAGGAGGGCATGGCCCGGGCGCTGTTGCACGGCGAGACGCGGACGATTCTGCTGGGCAGCCAGGCGATGTCCCATCCACAGTTCAACACCCTGCGGCGCCTGGCCGATGCGCTGGCGAGCATGAGCGGGGCCCGCCTCGGCTTCCTGCCCGAGGGGGGCAACAGCTGCGGCGCATGGCTCGCCGGTTGTGTGCCGCATCGCGAGCCGGGCGGCGCGGTTGCCCGACACCAGGGCGATGCCGCCGACCGGTTGTTCGCGCAGCCGCGCAAGGCCTATCTCATTCACGGCGTCGAGCCGGAGTTCGACAGCGTCGATCCCGCGCAGGCGACCGCCGCGTTGCAGGCCGCGGAACGGGTGGTGGCGATCGCCTCGTTCCATACGGATGCGATGCTCCAGTACGCCGATGTCATCCTGCCGGCGGCAGCCTTCGCGGAAACCGATGGGACGTTCGTCAACGGGGAGGGGCTTTGGCAGGACTTCAAGGCGGCCGTGCAACCGCCGGGAGAGGCGCGTCCGGGCTGGAAGATCCTCCGTGTCCTGGGTCAGCGCCTGGGTGTCGAGGGTTTCGACTGGTTCAGCGCGGCGGAAATTCGTCAGGCGCTGAAGGCATCGTGTCGCGAGATCGTACTCGATAATCGCCCGCAGACCGATGGCGAGCTGGCGCCGAGCAAGGACGCCAGCCCGCCCGCAGGGCAGCTGGTGCGATTCGGGCATGTGCCGCTGTACTCGGTCGATCCGATCGTGCGACGCTCCGAGCCGCTGCAGAGTGCGGCCGATGCCGGAGCCGCAAGGGTAAGCATCTCGCCTGCGGACGCCTCGGCACTCGATCTCACCGACGCGGGGCGTGTACGGCTGCGCCAGGACGGTCGTCAGCAGCTGTTCAATGTGCACATCGACAGCAGTCTACCCGCCGGTTGTGTGTGGGTGCCGCTCGGACTCATCGAGACCGCGGTGCTCGGCCCGACCTGCGCCATTGTTGAGCTGGAACGGGCTGAAGTCGCGGCATGATCGAGACGGCACTGACATTGTGGAGTGGGCTGCCCGAGGAGTTGCGGGTCGCGATCGAGATCCTGACCAAGATCTTCATGATCGTGATTCCGGTAATGATTTCGGTCGCCTACCTGACCTACCTCGAACGGCGGGTGGTGGGTTACATGCAGCGCCGCCGCGGCCCCAACCGTGTCGGCTACGGCGGTCTGCTCCAGCCGATCGCGGATGCGCTCAAGCTGCTGACCAAGGAGGTCATTCTACCGGCCAACGCGAACCGGTTTCTGTTCCTGCTTGCCCCGATCCTCTCGCTGGCGCCGGCCCTGGCCGCGTGGGCGGTGATTCCGTTTGCCGAGGGCTGGATCCTGGCCGACATCGATGCGGCACTGCTGTACGTGCTCGCGCTGACGTCACTCGGTGTGTACGGGGTGATCATCGCGGGTTGGGCATCGAACTCGAAGTACGCCTTCCTCGGCGCGATGCGGTCGGCGGCACAGATCGTCTCCTACGAGATCGCCATGGGTTTTGCCCTGGTCGGCGTGCTCATCGCCGCGGGCAGCCTCAATCTCGGTCAGATCGTGCAGGCGCAGGCGGGCGGAATCATGTACTGGTACTTGGTGCCCCTGCTGCCGCTCTTCGTCGTCTACTTCATAGCCGGCGTCGCCGAAACCAACCGTCTGCCCTTCGATGTGGCCGAGGGCGAAGCGGAAATCGTTGCCGGGTTCCATGTCGAGTATTCGGGGATTGCGTTCGCGCTCTTCTTCCTTGCCGAATACGCCAACATGATCATCATTGCGGCGCTGGCCGCAACGCTGTTCCTGGGGGGCTGGCAGTCACCGATCCCGGGTGGAATGGACGGCATCCACTGGTTCGTCGGCAAGACGGCGTTCATGTGCCTTTTCTACCTGTGGTTCCGGGCGACCTTCCCGCGTTACCGTTACGACCAGATCATGCGGTTGGGCTGGAAGGTGTTCATTCCGGTGACGCTGATCTGGGTTGTTGTTGTGGGCACTGCCGTATTCTTCGAAGTCGGACCGTGGTTCTCATGAACGATGCGGCCAAAATGGCTGTAGTCGGGAGGTAATGTCGCGATGAGCGCCGTAACACGATTCTTCAAGACGTTCCTGCTGTGGGAGCTCCTCAAGGGGATGCGGCTCACCGGCAGGAATTTCTTCGCGCGCAAGGTGACGATTGCCTATCCGGAGGAGAAGACGCCGCAATCACCGCGTTTTCGCGGGTTGCATGCGCTCCGGCGGTATCCCAACGGCGAGGAGCGCTGCATTGCCTGCAAGCTTTGCGAAGCGGTCTGCCCGGCGCTCGCGATCACGATTGAATCGGAGCAGCGCGACGATGGGTCCCGGCGCACGACGAGATACGACATCGACCTGTTCAAGTGCATCTATTGCGGGTTGTGCGAGGAGTCCTGTCCCGTGGACTCCATCGTCGAGACGCATATTCACGAATATCACTTCGAACAGCGCGGCGAACAGATCATCACCAAGCCGGAGTTGCTGGCGATCGGTGACAAGTACGAACAGGAAATCGCTGAACGGCGGGAACTGGATGCACCGTTCCGGTAATACGCAGCGGGCGCAAGGGCGTCCGTCGGTATTCCGATAAAAGCAGTATTCACGAGAGGCGGGGATAACAACAGCATGCCGGTTGAGCAAATTACATTCTGGCTTTTCTCTGCGGTCCTGATCGCGGCTGCATTGCGCGTCATCACCGCGAGCAATCCGGTGCATTCCGTGCTGTTCCTCGTCCTGTGTTTCTTCAGCGCCGCCGGCATCTGGCTGCTGCTCGAGGCCGAGTTCCTGGGTATTCTGCTGGTGCTGGTCTACGTCGGTGCGGTGATGGTGCTGTTCCTGTTCGTGGTGATGATGCTCGACATCAACCTCGAACCCCTGCGCGAGGGCTTTGTGCGTTACTTGCCGCTGGGTGCGCTGATCGGTGTGGTCATGGTCGCTCAGCTTGCCCTGATCCTGGGGCCGGAGTATTTCGGTGAGGAGCATTATGCGATGCCCGAGCGGGCACCGGCGGATTACAGCAACACCGAGGAACTGGGCAAGGCACTGTACACGGACTACCTCTATCAGTTCGAGATTGCTGCAGTCATCCTGCTCGTTGCGATCATCGCGGCCATCTCGCTGACGCTGCGCAAGCGCCCCGAAACAACCAAATACCAGACACCGGGCAATCAGGTTCGCGTCGGCAAGTCCGACCGCCTGCGCATTGTGTCGATGGATTCGGAGGAGAAAGAGTGATTCTTCAACCGACCACAAGTGCGCAGAGGGAGGCGGAAACGAAATGATTCCGCTGTCACACTTCCTGATCCTCGGCGCAGCCCTTTTCTCGATCGGCGTGGCGGGCATCTTCCTCAACCGGAAGAACGTCATCGTGCTGTTGATGTCGATCGAGCTGATGCTGCTCGCCGTCAACATGAATTTCGTCGCGTTCTCGTTTTTCCTCGACGACATTGCCGGCCAGATCTTCGTATTCTTCATCCTGACCGTCGCTGCCGCCGAGGCGGCTATCGGTCTGGCCATACTCGTCGCCCTGTTCCGCAATCGCGGCACGATCAACGTGGGCGACCTTGACTCGCTGAGGGGGTGAGGGGAATGGAATCGATCTATCTCGCAATCCCCTTGCTGCCGCTTGCCGGCGCGCTCATTGCCGGCCTGTTCGGTCACTGGATCGGGCGATCCGGAGCGCACTGGGTCACGATCCTGTCGGTCGCCGGGTCGTTCCTGCTGTCGCTGGTCGCCTTCAAGCACATCGTGATCGACGGTGGACCGGTGTTTGATCAGGCGATCTATACCTGGATGGTCGTCGAGGGCATCCGCTTCGAGATCGGATTCCTCGTCGACCCGCTTACCGTGCTCATGATGTGCACGGTCACCTTTGTGTCGCTGCTGGTGCACATCTTCACCGTTGGCTACATGCACGACGATCCCGGCTACCAGCGGTTTTTCAGCTATATCGCCCTGTTTACCTTCGCCATGCTGATGTTGGTGATGGCGAACAACTTCCTGCAACTCTTCTTCGGCTGGGAGGCCGTGGGCCTGATTTCCTATCTGTTGATCGGGTTCTGGTACAAGAAGGAAACAGCGATATTCGCGAACTTGAAGGCATTCCTGGTCAATCGCGTCGGCGACTTCGGTTTCATCCTGGGCATCGGTGCGATCGTGGCCTACACCGGCAGCCTGCACTATGGCGAGGTGTTCGCGGCCGCCCCCGACCTCGTCGGCGAGCAGATCGAGATCATCAGTGGCCTGCCGTGGGAGGTGATCACGGTTGCCTGCCTGCTGCTGTTCATCGGCGCCATGGGCAAGTCAGCGCAGGTCCCGCTGCACGTCTGGCTGCCGGATTCGATGGAGGGCCCGACACCGATTTCGGCCCTGATCCACGCCGCGACCATGGTCACCGCCGGGATCTTCCTCGTCGCGCGCATGTCGCCGCTGTTCGAACTGTCGACGGTGGCCTTGTCGACGGTGCTCGTCATCGGTGCCATCACGGCGCTGTTCATGGGGCTGGTGGCGATCGTCCAGCACGACATCAAGCGGGTCGTGGCCTACTCGACGCTGTCGCAGCTGGGGTACATGACCGTGGCCCTTGGCGCCTCGGCCTATTCAGTGGCGATCTTCCATCTGATGACTCACGCCTTTTTCAAGGCCTTGCTGTTCCTTGCCGCGGGTTCGGTCATCATCGCGCTGCATCATGAACAGGACATGCGGCGCATGGGCGGTCTGCGGCGCTACATGCCGGTGACCTACATCACCGCACTGATCGGCGCGCTCGCGTTGATCGGCTTTCCGGGCTTTTCCGGGTACTACTCCAAGGACGCGATCATCGAGGCCGTCGGGTATTCGACGATCCCGGGCGCCGGGTTCGCCTACTTCTGTGTGCTCGCGGGGGTCTTCATCACCGCGCTGTACACGTTCCGCATGATCTTTCTGACCTTCCATGGGCCGACCCGCATGGACGCGCGCACGGAAAAGCATGCGCACGAGACGCCGTTGGTCGTGACCGTTCCGCTGGTGCTGCTGGCGATACCCTCGCTGGTGATCGGCGCAATGACCATGGGGCCGTTGCTGTTCGGCGGGTATTTCGGAACGGCAATCCAGGTTTCGCCGGAGCGTGATGTTGTGGCATCGGTAAGCGAGCACTTCGACAACTGGTTCCAGTTCATCCTGCACGGGTTCCAGGCGCCGGCCGTGTATCTCGCGCTGGCGGGGGTCGGCGTCGCCTGGTTGCTCTGGCTCCGGCGGCCAGACCTGGCAGATCGATGTGCCGAACGCATGGCGCCGCTGCGCAAGGTGCTTGAGCGCAAATACGGTTTCGATGAGGCCTATCAGTATCTCTTCGTCGGCGGCTCGCAGAAGCTTGGAGGGCTGCTGTCCGATACCGGGGACCGTCGCGTGATCGATGGCTGGATCGTCAATGGCGCCGCCCGCGTGGTTGATCATTCCTCCCGGGTCGTGCGGCATTTGCAGAGCGGCTTCATGTATCACTACGCGTTTGCCATGATCATCGGCCTGTTGTTGCTGATCGCCATGGTGCTGCTGTGAGGCTCGACCCGATGATAATCATGACCACGAACTGGATTGCATACGCATGCTAGCTGACTGGCCACTGTTGAGCCTGCTGATCTGGGTGCCGATCGTCGGTGGCGCGCTGACGCTGATGTCGGGGGAGCGCGGTGCGCGTCGCGTCGCATTGACGGTGTCGGTGGCGACACTCGCACTCTGCGTGCCGTTGTACCTCGGTTTCGATACCGGCGAGGCGGGTCCGCAGTTCCGCGAGTTCATCCCCTGGCTGCCCGATTTCAATATCAACTACCACCTCGGCGTGGACGGCATATCGCTGCCGTTGATCCTCCTGACCGCCTTCGTTACGCCGTTGGTGGTGATTGCGGCGTGGGAAGTGATCCGCTATCGCCCCTCGCAGTATCTCGGGGCCTTCCTGATCATGGAAGGGATCATGATCGGCGTGTTCAGCGCCCTCGACGCGATCCTGTTCTACGTCTTCTGGGAGGCCACCCTGATCCCGATGTTCCTGATTATCGGCATCTGGGGCGGAGCCAACCGGATCTACGCCACCATCAAGTTCTTCCTGTACACCTTCTTCGGTTCGGTGTTCATGCTGGTGGCGCTCATCTATCTCTACTACCAGTCGGGGACTTTCGATCTGCTGGAGCTGCACAACGTGCCGCTGACCCTGTCGCAGCAGATCATGATCTTCATTGCCTTCCTGCTGGCATTCGCTGTCAAGATCCCGATGTGGCCGGTACACACCTGGTTGCCCGACGCGCATGTGGAGGCGCCCACGGGCGGGTCGGTCATCCTGGCCGCGATCACCCTGAAGATGGGTGGCTATGGCTTCCTGCGCCTGAGTCTGCCGATCGTCCCGGATGCGAGCCAGGTGCTGGCCGGTTTCGTCATCGTCCTGTCGTTGATCGCCATCGTGTACATCGGGTTCGTGGCCCTGGCGCAGCGGGATCTGAAGAAGCTGATCGCCTATTCCTCCATCTCGCACATGGGATTTGTCACGCTGGGTACGTTCCTGGTGTTCCTGCTGCTCGCACGCTCCCCGGAGGCTGTCGGTGCCCGCCTCGGGGTGGAGGGCGCGATCGTGCAGATGGTCTCGCACGGGCTGATCTCCGCCGCGATGTTCTTCTGCGTCGGGGTGTTGTACGACCGCATGCATACACGGGAAATCGCTGACTACGGGGGCGTCGTGAACACGATGCCGGTTTTCGCGAGTCTGCTTGTCCTGTTCGCCATGGCCAATGCCGGGCTCCCGGGAACGTCCGGATTCGTCGGCGAGTTCATGGTCATCATCGCAAGCTTCCACGCGAACTTCTGGGTCGCGGCGCTCGCGGCCCTGACCTTGATTCTCGGTGCCGCCTACACCCTGTGGATGGTCAAGCGGGTCATATTCGGCGACGTCGCCAACGATAAGGTTGCGGCCCTGAGTGATCTCAATGGTCGCGAGTTTTTCGTCCTGGGTGTTCTGGCGATCGCGGTACTTGCGCTGGGTCTCTGGCCGGCACCGCTGGTTGACCTCATGCACGCCTCGGTCGATCAGCTGATCGACCATGTCAGTGTTTCCAAACTGTAGCGGCGAGGAGTAGGGATCCCGATGTTGAGCGAGCTGATACCCGTATTGCCCGAGATCGTCCTGCTGGCCGCGATCTGTATCGTGCTGCTGGTCGACCTGTGGGTGCCCGCGGATCAGCGGCAGGTGACCTTCACGCTGACGCAGGCGGCGCTGGTTGCCACACTGGTGACATTGTTCGTGGTTCAGCCGGACAGCGCGCGCGTGGTCCTGTCTGGTGCCTACATCGCGGATGACATGAGCCTGCTCCTGAAGGCCGTGATCCTCGTGGTCAGCATGTTCGTCTTTGTCTATTCACGCCCGTATCTGCAGGTCCGGGGCATGATGCAGGGTGAGTATCTCGTGCTCGGACTCTGTGGCGTGCTGGGCATGATGATCATGGTGTCCGGCTACAACATGCTGTCGCTGTATCTGGGTCTGGAGCTGCTGGCGCTGTGCCAGTACGCCATGGTCGCCTTCCGGCGCGAATCGCCGCGGGCCAGCGAGGCGGCGATGAAGTATTTCGTGCTCGGCGCGCTGGCATCGGGGATGCTGCTGTACGGCATGTCGCTCGTGTACGGCATGACCGGCTCGCTCGGCATCATGGAAATCCACAACCATATCGTGCGCGAGGGCGTGGAAAGCCCCGGCCTGCTGTTGGGGATGGTTTTCGTGATCGTTGGCCTGGGCTTCAAGCTGGGGGCCGTGCCGTTCCACAGTTGGGTGCCGGACGTCTACGAGGGTGCGCCGACGGCGGTGACGCTCTATATCGGCGCCGCACCCAAGATCGCAGCGTTCGTGCTCATCATGCGCCTGCTGGTCGAGGGTCTTGGCGCGCTTCATGCCGAGTGGCAGATCATGCTGGCGGCGCTGGCCGTCGCCTCGCTGGTGATCGGCAATGTGGTCGCCATTGCGCAGACCAACCTCAAGCGGATGCTCGCCTATTCGACGATCTCGCATGTGGGCTTCATCCTGCTGGGCATCCTGGCCGGTACCGAACAGGGCTACGCGGCAGCGATGTTCTACGTCGTGGTCTATGCGCTCTCGACGACCGCGGCGTTCGGCATGATCATCCTGCTCAGCCGACGCGGCCACGAGGCGGAGACACTGGCCGATTTCAAGGGTCTGAACGAACGCAGCCCGTGGTACGCGCTGATGATGCTGTTTGTCATGTTCTCCATGGCGGGCGTGCCACCGCTTGTCGGCTTCTATGCCAAGCTGTCGGTACTGCGCGCCGTGGTCCAGGTTGAAATGGTATGGCTGGCCGTCGTGGCCGTCGTGATGTCGATTGTCGGCGCGTTCTATTATCTGCGCCTGGTGAAGATGATGTATTTCGACGACCGCGCCGACGACGGTGAGCTGCAGTCGGGCGCCGGCTTTCAGGCAGCGCTGTCGGTCAATGGCGTGGCCATCCTCGCCCTCGGGTTCTACCCGGCGGCACTGATGTCGTTCTGCATTGCCGCCGTCTCCTGGTAGGTCGGACTGATGGGGACGGGATTCGCGATTGCGTTGTTGCTCGTGGTCGGGGTGATCGCCGCGAATCTGCCCTGGTTCAGTGATCGCCTGCTGTTCTTCGTGCCGCTTCGGCACGGGAAGTCCACGCGCATCCGATTGCTGGAATGGCTACTCATGTATGGCGTCTTCCTCGCTGTGGGTTTCGGCCTCGAGCGGGCGGTCGATGGTGGCCTGCACAGCCAGACCTGGATCTTCTATGCCGTGACCGCTTGCCTGTTCGCGGTGTTCGCGGCGCCCGGCGTGATCTGGCGCAAGGACCTTCGGCCGCTGCTGCAACGCCGCTAGGAGCCGGTCCCGCAACCGACGCACTCCTGACGTGCCGCGTTGTCACGGATCCGTGTGGCGAGAGGGTTGCAAAGCAGGGCACGTATCGTTACATTACGCGCTGCGGATGCGGGGTGGAGCAGTCTGGCAGCTCGTCGGGCTCATAACCCGAAGGTCGCAGGTTCGAATCCTGCCCCCGCTACCAGAATTCCGGGAGTTGCATAAGCCCCTTTTCAGGGGCTTTTTTGTTCCCGGTAGTCCATCCACTGACGTGGGTGAAGGCAGAGCGGAGCGAGTGTCATGAAGCAGGCCCCGGGCCGTGTCTGGAGCGCGGTCGAGCCGGTGGTAGCCGGCATGGGTTACGAATTGGTCGGGGTGGCGCTCGGCGGCAAGCCCGGTGATCGCTTGCTGCGCGTCTATGTCGACACCGCGGACGGGATCACGGTCGACGATTGCGAGTCCGTAAGCCGGCAGCTGTCGGCCCTGTTCGATGTGGATGACCCCGTCGGTGAAGGCTACACGCTGGAAGTCTCGTCGCCCGGTATCGATCGCCCCCTGTTCCGGGATGTCGATTTTCGCCGCTTTTCGGGCGAGGAGGCATTCGTCCGGCTGCTTCTGCCGCTCGAGGGGCGCAGGCGTTTCCGGGGACGGTTGCAGGGGTGCGAGGATGACCGGGTGCTGATGGAAGTCGACGGAGCCGTCTGGCAGCTGCCACTGGAGTCGGTCGAGGAGGCGCACCTGATTGGTCAGGTGTGATCGATGCAGTCAACGTTTTCGAGTGATGCAAGTATGAACAAGGATATCCTGCTGGTCGTGGACACCGTCTCGAACGAGAAGGCGGTGGATAAAGAGGTGATTTTCGAGGCGCTGGAGCTCGCGCTGGCATCGGCGACGCGCAAGAAACACGGTGGCGATATCGACGTTCGCGTCGCGATCGACCGCGATACCGGAACGTACGAAGCATTTCGGCGCTGGGAAATCGTCGAGGACGACTACGAGCAGGATGGCCCGATGCGGCAGTTGTCGTTGTCGGCTGCCCGTGAGGATGACCCGGCGATTCAAGTCGGTGATTTCATCGAGGAGCCGACCGAGTCCGTCGATTTCGGTCGGATTGCTGCCCAGACGGCCAAGCAGGTCATCGTCCAGAAGGTGCGCGAGGCCGAGCGGGCGCGGGTTGTGGATGCCTATCGCGAGCGCGTGGGCGAGTTGCTGATGGGCATCGTCAAGCGCGTCGAACGCCCTGGTACGTATCTGGATCTCGGCAACAATGCCGAAGCGTTCATCCCGCGCGAGGAGATGATCCCGCGGGAGGCGGTGCGGCCGGGTGATCGCGTGCGCGGCTTCCTGCGCGCCGTGCGCCCGGAGGCCAAGGGCCCGCAGTTGTTTGTCAGCAGGACCGCCCCCGAACTGTTGATCGAGCTGTTCAAGCTGGAGGTGCCCGAGGTCGGACAGGGGCTGATCGAGATCAAGGGCGCTGCGCGTGATCCGGGGTTGCGGGCGAAAATCGCCGTTGAGTCCAAGGATCCGCGTCTCGACCCGGTGGGCGCCTGCGTGGGCATGCGCGGCTCGCGGGTGCAGACTGTATCCAATGAGCTTGCTGGTGAACGGGTCGACATCATTCTGTGGAACGAGAACCCGGCCCAGTTCGTGATCAATGCCATGTCGCCCGCCGACGTCAACTCGATCGTCGTGGACGAGGACTCGCGGACGATGGATCTCGTGATCGATTCCGACAAGCTCTCCCTGGCCATTGGTCGCAACGGACAGAATGTTCGGCTTGCCAGCGAGCTCACTGGCTGGACGCTGAACGTGCTGGATGAGCAGCAGGCCGAAGAGAAGAGCGAGCGCGAGTCGCAGGCCACGCGGGAAGTCTTCATGCGGGACCTGACCGTGGATGAAGAGGTCGCGAACATTCTGGTACAGGAGGGCTTCTCCAGTGTGGAGGAGGTCGCGTACGTACCGGAACAGGAACTGCTCGATGTCGAGGAGTTCGACGAGAATATGGTGGCCGAACTGCGCAATCGAGCGCGGGATGCATTGCTGACGCGCGCGATTTCGGGCAACACGGATGGCCCCGCGGCCGAACCGTCGAGCGATCTGCTGGCGGTCGAGGGCATGGAAAGCCACCTGGCATGGCGGCTCGCCGGGCAGGGTGTGACAAGCCTGGAAGAGCTGGCCGAGCAGTCGGTGGACGATCTGCTCGAAATTGAGGGTATTGATGACCCCGAGTGGGCGGCTCGCATGATCATGATCGCGCGCGAGCCCTGGTTCGCCGAGAGCGGGGAAGAGCCGGTGGATTCCCGGCAGGAAACAACGTGATGACTGGACGCTGGCAACGGCGGACAGGTATGGATGGAAGGATTGCGCGGTTC
Source organism: uncultured Ectothiorhodospiraceae bacterium (assembly GCA_964545695.1). GTDB lineage: Bacteria > Pseudomonadota > Gammaproteobacteria > XJ16 > Halofilaceae > Halofilum. The sequence goes on along the minus strand of CAZJGZ010000003.1, from coordinate 6,050 downwards.
CGTATGGGGATCGCAACGGGTCCGGTGCGAGGCGCCAGATCACAGAACTGCCCGGGGCCATACGGCTTCTGAGTGGAGGCAACAGTTTTATGGCAGACGTGACCGTCAAACAACTGGCTGAGGTCGTCGGAACGCCCGTCGATCGGCTGCTGGAGCAGTTCGGCGAGGCCGGAATTGGCAAATCGGGGCCGGATGATGCGGTAACCGACGAGGAAAAGGTCAAGCTGCTCGAGTACCTGCGCACGGCCCGTGAACCGGTCGGCGGTGGCAGCGGTGACGGCGGCGGCAGTCGCATCACGCTCAAGCGCAAACGCACCAGCGAACTCAAGGTTGGTGGCTCGGGCCGCAAATCGGTGAACGTCGAGGTGCGGGGACGCCGGACGTACGTGAAACGCAGCGTTGCCACGGAAACCGATACCGAGCGCGCCAAGGCACTCGAGGCCGAACGTCTCCGTCAGGAACAGGAGATGCGGGAGCTTGAGGAGAAGCGCCTGCAGGCCGAGCGTGAGCGTCAGGAAGCCGAGGAAAAGGCGAAGCGCGAACGCGAGGAGGCGCAGCAGCAGGCCGAGGAGGAAGCGCGCCGCAAGGCCGAGGAAGAATCCGCTCGCGAAACCAGCGAGGCACCTGCGGCCGCGGAGTCGGCGCCGGATCCGGAACCGGCTCCGGCTCCGGTCGAGCCGCCGCCTGCCGAGGGGCGCGAGGATCGGCGGCGCCAGCGCAAGCGCAAGCCGGAACGGCGCGAAGAGCGCGAGGACAAGGCACCGGACCAGCTGCACGTTGCCCGCGACAAGTCCGGTCGCCGCCGCAAGAAGACGCACAAGACGTCCCGGGCGGCGCCGGTGCAGACGCAGACCCGGCACGGCTTCGAGAAGCCGACCCAGCCGGTGAAGCGGGATATCGGCATCCCCGATACGATTACCGTGGGTGATCTTGCCAACAAGATGGCCGTGAAGGCGCCCGAGCTGATCAAGATCCTCATGAAAATGGGGGTCATGGCAACGATCAATCAGACGCTGGATCAGGAAACCGCCATCCTCGTGGTCGAGGAAGTGGGGCATAACCCGGTGCCGCAGTCCGATGCCGACGTCGAGCAGGCGCTGGCGCAGGACGTGATCCCGGAGCTCACGGCCACGCCGGTGGCCCGTCCGCCGGTTGTCACGGTCATGGGGCATGTCGATCACGGCAAGACATCACTGCTCGATTTTCTGCGCCGCACCAAGGTGACGGCCGGCGAGGCCGGCGGGATCACGCAGCACATCGGTGCGTACAGTGTCTCCACGCCGACGGGCGGCAGCGTGACCTTCCTGGATACCCCGGGCCACGCAGCATTTTCGGCGATGCGTGCGCGCGGCGCGCAGTGCACGGATATCGTCGTGCTCGTGGTTGCCGCCGACGACGGCGTCAAGCCGCAGACCATCGAAGCGATCCAGCATGCGCGCGCCGCCGGTGTGCCCCTGGTGGTCGCGATCAACAAGATGGACAAGGACTCCGCTGATCCCGATCGGGTGAAGAATGAACTGGTCGCGCAGGAAGTCGTCCCGGATGACTGGGGTGGCGATACCATCTTCGCGCCGGTATCGGCCCTCAAGGGCGATGGTGTGGATGATCTGCTGGAATCGATCCTGCTGCAGGCCGAGGTGCTGGAACTGGCCGCACCGGCGGAGGGCCCGGCGCGTGGCATCGTGGTCGAGGCGACGGTCGAGAAGGGCCGTGGTCCGGTGGCGACCGTGCTGGTGCAGGCGGGTCAGCTCAACAAGGGGGACAGTATGCTCTGCGGCACCGAGCATGGTCGCGTACGCGCCATGTTCGACGAGGCCGGCAAGAGCATGCGTTCGGCCGGTCCGTCGCAACCCGCAGTGGTCCTCGGACTCTCCGGGGCACCGCGTGCTGGTGATGACTTTGCGGTCGTCGATGATGAACGCAAGGCCAAGGAACTGGCCGGCTTCCGCCATGAGAAATCGCGTGACCAGCGCCTGGCCCAGCGCCAGGCGGCAACGGCCGACGACATATTCTCCCAGGTGCGCGAGGATCAGACCAAGGTCGTCAACGTGGTGGCCAAGACCGATGTCCAGGGCAGCTTCGAGGCGCTGCGCGATGCGCTCGAGAAACTGTCCGGCGACGAGGTTCGGGTGAAGGTCATCGGCGGCGGCGTCGGTGGACTCAACGAGTCGGACGTGAACCTCGCCATGGCGTCCAACGCCATGCTGGTGGGCTTCAACGTGCGTGCCGATTCGACCGCAAGGCGCCTGCTCGATGAAAACGAGATCGACGTGCGCTACTACAGCGTGATCTATGATGTCATCGATGACGTCAAGAGCATGGTGTCCGGCATGCTCGCGCCGGAGATCCGCGAGAAGATCATCGGCCTGGCAGAGGTCAAGGACGTATTCCGTTCGCCGAAATTCGGTCAGATCGCCGGCTGCCTGGTCGTGGATGGTGTCGTGCGCCGATCCGAGCCGATTCGCGTGCTGCGCGACAACGTCGTCATCTACGAGGGTGAGCTGGAGTCGCTGCGCCGATTCAAGGATGACGTCAACGAGGTGCGCATGGGCACCGAATGCGGCATCGGTGTGCGCAACTATACGGATGTTCGTCCGGGTGACCAGATCGAGGTATTCGAGCGTACTGAAGTGCAGCGGAGTATCTGATTCCGTCATGGCGCGCGACTACCCACGCCGTTATCGGGTCGCGGATCAGCTGCAACGGGAGCTCGGTTCGCTGTTGCGTGAGGTCAAGGATCCACGCGTCAGCGGCATGATCACGGTTTCGAGTGTGGACGTCAGTCCGGATCTGCGTAGTGCCAAGATCTATGTCGCGATCCTGGATCACGATGAACCCGCGGCGGTGATCAGTGGCCTGGCGGCGGCGCGTGGATTCCTGCGCAGTCGCCTCGCCGGGCGACTGGACCTCCGCGTCGCACCCGAACTTCGCTTTCTCCACGATACGACACCGGACGCCGCGGATCGGGTTCATCGCCTGCTACGGGACGATGACACCGGTCCGTCCGAGGGCCGATGAAGGCCGTGCACGTGAGTCCGGGGTCGTTTCACCGGCGCGACCGGCGTGATACGGCGACGCGTCTCGCGCCGCCACGAGTCGGGCAGTAACCCATGGGCAGGCGCAGACGGCGAGGGCGGGCCGTTCACGGGATCTTCCTGCTGGACAAACCGGTCGGCATGACCTCCAACTCGGCACTGCAGGCCGTGCGCCGCGAGTATGATGCCGCGCGCGCGGGGCATACCGGCAGTCTCGATCCCCTGGCAACCGGTGTCTTGCCGATCTGTCTCGGCGAAGCCACCAAGGTGACCGGTTATCTGCTGGAGGCAGACAAGAGCTACCGCTTTACCGTACAGCTGGGCGCAACCACCGATAGCGGCGACGCCGACGGCACCGTGATCGAGCGCCGGGAGGTTGGTGCACTGACCACAGCCGATGTGGAGCCGGTTCTGGCGCGTTTTCGTGGGGCGATCGAGCAGGTTCCACCGATGCACTCGGCGATCAAGCGCGATGGACAGCCGTTGTACCGCCTGGCGCACAAGGGGATCGAGGTAGCGCGCGATGCGCGCCCCGCGAGGATCGAACGGCTCGAGCTGCTGGGTTTCGACGGACGGGACCTGGATCTGAGTGTGACCTGCTCGAAGGGTACCTACGTCCGCTCGCTGGCGATGGATATCGGTGCCGCACTCGGACCCGGTGGCTACGTGACCGCCCTGCGACGGACCCGGGCGGGCCCCTTCGACGAGGACGGGCTGGTATCGCTCGATCATTTGCGCGGCGTGGTCGCCGATCACGGTCATGCGGGTGCCGACGAGTTGCTGTTGCCGGTCGACGCGGGGCTGATGGACTGGCCACGCGTGGACATGGCTGGCGAGCTTGCCGATTTCGTCCGCCAGGGACAGCCGGTGCAGGTTCCGGGGGCGCCGGCGAGCGGTTCGCTGCGGTTGTACGACCGTACGCGGGGATTTCTGGGGATCGGCTTCGTCCGCGATGACGGGCTGGTGGCGCCCAGGCGGCTGATGAACCTGTAGCGTCCGGCGCGGGAAAGGTTCTTCCGCGGTCGGATCGGCGGAATCCGGGCGTGCCGTCGCGACGAGGAACGCTGGCCAGGGCGCGTGGTTCCAAGAGCCGGCAGGCCCCCGGACGGCGCCGGCGAGGAGGGCATGGGCCCGGTAATCAGCCGGTTAATGCCCACGGGAGGCATTTTGCCGCTTGTAAGGCGGTGCATGCCTGATACAATTCACGGTTTGTTGAAAGTCGGTTGCCAGAGGTACATGAATGTCTGCGCTCAACGCTGAAGAAAAGGTCAGGATCGTCAACGACTTCCGTCGCAGTGACGACGACACCGGGTCGCCGGAGGTGCAGGTCGCGCTGCTGTCCGCACGCATCCAGCATCTGACCGAGCACTTCAATACACACAAGCACGATCACCATTCGCGCCGTGGCCTGCTGAAGCTGGTCAGCCAGCGGCGCAAGCTGCTTGACTATCTCAAGCGGAACGATCTCGGGCGGTATCAGGAACTGATCCAGCGCCTTGGCCTGCGTCGCTAAGGCGCTCGCATCAGCGGGAGAATTTACAGTGGCAGTGCATCGCAAGACCTTCCAGTACGGCGATCAGACCGTATCGCTGGAGACCGGGCGCATCGCGCGCCAGGCGACCTCGGCGGTATGGGTCCGGATGGCGGATACCGTGGTCCTGGTGACCGTGGTCGGCAAGCGAGAGGCGGATCCGTCCAAGCCCTTCTTTCCGCTGACCGTCAACTATCAGGAACGCACCTATGCGGCCGGCAAGGTTCCCGGCGGTTTCTTCAAGCGCGAGGGCAGACCCTCCGAGAAGGAAACGCTCACCTGCCGTCTTATTGATCGCCCCATTCGCCCGCTCTTCCCGAAGAACTTCACCAACGAGGTCCAGATCATCCCGACGGTCATGTCGGCGAACCCGGACATTGATCCGGATATCCCCTCGCTGATCGGGACCTCCGCCGCACTGGCGCTCTCGGGCATGCCCTTCAAGGGCCCGATCGGTGCGGCCCGGGTCGGCTACCGGGATGGCGAATACCTGCTCAACCCCGGCCGCGGCGCGCTTGATACCTCGGCCCTGGATCTGGTCGTGGCGGGTACGAAGGACGCAGTACTGATGGTGGAGTCGGAGGCCGATGGCCTGTCCGAGGAAGTCATGCTCGACGCGGTGATGTACGGGCATGAGCAGATGCAGGTTGTCATCGACGCCATCAATGAGCTCGTGGCGGAAGCGGGCGAGCCGAGATGGGACTGGCAGGAACCAGAGGCCAACGAGTCGCTGGATCAGGCCGTGGCCAGTGCCTGCGAGTCCGCTCTCGTCGAGGCCTACCAGATCGCCGGCAAGCCCGAACGCCAGACCCGGATTCACGAGTTGCGGGAAGAAGTGGTCGCAAGCCTGGCCGGAAGCGAGGACGGTGAATGGAGCGGCGGCGAGGTAAAGGATGCCTTCGGCAAGCTCGAGAAGCGTCTCGTGCGCGAGCGTATCCTGGCTGGCGAGGCCCGGATCGATGGTCGCGATACCAAAACGGTCCGGCCGATCGACGTCACGACCAGTGAATTGCCGCGCACTCATGGTTCGGCGATCTTCACACGCGGCGAGACACAGGCCGTCGTGACCGCCACGCTCGGTACCAGCCGTGATGCCCAGATCATCGACGCCCTCGAGGGCGGGCATCGCGAGCAGTTCATGCTCCACTACAACTTCCCTCCCTATTCCGTCGGCGAGGCGGGTTTCATGGGTGGGCCGAAACGCCGCGAAATCGGCCACGGCAAGCTCGCCAAGCGCGGTTTGCAGAGCGTGATGCCCGATGAAGAGGCGTTCCCCTACGTCATTCGCGTGGTATCGGAAATCACTGAATCGAACGGCTCCAGCTCGATGGCTACCGTCTGCGGTACGAGCCTGGCGTTGATGGATGCCGGTGTGCCGGTCAAGGCGCCGGTGGCGGGTATCGCCATGGGTCTGATCAAGGAAGGTGAGCGCTTCGCCGTGCTCTCCGACATCCTCGGCGACGAGGATCATCTCGGCGACATGG
>CAZJGZ010000002.1:51368-56807 GCA_964545695.1 uncultured Ectothiorhodospiraceae bacterium | reverse complement strand
ATCTGTCCTCGATTCCCACCCGCCTCGCGACGATGCCCTAAGTCCGACAGGCTGCCAGGAGCCGCCGCATGACCGAATCGCACGAAAACGATCCCATTCAACCATCCGCACCGCAGCGCAGTCAGGCAGGGCGCCGACCCAGGGCTCGCCGGCGCGGTATCTATCTGTTACCCAGCCTGTTCACCACCGGTGCGCTGTTTGCCGGCTTCTACGCCATGATCGCCGCCCTGCAGGATCAGTTTGCCTATGCAGCCGTCGCGATCCTGCTGGCGCTGGTGCTGGACGGGCTCGATGGTCGCGTGGCGCGGCTCACCGGGACACAGAGTCCGTTCGGGGCCGAGTACGACAGCCTGTCCGACATGGTGTCGTTCGGGGTTGCACCGGCTGTCATCGTCTACCTCTGGTCGCTGCAGCACTTCTCTGAGATCACGCTCGCCTGGGGGCATCTCGGCTGGCTGGTGGCGTTTGTCTATACCGCCTGTGCCGCGCTGCGGCTGGCGCGCTTCAACGTTCAGGTCGCGAGCACCGACAAGCGCTTCTTCCAGGGGCTGGCCAGTCCCTCCGGCGCAGTGGTCATGGTCGGCTTCGTCTGGTTCTGTCGTGACCTCGGCATCGCGGGCGAAGATGCCGTGATTGCCGCGCTGCTGGTGACCTTGGCGTCGGGACTGCTGATGGTCAGCAATATTCCCTACTACAGTTTCAAGGATCTGGGGACGCGCCGCAGCGTGCCACTCTACTTCATTGTGGGGATTGTCGGCGTCCTGGTCTTTGCCACGCTGGATCCACCGAAGGTCATCTTCGGTGGATTTGCGCTCTATACGCTTTCCGGTCCCGCGTGGTGGCTGTGGCGGCGGAGTCGACGCTGGAATCGGCGTGACACCGGATCGCCGACCGAGCCGAGGGAATAACCATGAACCTGTCAACGCACCGCTGCCTGCTCGCCTTCGATGTATTCGGCACCCTGGTCGATCCTGATGGCCTCGTGGATGAACTTGCTCCGCACATCGGTGATCAGGCGGGCGCATTCGCGCGTGAGTGGCGCCGCACCCAGGTCGAGTACCTGATCCGCCATGCCGCCATGAACACGCACCGTCCATTCCCGGCGGTAACCGATGATGCGCTCGTGGACTGCCTCACGCGCTTTTCGCGCCCGCTCGACGCGAGTGTTCGCGAGGAACTGGTTGCGGCATGGTCGCGCCTGCCGGCTCTACCCGGTGCTGCCGATGCGCTGGCGCGACTGCGTGCAGACGGGCATCACGCCGTGGCCTTCTCCAACGGCCGTGAGGCGGACGTCACGGCGCTGCTCGAGCAGGCCGGGCTTGGCGGCCATTTCGCGGCCGTGCACAGCGTCGAGGCGGCGGGTACCTTCAAACCTTCGCCACGAGTCTACGCCCGGCTGGCACATGAGCTGGATGCCGCGCCGGAGGCCGTCTGGCTGGTGTCCGCGAATTACTGGGATGCCGCGGGTGCACGTTCCGCCGGGCTGCGTTCGGTCTGGCTGGCGCGCGGACGCGAGCCCGATACCTGGCCCTGGCGACCCGATCTGATCGTTGATGAACTGGCCGACCTGGTGGGCCAGCCGGCGCTGACTGAAGGTGGGGCATGAGACGCTTCCGTGGCGCCGATGGTCTCGACTGGACCGCAGCGCTGTGGTGCGGCTCTTATGGCGAGGTCATGCTCATTTTCAGCCGTGCGGGTTCGACCGAGCTGTTCCAAGTGCAGCTTGAGGCTGAATCTCAAGCGGCCGGGGAGGCACTGCTGTTCGGCCTGGAGGAAGCGGACTTGCAGCAACGACTCGGCGATGCGGAACCCTGGCCCACGGATTGAGCCGGACTACCGCGCGAGATACCGATTCCACGCGCGTTCGGTCCGCGCGGCTGCCGTCGTCGATCGGCGCGTCGTGGCGATGGCTGCCCGGTCTGGCCCACTGTTATACTCCTGCGCCGATATCGGGTGGACACGCCGGCCATTGCCGGCAGGCGGGCCACTGTTGAATCCCTTGTCATGGCCGCCCTGCAACAGGGCGGTCGGGCGCTGCCACGTGGCGCGCCGATAACCACTAGAGGAAGGATCTTCATGGATACCAGTGATCTCATATCGACCGCGAATACCCTGGTCGAGCCCGGCCGGGGGCTCCTTGCTGCCGACGAGAGCAATCCGACGATCGAGAAGCGCTTTGCGGGGATCGGCCTCGATTCCACCGAAGCCAACCGGTTGGCCTATCGGCGGCTGCTGCTCACGACGCCCTCGATCGAGGAGTTCCTCAGTGGGGTGATCCTGTTCGACGAGACGATCCGGCAGGCCGCCGAAGATGGCACGCCATTGCCGCAGCTCCTGCACAACAAGGGGATCGTGCCCGGCATCAAGGTCGACCGCGGTGCCAAGGATCTCGCCGGCCATCCCGGCGAGAAGGTCACCGAAGGCCTGGACGGCCTGCGCGAACGCCTGGCGGAGTACCACGATCTCGGCGCCCGGTTCGCCAAATGGCGTTCCGTGATCGCCATTGGTCCGGGCAAGCCGACGGCCGCCTGCCTTGAAGCCAACGCACACGGCCTCGCGCGCTATGCCGGCCTGTGCCAGGAGGCCGGCATCGTGCCGGTGGTGGAGCCGGAGGTGCTGATCGATGGCGATCACAGCATCGATCAGTGCCGTGCCGCGACCGCGGAGACCTGGTACCACCTGTTCTCGCAGCTGCATCGCCAGGGTGTGATGCTGGAGGGCACGCTGCTCAAGGCGAGCATGGTCATCGCCGGCAAGCAGTGCAAACAGCAGGCGGATGTCGACGAGGTTGCAGAGCACACGGTATCGCTGGCGCGCGAATATGTGCCGGCCGCGCTGCCGGGGATCGTCTTCCTGTCCGGTGGCCAGACCCCGGTCCAGGCGACCCAGCATCTCAATGCCATGAACGCGCTGGGGCCGCAGCCGTGGAATCTCGGCTTTTCCTACGCGCGTGCGCTGCAGGAACCGGTCATGCAGACCTGGCAGGGCGATCCCGCCAACGTCGAGGCGGCGCAGAAGGCGCTGTATCACCGCGCCAAGCTGAACAGCGCCGCCACCCAGGGTCGCTATCGCCCGGACATGGAAAAGGCTGCCTGAATCGGCTGCCCGGCGGCCGGCGGTGACTGCGCCGGCTGCCGTGTCGCCCCGTTGGCACCCTGATGGACCGCGATTCCGAACATTCGGTCGTCGAGGCGCTCGCCCCGATCCGCTCGGTCGCGGGACGCGCGCTGCGGGTCATCCTCTTCGGGATGGTTACCGGCGGCCTGGCCAGTCTGGCTGCGGTGGCCTTCGTCTCTGCCTACCACTACCTCAACGATCTCCTGTTCATCGCGCCCCACCGTCGGGAGGCCATCGGCGGCACGGCACTGCTGATGGTGGCGACGATCGCCGTGCCCACGCTCGGCGGGCTGGGCGTGGGTCTGTTCAATCGCTATCTGATCGGTGGTGAGCGCGCACATGGCCCGGCCCATGTCATCCGCGCCGCACAATCCGGGCAGGGGCATGTTGGCGTTCGCGGCGGGCTGGCGAGTGCCGTGGCCGCAATCCTGTCGCTGGGCAGCGGCGCCTCGGTAGGGCAGTACGGTCCGCTGGTGCATCTGGGCAGTACGCTCGGCTCGACCGTGGGTCGCTGGACCCGTGGCGGCAGCGGCCTGGGCACGATCGGCATCGGCTGCGGGGTAGCCGCCGCCATCGCCACGGCCTTCAATGCGCCCATCGCCGGCGTGCTCTTCGCGCATGAAGTCGTCCTGCGGCATTACTCGCTGAAGGCATTCGCGCCCATCACCGTCGCCGCCACACTGGCGTACTTTCTCGCCGAGAACGTGTTCCTCCATACACCGCTGTTCCGGATTGGCGATGTGCCCGAACTCACTGCCACGGATCTTGCACTGGTTGTCGGCGTGGGCATTGCGGGGGCGCTGCTCGCCGTCGGTTTCATGAAATCCGTGCTCTACAGCGGGCAGCTTGCCGGCCGGGCCCGTGTGCCCGACGTCGCACGGCCGGCACTGGCCGGGCTGCTGCTGGGGATTGTCGCGCTCGGCATTCCCGAGGTGCTGGGCATGGGCTTCGAGACCCTGCGCACTGCGCTGGATCCCCTTGGCTTCACGCCGATGCACATCGCGTTCATCCTCGTCGCCAAGATCCTGGCTACTGCGCTCTGCCTCGGTTTCGGCTTCGCCGGCGGCATTACCGGACCGGCGCTGGTGATCGGCACGTTGTTCGGTGCGCTGGTCGGCCATGGGGTCGGTGCGCTGGTGGCGAGCGATCCCACGCTGGTCACGTTGTATGCCGTCGTCGGCATGGCGGCCGTGACCAGTCCGGTCATGGGGGCGCCAATCTCGACCGTACTGATCGTGTTCGAGCTCACGCGCAATTACGAGCTGACCATGGCCGTGCTGGTCACGGTGGTGTTCTCCAACCTCGTGGCCTACCGCCTGTTCGGGCGCTCGATGTTCGATGTCCAGCTGCGGCGCGCGGGCTTCGACCTGCGTCATGGCAGGGACAAGGTGGTACTGGACGAGACGTCGATCGGCCCCTGGGTGGTCGATGACTACCTGCGGCTGACCCCGGATGTTTCCTGCGCGGAGGCACGTGCGGTGATTGTCGACGCCGGTGCGGAGGAGGCGCAGGTGGTCAGCGATGACGAACATTATCTGGGCGTGATTGATCTGAGCGCACTGGACGCCGCCGTCGACGCCGGGCAGGGGGAGGAAACCATTGCCTCGCGCGTCGTTCGCCCTGCGGTCGTGCTCGATACAGCGACCAGCATCTGGCAGGCCTTCGCCCGTGTTCGCTCATTCAACGGGCATGCGGTGCCCGTGGTCGGCGTGGGGCGTAGTCAGCGGCTCGCCGGGGTGGTGCCCGAGCCGGTACTGATCCAGGCCTATCTCGATACGATCGGCCGTATCCGCGACGAGGATCACGCCACACCGTGATCGCCCGGGCCAGCCCGGCCGGCCAATCCGCGCAAGGCGGTCGGGCGAAAGAATTTGCAATGAGCGCGCGTGGGTCGGATTCGTCCCGGGCGGGCGCGAATCCTGTAGAGTGAACCGTGATGTCCGGTCGCGCACTGCAACCGGACCGGAGGATTGAACCGATGACAACTGCAACCTTTGGCGCCGGCTGTTTCTGGCATGTCGAGCACGCGTTCCGCGAAGTCCCCGGCGTGACCGAGGTCGAGTCCGGCTATACCGGCGGCCACGTGCCCGAGCCGACCTATCGGCAGGTGTGCACGACCGATACGGGGCATGCCGAGGCGGTACGTGTCCAGTATGACCCCGCGCGCGTCGGTTATGACGACCTGCTCGCCGTGTTCTGGCAGTGCCATGATCCGACCCAACGCAACCGCCAGGGCCCGGATGTCGGCAGCCAGTACCGCTCGGCGATCTTCTATCATGATGATGATCAGCGTCAGCGTGCAGAACAGTCCCTGCGCGATGA
>CAZJGZ010000002.1:43791-51268 GCA_964545695.1 uncultured Ectothiorhodospiraceae bacterium | reverse complement strand
GCCCGCCCGGGCTTCGCGTCGGTGCGTGCGCGGCTGCCGCATTCCCTCCTTCTGCTTCTCGCGCTTCTCCTCCTGCCCTAGGGCAGGAGAGATGACCTGGCGAGGCCAAACGCACCCAATTCAGCAGATTCAGACCGACCCTCCGGGGGTCGGACACGACACATGTCCCGTCATGCAGGTATGCATCCGGGGCGAGGATTGACGGAGAGCGTCATGAGTCACGACAAGCTGTACATATTCGATACCACGCTGCGCGACGGCGAGCAGAGTCCCGGCGCGTCGATGACCCGCGAAGAGAAGGTGCGTATCGCCAAGGCGCTCGATCGCCTCAAGGTGGACATCATCGAGGCCGGCTTCCCGGCGGCCAGCAATGGCGATTTCGAGTCCGTGCAGGCGGTCGCGCGGACGGTCCGCTACAGCACGGTCGCCGGCCTGGCGCGCGCGAAGGAGAGCGATATCGACCGCGCCGGCGAGGCCGTGAAACCGGCCCCCCAGAGTCGGGTGCATACCTTCATTGGCACCTCGCCCATTCACATGGAGGCCAAGCTCAAGATGCAGCCGGATGCCGTGATCGAGGCCGCGGTCGCCGCGGTCAAGCGCGCCGGCAAGTGGACCGACGACGTCGAGTTCTCCTGCGAGGACGCGGGCCGCTCCGAGCCCGACTTCCTGTGCCGCATCATCGAACAGGCCATCGCGGCTGGTGCGAAGACGGTCAACATCCCAGACACGGTGGGCTACAACGTGCCGGCGCAGTACGGTGATCTGATCCGCAGCCTGCGCGAGCGCGTGCCGAATTCCGACAAGGCTGTATGGTCAGTGCACTGCCATGATGATCTGGGCATGGCCGTGGCGAACTCGCTGGCCGGCGTCCTGGGCGGGGCGCGACAGGTCGAGTGCACCATCAACGGTCTGGGCGAACGCGCGGGCAATGCCTCGCTCGAGGAAATCGTCATGGCCGTGCGCACGCGTCAGGACTATTTTCCCTGTGACACCGATATCGAGGCCACGGAGATTCTGCCGACCTCGCGACTGGTCGCCAACATCACCGGTTTCCACGTGCAGCCGAACAAGGCCATTGTCGGTGCCAACGCCTTCGCCCATGAATCGGGCATTCACCAGGACGGTGTGCTCAAGGCGCGCGAAACCTACGAGATCATGCGCGCCCAGGATGTCGGCTGGAACAACAACCGCATGGTCATGGGCAAGCACTCGGGGCGCAACGCATTTCGCTCCAAGCTGGAGGAGCTGGGCATTACGTTCGAGACCGCGGCCGAACTCGACGATGTGTTCGCCCGGTTCAAGGACCTGGCCGACAAGAAGCACGAGATCTTCGACGAGGATCTGCAGGCCCTGGTCACCGAGGCCTACACCGAGGAAGTCAACGAGATCTACCAGCTCGAGCGGCTGCGCGTGTGTTGCGAAAGCGATGTCATCCCCGAGGCCGAGGTGGTGCTGCTGGTCGAAGGCGAGCGGCGCACGGCGACGGCCAGCGGCGACGGTCCAGTTGATGCATCCTTCAAGGCCATCGAGTCCATTGTCGGCAGCGGGGCCGAGCTGCGCCTGTACTCGGTGAACAGCATCACCGGGGGTACGGACGCGCAGGGCGAGGTTACCGTGCGCCTGATGGAAGGCAACAGCATCGTCAATGGTCAGGCGGCGGATACCGACATCGTGATTGCGTCGGCGAAGGCCTACGTCAATGGCCTCAACAAACTGGGCCAACGTGCGTATCGCGAACACCCGCAGCTGACGGCTGACCTGTGAGCCGCCCCGAGCCGTCGCCGCAGGCGCCACCCGCGTTGCCGGAGTCGGAGCGGCGCGCGTGGCTGGCGGCCCTTGGCGTGACGCTCTGGGTGCCGCGCGCGGATGCGCCCGCGGCCGCATCCGCAGCGAATCGCGGTGACGATGTAGTCGAGCCGGTCGGCGACCCCGGGGTTGAAGCGGCGGCTGAAGCGACTTCTGTGCCGGCGCCTGATCCGGTGTCGCCGGCAGCGGTGGAAACCACCGTGGAGCGTGCCGATGGGGCAACCGGTGAGGTTGCGACCATGGACTGGCCGCGACTGCGCTCGACCGTGCTCACCTGCCGGCAGTGTGGTCTGTGCGAGGAACGCACCCAGGCGGTGTTCGGTGTCGGCAACGAGCGGGCAGACCTGCTGGTGATCGGCGAGGCGCCCGGGCAGGAGGAAGACCGGCGCGGCGAACCGTTCGTGGGCCCGGCCGGGCAGCTGCTCGATCGCATGCTGGCCGCGATCCAGCTGGATCGTCAGCAGGTGTACATCACCAATATCCTCAAGTGCCGGCCGCCGCGCAACCGCGATCCGCGGGCCGACGAGGCCGAGGCCTGCGCACCGTATCTGCGCCGCCAGATCGAACTCATGCAGCCACGGGTGATCCTGGCTGTGGGTCGGGTGTCGGCCCAGCAACTTTTGGCAACCGATGAAACCATCGGCCGTCTGCGTGGCCACTGGCACCAGTACGGACCGATGGAGACACCCGTCCGGGTCACCTATCACCCGGCGTATCTGTTGCGCAAACCGCAGGAGAAGGCGAAATCCTGGGCCGATCTCAAGCAGGTGCGCGCGGCCCTGCGAGCACCCGCCTGATCAAGCGCTGACGGTCCGCGGCAACCCACAGGCTTCCGGGTTGAACGCAACCGCACACCCACGTAACTTGGCACCCACAGGCCGTGAACGGCCTGCGTTCGCCGAACGCTCGGGAATCTCACAATGGTCGCCGCGATTCAATGCCCCTGCCGGTTCCGCCCGATGGTGACCCGGGATCTCGTCAGCGTCGTCGGCAACGAGCAGGCGTCCTACCCCTATCCCTGGTCGCGCACCATCTTCGAGGACTGCCTGCGGGTCGGCTACTGCTGCCTCGTGGCGGAACGTCCGGAGGGTATCTGCGGGCATGGCATCATGATGGTGCGCGCGGGCGAGGCGCATATCCTCAATCTCTGCGTGGCCGCCGAAGCCCGGCGCCGCGGCGTTGCCCGTGACATGCTGGCGGAATTGCTCGATATTGCGCGGCGCATGGCGGCGACCAATGCATTCCTCGAGGTGCGCCCGTCCAACCACGGCGCGGTAAAGCTCTACGCCGATGCCGGTTTCCACGTCATCGGGCAGCGCCCGGGCTACTATCCGGCCGCATTCGGGCGTGAGGATGCACTGGTGATGGCACGCGATCTGTCCGTGGCAGCGAGCTGACGGGGAGCGCAGTCGCCGACCGCAGCAGGTACAATACCGCGCCCGGCCAATCGTGGCCGGACCGCTGCCCGACGGCGGATCCCGACGCAGACAAACTCCGGACGACATGACGGCACAGGCTGAAGAAACCGCGCGCCGGCGAACGCTGGCGATCATCTCCCACCCGGACGCCGGCAAGACCACGGTGACCGAGAAGCTGCTGCTCTTCGGGGGCGCGATCCAGCAATCGGGCACGGTCAAGGGCCGCAAGTCGGATCGGCACGCGACCGCCGACTGGATGCAGATGGAGCAGCAGCGCGGCATCTCCGTGACCTCGGCGGTCATGCAGTTCCCCTACCGCGAGCGCATCGTCAATCTGCTCGACACGCCGGGGCACGAGGATTTCTCCGAGGATACCTACCGTACGCTGACCGCCGTGGATTCGGCGCTCATGGTGATCGACGTCGCCAAGGGTGTGGAGGAGCGCACCGAGAAGCTGATGGATGTCTGCCGCCTGCGCACGACGCCGGTGATGACGCTGATCAACAAGCTCGACCGAGAGGGCCGAGATCCGATGGAGCTGATGGACGAGGTCGAGAACACGCTCGGCATCGGCTGCAGTCCGGTCACCTGGCCCATCGGCATGGGCCAGCGGTTCCGCGGGGTGTTCCACCTCTGGCAGGATCGCGTCCATCTGTTCTCGGCCCGGCATGATGGCGGCATTGTCGAGGGCGAGAAGATCGACGGGCTGGACAATCCGCGCCTCGATGAGGCGCTCGGCGCCCAGGCCGACGAGCTGCGCGAGGAGATCGAGCTGGTGCGCGGGGCCAGCCATGAATTCGACGAAGCGGCGTTCCTCGACGGCACGTTGTCTCCGGTATTCTTCGGCTCCGCGATCAACAACTTCGGTATCCAGGAGTTGCTGGACGAGTTCGTCCGTTTTGCCCCGCCGCCGCAACCGCGAGAATCGACCGAGCGCGTGGTCAATCCGGACGAGCCGCGCTTTTCCGGCTTCGTGTTCAAGATCCAGGCGAACATGGACCCGCAGCATCGGGATCGCATCGCCTTCCTGCGGGTCTGTTCGGGGCGCTTCACCAAGGGCATGAAAGTCCACAACACCCGTCTGGGCAAGGACACCAAGATCAGCCAGGCGTTGACGTTCATGGCGGCCGAACGTGGACGCACCGAGGAGGCCTTCCCGGGCGATGTCATCGGCGTGCCCAATCACGGCACCATCCGCATCGGTGATACCTTCACCGAGGGCGAGCGCTTCGCTTTCACCGGCATACCGAACTTTGCACCGGAGTTGTTCCGCCGCGCGCAGTTGCGTGATCCGATGAAGATGAAGGCCCTCCAGAAAGGCCTGGAGCAGTTGTGTGAAGAGGGCGCAACCCAGCTGTTCCGGCCGATCAACAACAACGATCTGATCCTCGGCGCGGTCGGGACATTGCAGTTCGATGTCGTCGCCCAGCGACTGCGCGACGAATACCGGGTCGATTGCCAATTCGAGTCGGTGGGTGTGCAAACCGCGCGCTGGGTCTATTGCGACGATTCGAAGCGCGAACGCGATTTCCGCGACAAGGTCACGGAGAATCTGGCCGAGGATCACGCCGGTGAGCTGGTGTATCTCGCGCCCACGCGGGTCAACTTGCAGATGATCCAGGAGCGCTGGCCGCAGGTGGATTTCCGGGCAACGCGCGAGCAGGGCGGCCTTGCCGGCTAATGGGCGATCCTGGCCCACCAGGGTTCGCCGGGGCTTACATGATCCCTGAGTCCTGGCCCGCCGCGCCGAATATCCCGGGTTCACCGAAGAAGTACCCCTGCGCATAGTCGAAGCCCAGGTCCAGGCAGACCTCGGCTTCCCGCGACTCGGCGATGCCTTCGGCGATCGTGCGGATGCCGTGCTCATGCGCATACCCGACCAGCATCGCCAGCATTCGCTGCTGTCGCGTCGGTGCCTGGTCAATCCCGGTAAGCAACGAGCGGTCGAACTTCAGGTAATCCGGTGGCGCGGACACGAGCTCCATCAGCCGTGCCTGGCCGGCGCCGAAGTCATCGTAGGCCAGGCCGATGCCGCGCTGGTGCAGGGCGTTGGCAAGCTCGGCGATCACGCCCAGCGCCGGAATCGCGGCCTCGTGGAGTTCCACGACCAGGGTTGCGCGCGGATAGTGCCGCGCGGCGTCATCCAGATGCGCCAGCAGCCGCTCGGGGTGGTCGAGTTCCTGCGGGTGCGTATTGAGGAAAATCGGTCCCTCCAGACCCGCGGATTCCGCCGCCGCGAGGCCTTCCAGGCGCATGCGCTCGGACAGGACGACGACTTCGCCATGCGATGCGGCGAGCTCCAGCAGCCTGTCCGGCGGCTGCGGTCTGCCGTCATGGGTGCCGCGTGTCAGGCACTCGTGGCCGATGATGGTTTCGTCGAGCAGAGAAACGATGGGCTGGAACAGCGACTCGAACCGGCTGTTTTCCAGCTGATCGGACTCGGCGCCGGCGTGATCGGGGAGCTCGTCGCGGGCCAGGATCGCGGTCGATTCGCCGGCCCTGTCGGCGGTGCGCGACAGTCGGCACTCGACGTCGGCGAAGTGCAGCAGGTCCCCCGCGAAGAGTTCGCACTCGTGTTCGATCCGTTCACGATTGACGAAGGTGCCGTTGCGGCTCCCCAGATCCCGGACAAACAGGCGCGAACCGCGTTCCATCAGCTCCGCGTGGTAGCGCGACAGGTTCGGCGAGGCATCGGCCAGGGTCATCCCGCCCTGGCGGCCGACAACGACCGGGAAGGTGTTGAGAATCAGCCGCTGCGGCAGCTGTTCCGGCTCAGCGTGGTGCTCGAGCAACCAGGAGGTGGTCATGGAATGAGTCAGTTTCTGCCTGTCTGTGTACAAGTATAACCGGAAATGCCGCCTGGCACGGGCGGCGCGCGATCGGCGCCCGCGCGTCTGTATAATGGCGCGCCCGAGCCCTGCCGACCACTGGATCCGCCATGAACCAAAACGCCTCGGCCGCTGATTCGCCGCGCTCGTTTCGCCAGCGCGTGGGCGACTGGATCGAGAGTCCGCGGATCCAGAACGTGATCATCGCCGTGATCGTGTTCAACGCGATCACGCTGGGGCTGGAGACCTCGCGCACGATCGAGGCCCATGCTGGTGAACTTCTGCTCTGGCTGGAGCGGGGCGTCCTGACGATCTTCGTGCTCGAGATCGCCATCAAGTTGTACGCCTTCGACTACCGCTTCTTCCGCAGCGGCTGGAACGTGTTCGATTTCGTGATCGTGGCAATCTCGCTGGCGCCGGACTCGGGGCCCTTCGCGATCCTGCGAGCCCTGCGCATCCTGCGTGTGCTGCGCCTTCTGACCAAGATCGAGCGCCTGCGTCACATCGTCGAGTCACTGTTGCGGGCAATCCCGAGCATCGGCTGGATCGCGTTCCTGCTGTTGATGGTGTTCTACATCTTCGCGGTCATGGGCACGAATCTGTTCCGGGATTCCTTCCCCGAGCAGTTCGGCCACCTGGGCCTGACGATGTATTCGCTGTTCCAGGTCATGACGCTGGAGAGCTGGTCCGAGGAGATTTCCCGGCCGGTGATGGAGACCTACCCCTACGCGTGGCTCTATTTCGTGACCTTCATTCTGATTACTGCATTCACCGTGCTCAACCTGTTCATCGGTATCATTGTGAATACGATGCAGGAGAAACATTACGAGGAAGAGGAACAGCGGCGTCAAGAGATGGAGGCCAAGGCGCATGGTGAGCGCGAGGAAATGCTCAAGTTGATGCGCCGGATCGACGAACGTGTGGAGCGCCTCGAAAGCCGGTGACAAGGGAGCCGGTGACAGGGGGCGTGCGGACAATGCCCACATGACCCATGAGCCGGCTATTCCACAACCGATACGCGATAGCCCTTGCCCTCGAGCAGGCGGACGATGCCCTGCTCACCAGGGAGGTGCAGCGCGCCGACCGCGACGAAGGCGCCGCCCTCGCGCAGGCCCGATTCCATGCGCGTTACCATGATGCGGTTGCGATCGTCGACCAGGCGCTGCATGAACGCGGCCTCGTCATCCGGGCTTGCCAGCGTCGGGTGGTCTTCGGCCATTGCCACCAGACCGGCGAGATCCTGCTCCAGGTAGAGCGCGATCATCTGCTCGTACATGGGCGCGATCAGGCCGCTTTCGAATAGGTCGACCGCCTGCCGCAGGATCTCGATCTGCTGGTCTTGCCCGAGTTCGTCGAAGACACCGATCTGTTCCGCGATCGACTCCAGCCCCTCGACCGGTCGCCCACTGTCCCGGGCGCGCTCGA
>CAZJGZ010000002.1:16134-43691 GCA_964545695.1 uncultured Ectothiorhodospiraceae bacterium | reverse complement strand
TCCGCGATCGACTCCAGCCCCTCGACCGGTCGCCCACTGTCCCGGGCGCGCTCGAACAGCCGATAGTCGAGCATCCGCGTCGGGTCCTCCTGCGGCATGCTGAGGATCATGGCGACCGCCCAGGGTTTCATCATGTTCAGATTGGCCGCCGGGATGCCTGCGGTCTCGGCGGCCTTGCGGGTGCGTTCCCACAGATCGTCGGGGATCTGGTTCTCGAGGGTGCGGCCGTCGCGATAGAACATCTGCATCAGACCCTCACCCTCGAGCATGCGCGAGAAATCGATCTCGAAGCGGTAGCGTTCGGCTTCACTGAAGGCCGCCTCGACGTCGTCCGGCAAGTCGTTCACGCGCTCATCCGCGCTGTGCATGGTGCCGAACAGGTAGCTCGGGCCATCGATGTCGGTGTGCTCGACCTTCCACAACAGGCCGTGATCGATACCGTCCGTCGCATGCGCGGGGCCGAATGCGGATACCAGCAGGAGAATTGCGGACAGGGACAGGCGTCGGATCATCGTGCGGGCTCCCGAGTGCGTGGTGAGTGCGTACTCTACCCCGAATCGGCAGTCTGACGGGAGCGCCCATCCAGTGCCCGCTGCAACCGCGGCATGTAGGCGAACAGAGTGGCCGCGCGGAGGGCCAGAAACAGCATCAGGGCGAGCCACAGACCGTGATTGCCCAGCAACGGCACCAGCGCCCACACCGCGAAGAGGAAGAACAAGAAGGAAATCAGCATCGCATTGCGCATCTCGACCGTGCGCGTGGTGCCGATGAAAATGCCGTCGAGCTGGAAACTCCAGACCGCAATCAACGGGGCGGCAATCATCCAGGGCAGATAGGTGGCCGCGGTGCTGCGCACGCTCTCCTGATCCGTCATCCAGCTGATGAACGTGGTCCCCAGGCCTGCATAGATCAGCGTGAAGATCAGCGCAACGCCGCAGGCGGAAACGGTGGTGGTACGGATCGCGGCGGTAAAGTGTGTGCGCTTGCGCCGTCCCCAGGCCGACCCGGCCAGGCCCTCGGCGGCGTGGGCAAAACCATCGAGGCCGTAGGCGAGGAAGAACAGCAGTTGCATCAATACGGCGTTGGCGGCCAGCTCGGTCTCGCCGATGCGTGCCCCCGTGGCGGCAAACCAGAAGAAGCTGGCGACCAGGCAGAGCGTGCGAATCAGGATATTGCCGTTGACGGCAAACAATGCCGACAGGCGTTCGCGATCGAACAGGCGCGTTCGCGGACGACTCACCGGCAGACGGCCCAGTTCACGCAGCACGAGCCACACGCCCAGACCGACCGCAGTGAATTCGGCGATCACCGAGGCGAGCGCGACACCCTCGACGCCGAAGCCGAGTACGGGCACGAACAACAGATCGAGCGCGACGTTGGTGCCGTTGAGCACGAGTTGATGGACGAGCACGGCACGGGTGTTCTGCAGGCCGATCAATGTGCCGAGCAGGGCATAGTTGGCGAATGCGGCCGGCGCGCTCCAGATGCGGATGTCGAAATAGCTGCGCGCGAGTGTCGTGACGCTCTCACTGCCGTCGATGATGGCGAAGGCGATTACCGCGGTGGGCCATTGCAGCGCCAGTATTGCCAGCGCCAGCACACCGGCGACGAGCAGCGCGCGGGTGAAGGCCATGCGCGCCTCGTGACCGTCGCCCACGCCGTACGCCTGGGCCACGAAACCAGTGGTGCCCATGCGCAGGAAACCGAAGCTCCAGAAGAGGACGCTGAACAGGCTGGCGCCGATTGCGACCGCACCGATGTAGGCCGGATCGGGCATGTGCCCCATGACGGCGGTATCGACTGCACCGACGAGCGGGATCGACAGATTCGACAGCATGATCGGCCAGGCGAGAGCCCAGACACGGCGGTAGCCGGGTGGCGAGTCCTGGGCAGGGGATGCGTTCACTTCCGGTTTCCGTTCGGTTCCGTGCCGAGGAGACGGCGCGCGATGGCCCACTAGCAGCCCGTCAGGCGGTGGAGCAGGGGGCCGGATGGATCCCGGCCCGTGCCTGACTCACGAGTCCGACAATGCGTCCGGCCGGCCTGGAAGCCGGCCGGACGCGAGCGAACGGCGAATCGTTGCACTGCGCTATTGCAGATCGGGCTCGATGCCGCCCATGCACATGTACTTCACCTCGAGATAATCCTCGATGCCGTACTTCGAGCCTTCGCGCCCGAGGCCGGATTCCTTCATGCCGCCGAAGGGCGCCACCGCGGTCGAGATGATGCCGGTGTTGATGCCGACAATGCCGTACTCGAGGTGCCGACCGATGCGCCAGGCGCGTCCGAAGTCGCGGGTGTAGAAATACGCGGCCAGACCGGCGTCGGTGTCGTTGGCCATCTGTACGGCCTCGGCTTCGCTCTGGAAGCGGAACAGCGGCGATACCGGGCCGAAGGTCTCTTCGCTGGCGATGCGCATGGCGGGGGTCACGCCCGACAGCACGGTGGGCTGGAAGAAGGTGCCCCCACGCTCGTGGCGCTTGCCGCCGGTCAGCACCTGTGCGCCCTGACCGAGGGCGTCGGCGATGTGCTCCTCGACCTTGGCGATCGCCCGGTCATCGATCAGCGGGCCCTGCTGTACACCGTCGTCGAAGCCGTCACCGACCTTCAGCTCGCGCACCCGCTCGGTCAGGCGCTCGGCAAAGGCATCGTGGATGCCGTCCTGTACCAGAATGCGATTGGCACATACGCAGGTCTGACCCATGTTGCGGTACTTCGAGCCGATGGCGCCTTCGACAGCGGCGTCCAGGTCGGCGTCATCGAACACGATGAAGGGCGCGTTGCCACCGAGCTCGAGGGAGATCTTCTTGACGGTGTCGGCGCACTGTTTCATGAGCAGCTTGCCCACAGCCGTTGAGCCGGTGAAGGAGACCTTGCGCACGGTGGGGTTGCTGGTGAACTCACCACCGATGGCCTTGGCGTCGCCGACGAGGACGTTGAATACGCCCGCCGGAACACCGGCACGCACGCCCAGTTCGGCCAGGGCGAAGGCCGAAAGCGGTGTCTCGGCCGCCGGCTTGACCACCATCGTGCAGCCCGCCGCCAGAGCGGCGCCGAGCTTGCGGGTCAGCATGGCCTGCGGGAAGTTCCAGGGCGTGATGGCGGCGCAGACGCCGATCGGCTCCTTGGCCACGACAATGCGCTTGTCCGGCTGATGGGCCGGGATGAGGTCACCATAGGCGCGCTTGCCTTCCTCGGCGAACCATTCCAGGAATGACGCGGCGTAGGCGATCTCGCCCTTCGATTCGGCCAGCGGTTTGCCCTGTTCCGCGGTCATCAGCCGCGCCAGATCATCGACGTTCTCGTGCATCAGGTCATGCCAGCGGCGCAGGATGGCCGCGCGGTCGGCGGCGGTGCGGTCGCGCCAGGCCGGCAGCGCTGCGGCCGCGGCCTCGATGGCCGTGCGCGCGCCTGCGGCATCAACCGTATCCACCTCGGCGAGCACTTCGCCGGTCGAGGGGTTGGTTACGGGCAGTTTGGCAACGCTCTTCGCGCCGCCCCAGCCGCCGTTGATGTGGCACTGCGTGTGCAGCAGACCGGAGTCCTGAAGTTTCACGAAAGTCTCCTGTGTTGACGGGAAAGGTGTGCAGGATAGCGCATTGAAGGGGGCTTCCGGCGCTTGACCATGCGTAATCGGCCTTTTCACGAATGCGGCGAACGTTGTACGTGCCCACGGAGATCACTCAGCCGGCGGTGGTCACGAGGCATCCAGTGGTGGCAGCGGGATGTCCAGTACGGCGGCGATGGCGCGCAGCAGCTCGCCCTCGGACGCGGTAATGGATTGGTTTGAGCTGACCGCCGCCGCGCACGCTGCGAGCAGGTCGCGACGGGCGCTGGGCTGGAGGCCAGCCAGGCGTTCAAGCGCTGCCGAAAATTCGCGCAGGCCCGGCGGCTCGTCAGGAAGTGGCGCCGCCTCCTCCCATCCGAGCGCTGAAAACGCGGCGGCCCATGCCGCTTCCCGCTGGTTGTCCGTATTCGGCAGGGCCCGGCAGAGCAGCGCCAGGACCGTACGGGCTTCGCCTTGCATGCCATCGAGGGTGGTGGCATTGATGGCTGGCCGCTCGCGTTCGAACAGGTGGTGGATCAGCACAGTGCGCAGGGCGTACTCGTGGACTGCCAGACGCCCATCGGCGCGAATCAGGTGGTCGAGGGTTTCAATCAACGTGCGGCGCCCTTGCTGGTCCAGTTGCCGCAGGGCGGGTAGTGCCAGCTCCAGGAGGGGGAGCCGCATCTGCGCCTGCAGGTCGCCACTGCCATCACCCCAGACTGACTCCAGGCGGCCGCGCAGGTCGAGCACCGCGGCAGAGTCGGCAGCCGGCAGGTGGCGAGTGTAGTCGGGCTCCTTGAGCAGCAGGGCCCAGATCAGCTGGCGGGCCCGGAGCGGCTGGTGGAGCGCGGCGTAGACATCGATCGGGATGCGGGCGAGCAGCGCGCGGGCCGCGTCGAGGCGCGCCGCCGCGGGGTTGCCGGCCAGGGCACCGATGGCGGCGACCGACAGGAGACTGGCGACATGGCCGGGTGTGGCCGCGTCGAGGGCATCCGGCACGTGGTCGGCGAGGGGGCTGCCGGGGCTGTTGGTGGATGAACCCTGGGCCTTGGAAGACTGCTCCGCCCGTTCACGCCGCCGCTCCTGGCGTCGGGTTTCGCGTTTGCCGGCGCGTGCCTGCTGACGGTACTGGGCGACGTACTGCGGACCGATGGCCCGCAGGCGCTCCTCGATCGGCGGATGCGTGGCCGTCAGGCCGGTCAGTCCGCCGACGGTACGGGTAAAGCCCATGTGGGAGACTTCCTCGGCACGAGCGGCCTGCAGCATGCCGCCGTTGCGGTTGGCGGCGATCTTCAGCAGGGCGCCGGCAATGCCGTCGGGGTTACGCGTGAACTGCACGGCGGCGGCATCGGCGAGGTATTCGCGCTGGCGCGATATGGCGGCTTTGATGATGCGCCCGATCAATACCCCGACCCAGCCGATGATGATCAGGGCCAGACTGACCACGAGCAGAAACAGCAGGCCACGGGCGTCGCCGCCGCCACCACCGCCTCTACTTCGTCCACCCGTGGCACTTGCGGCCATGATGCCACCCCCGCGCAGGCCCCGGCGCAGGAACAGCCCGCGCCATACCGAGGCGCCCAGCTCGCCGATCAGCGTGATGCCGGCAAGCAGGGCCAGCAGCCGGATGTTGAGACGCATATCGCTGTTGGCGATGTGACTGAACTCATGGGCAACGACGCCCTGGAGCTCATCGCGGTCGAGCTGTTCGATGGCACCGGCACTGAAGGCAACTGCCGCGTTCGCTGGTACGGTGCCGGCGGCAAAGGCATTGATGCCTTGCTCATGGTCGAGGATATAGACGTCG
The DNA here is from genome assembly GCA_964545695.1 of uncultured Ectothiorhodospiraceae bacterium. GTDB lineage: Bacteria > Pseudomonadota > Gammaproteobacteria > XJ16 > Halofilaceae > Halofilum. The sequence goes on along the minus strand of CAZJGZ010000002.1, from coordinate 38,337 downwards.
GGGGGTGGCATGCCGGCGGCGATCGATATTTCCTCGACGACGTTGATCAGCTGCTTCTCGTTGGCATCGCTGGTATCAGGATCGACAATGCGGCCACCCATCAATGTGGCGACACGGCCACCCCCGCCGTAGGCCAGCTGAGTGGCGCGGATGCCGGAGCCGACGCCGATGACCGCAACCGTGATGCCGGCCGTCCAGGCTGCGGGTGCGGAAAGGATCCAGTCCCGCAGGGAATCGACTTCCGTGGTCAGCCAGCCGGAGGCGGCCACCCCCCAGGCGACCCCGTTGACGGCCGTGACCACGCCGATGACGGCAAGGGCAAAGCCGATCACCAGCAGTGCGGTATGGCGTCGCGCCTCGTCCTGACGAGCGAAGAAGTCCTGTCTGGCCATGGCCGGTTTCCGTGCGCTATTCGAAATTCACACGGACCGGCTGGCGTGCGGCTTCCGGCTCGTCCAGCTCCAGCTGTTGCGCGGGCAGGAATCCCGTGGGACCGGCCACCACGATGTTGGGGAACTGCTCGCGGTAGGTGTTGTACTGCATGACGGCATCATTGAAGTGCTGACGCGCGAACGCGACCTTGTTTTCCGTTGATGACAGCTCTTCCATCAGATCCCGCATCGTGCCGTCGGCCTTGAGATCGGGATAGCTCTCGGACAGTGCGAACAGCCGGCCCAGTGCTTGCCCGAGTCCGCCCTCGGCCTTCGCCAGCTCGCGCATGCGGGCCGCATTCTCCGGCTGCTGTGCGGCGGATTCCTCGGCTGCCTTGGCCTGATTGCGCGCCTCGATCACCCCGGTCAGGGTCTCGCGTTCATGCTGCATGTACTGCTTCGCCGTATTGACGAGGTTGGGGATCAGGTCGTAGCGGCGCTGCAGCTGGACGTCGATCTGCGCGAAGCCGTTGCGCATGCGGTTGCGGTAGGCCACCAGCCGGTTGTAGATCATGACGCCGTAGGCGACCGTGATCAGCAGTAGTACGAGAAAAACAATCAGTCCTGTCATTGGTGGTCTGCTCCTTGGTTATCGTTATGATTGGCCGCTGCCGGTGGAGTGGGCCCTTGCTGTGGCCGGGCCGTTTTCCTCCGCCCTCCCTCTTCCCGGCGTCACTCGTCCTTGATCTCCTCGAGTTCGGCCTCGGTCTGCTCGACCTCCTGTTCCGCGTCGCGGCGTTCGCGCTCGGCGCGGCGCTCCAGCTGGCCGGCCTCGCGGTCAGCGCGGTCCTGCTCGCGTTCGGCCTCCCGGCGCTTGTGTTCGGCGTCGCGCTCCAGTTGTTCCGCCTCGCGTTCGGCCTCCCGCAACTCTCGCTCCGCTTCGCGCTCGGCTTCGAGAGCGCGCTCCTCCGGCTCATCACCGGCAGCCTCGGCTTCGGCGCGAGCCTCCTCGGCCTCGCGGCGGGCGCGTTCATGTTCGCGCTCGGCTTCCCGGCGCCGCTGTTCGGCATCCCGCTCCAGCTGTGTGGCCTCGCGCTCGGCTGCCTCGGCCTCGCGTTCGGCCTCGCGTCGGCGTTGCTCGGCTTCTCGTTCCAGTGAGCGGGCCTCGTCCTCGGCCTCGTCACGGCGGCGCTCGGCGGCACGGAGATCGTGTTCGGCCTCGTCGATGCGCTCTTCGAGGTCGCTCGTGACCTCGTCTACTTCCTCCTCGACCTGGTCCTGCAGATCGTCAAGGAAAGCGGCGGCCGGCGCGGCAGTCAGCATCAGTGCGGCCAGCAGGACGATGTGGCCTGCAATCGGCCGATGGACGGTATGCATGGCTGAGCCCCCTTGTTGTGTGTGCTGCGGGCAATGAGTCTAGCAGCCCCCGTGCCGGGCTACAGTACCTCGGAGGCGTGGTCCGCCAGCCGCGAGCGCTCGCCCCGGGTGAGAATGATGTGGCCGGAGTGCGGCCAGCCGCGGAAGCGATCGACCACGTAGGTCAGGCCGGATGTGGTCTCGCTCAGATACGGCGTGTCGATCTGGGCGATATTGCCCAGACAGACAATCTTCGTGCCCGGCCCCGCGCGCGTGATCAGGGTCTTCATCTGCTTGGCAGTGAGGTTCTGGGCTTCGTCGATGATGACAAATCGATTGAGAAAGGTGCGCCCGCGCATGAAGTTCACCGAGCGGACCTTGATCCGGTTGTGCAGCAGGTCATTGGTCGCCTGGCGTTCCCAGACGCCGTCATGGCCGCTGTCGGTGAGCACTTCGAGGTTGTCCATCAGCGCGCCCATCCAGGGCGTCATCTTCTCTTCCTCGGTGCCGGGCAGGAAGCCGATATCCTCGCCGACAGGCACGGTCACGCGGGTCATGATGATTTCCGTGTACCGGCGATCATCGAGGGTCTGCTCGAGGGCGGCCGCCAGGGTCAGCAAGGTCTTGCCTGTGCCCGCCATGCCGAGGAGGGTGATGAACTCGATCTCGGGATCGAGCAGCAGGTTGAGGGCGAAGTTCTGCTCCCGATTCAACGCCCGGATGCCCCATACCGCCTGGTTTTCATTGTAGAACGAGTGAACCTGCTCGATGACGCTGCTGTCGGTGCCGACCTCCCGCACCAGTGCGTCGAATGGCTCCTCGCCATCCAGGTGCAGGCACTCGTTCGGCGTCCATTCGGTGGTATCCGGGCCGGTCACGCGATAATAGGTGCGCCCCTCGCTCTGCCAGGCATCCATCCCCGCCGCCTGGCGCTGCCAGAAGTCGGCCGGCAGTGCGCGCATGCCCGAGTAGAGCATGTTGGCATCTTCCAGCACCTGGTCGTTGTAGTAGTCCTCGGCGTGGATGCCGAGGACACTCGCCTTGATCCGCAGATTGATGTCCTTGGAGACGAGGGTGATCCGGTACTCGGGGTGCTCGGCCATCATCGCCAGCGCGGTGCCGAGGATGGAGTTGTCGGGACGATTGCCCGGCAGCGCGGTCGGCAGCGCATCGCCGTGATGCTGCATCTCGAACAGCAGCCGGCCGCTGGACCGCGTGGTTTCCCCGGGCGCGGCATCGCCGCCGTTCCCGCCCGGGCGATAGGCGATGCTCGCCAGCGGCAGCCCCTGCTCGATGGGTTCGCCTCGATGTGCCTTCATCAGGTCATCGATGAAGCGGCTCGACTGGCGCGCGTTGCGCGCGGTCTCGGACAGCCCCTTCTTGCCCGCATCGAGCTCCTCGAGCACCACCATGGGCAGGTAGACGTCGTGCTCATTGAAGCGGAACAGCGCCGTCGGGTCGTGCATCAGTACATTGGTATCGAGGACGAACAGTCTGCGCTCGCTGTCGGTCATGCCGTTGCTCACTTTGCCGATTTCGGGGCAGGCGGCCGCACCGCGGGTATCTGGTGCGTACCGGCCGAGGATGATTACAACGCCTGCAGGGCGGCCAGGACGGTATCCGCGTGGCCGGGCACCTTTACGCCCCGCCATTGCTGACGCAGCACGCCGTGCGCGTCGATCAGGAAAGTGCTGCGCTCGATGCCGCGCACGCGCTTGCCATAGAGGTTCTTTTCCCGCATCACGGCGTACAGGCCGCAAACCGCCTCTTCCGGGTCGGCCAGCAGGTCGAATGGTAGTTGGTGACGTTCCCGGAAGCGCTCCTGGATACGCAGCGTGTCGCGGGAGATACCGGCAATCACGCAGTCCGCTGCCCGGAAATCCGCGGCCAGATCGCGGAAAGCCTGGACCTCGGTGGTGCAGCCGGGGGTGTTGGCCCGCGGATAGAAGAACAGGACAACCGCCCGGCCGTGCTGGGCGCTCAGCGTGAACGAGCGCTCACCCGTGGCGGGCAGTGTGAAGTCCGGGGCCGGCTGGCCTGTTGTGGGTTCGGTCATGATGGCGATTGCTCGTGGGTGGCGGGTCAGGAGTCGTGGTGTCGGGATTCGCACGAGAGTCTACCGCGAGTGGCGATACGCGGGGAACGCCGGGTGCCGGGAACGTCGACGACCGCAGGTTGTCTCTGTGGCAGGGCATGAGTACCATTCGCGGTCCGATCGAGATCAGGAATTCCCCATGTTTCAGGGTAGTATGGTTGCGCTGGTCACGCCGATGCGGCCCGATGGCGCCATCGATGACGACGCCCTCGCGCGGCTGGTCGAGTTCCATGTCGACAACGGCACCGATGCCATCATCTCCGTGGGTACTACCGGGGAATCGCCGACGCTGGACCCGGAGGAGCACATCCGCGTCATCCGGCGCACGGTGGAGTGCGCGGCCGGCCGGATCCCGGTGCTGGCCGGCGCCGGCGCGAACTCGACGTCCGAGGCCGTGCATCTGGCCCGTGCGAGCATGGATGCCGGTGCTGACGCCACGCTGCAGGTCACGCCCTACTACAACAAGCCGACCCAGGAAGGCATGTTCCAGCATTTCCTGCGCGTCGCGGAAGAGGTTCCCTGCCCGCATATCCTCTACAACGTCCCCGGGCGTACGGCCGTTGATCTGTTGCCCGAGACCGTCGCGCGGCTCGCCGAGGTCGAGAACATCATCGGCATCAAGGAGGCCACCGGCGATCCGGCAAGGGCTCGCCAGATCCTCGACCTCTGCGGTGAACGCATGCGGGTGTACAGCGGCGAGGACCCGACCGCGATGGAGGTCATGCTGGCCGGCGGTCACGGCGATATTTCCGTCACTGCCAATGTCGCACCCCGATTGATGCAGGAGATGTGTGCGCGTGCCATTGCCGGCGATCGTGAGGGCGCGGAAGCCGTCGACCGACGTCTGGCCGGGCTGCATGCGGCCCTGTTCTGTGAACCCAGTCCGACACCGGTCAAGTGGGCCCTGTATCACATGGGCCTGATCGACAGTGGCATCCGTCTGCCGCTGTTACCGCTCACCGAAGCCAACCACGCGCGCGTCACGGATGCGCTGCGAGATGCTGATGTTCTATGAGACCCGCGTTCGCGTAACGTTCCTCGGCCTTGCCGTGATTCTCGGTGCCACTGCCTGTTCGACACCCAGTGACAGTCCGCAGGTTGCCTACAAGGGCGCGGAGAGCGAGCGTTCGCTGGACATGCCGCCAGAGCTGACGCGTGAGCGTTCTCAAGCCGATTTGAGCATTCCCGCGCTCGACGAGGGCCGCCAGCGGATCGCGCCCGAATTCCAGAACATCGAGCTCGTTCGGGCCGGTTCGAGTAGCTGGCTCGAGATGCGTGGCGCCAGCGCCGATGACGTCTGGCCCGAGCTTGAAGCATTCCTGCGCGCCCAGGGCTTGCGTCCACAGGTGGTTCGGCCGGATGCCGGTATCATCGAGACTGACTGGACGCGCCGCTATGACGCGCCACCCCGGGGTGGCATCGCCGGTATCTTCGACGGTGTGTTCGGGCGCGGTGATACCGGGATCAATGATCGCTACCAGTTCCGTGTCGAGCGCATGCGGGATGATGCCGGAACTCGTGTTTTCATTTCTCACTGGACCGCTGAGGACACGCGGCAAGAAGCGGGTGGGCGAGATGGTCACCGCGGTTTCGGCTGGCAGCGAGGCTCGGGTGATCCCGCGATTGTTGCCGAGATGCAGCGCCGCCTCCTCACCTATGTGGGCATGCGACAGGAGCGCGCTGAACAGGTTGTCGCCAGCGGTGACATCATGCGCTTCGAGCCGGGTGATGCCGAATACGAAGAGTCAGGCAACGTGGCCTCGGTGGCGCTGCTGATCGATGATGCGGAAGAGGCTGCCGGGCGCGTGAGCGAGTCGCTGGGACGGTTGGGCGCCGAGATCGAATCGGTCGATGAGGAGCGTGGGCTGTATCGCTTCCTGTGGGTCGGACCGGACGCCACCCGAGGCGGCAGTACCGGGCTGTTCAACATGTTCCGTGGCGGGCGTGGTCCCGAGGCGCGCGAGTTTGTCCTGCAGCTGCGCCCGCGCGATGGTGAAACACGCATCGTCGCGGCGCTGGCCGAGGATGGTCTGGATGCCGGTGCCGACGGGTTCAGCGGGGTGCCGCAAAGCGGGACTTCGGAAAAGGCACTTCTCCAGCGCCTTGCCGATGCCCTGAACGGCGCGATCATCGAGGGTCCGGTCTATGCCGCGGATGGCGACGCACGGCCCGCGCGTGGCAGCGGCACTCGCCGCTCGGGTAGTGGGGTTGGGCCCGTCGGCTACTGATATTTCAGTCGGCTGTTGGAAGCGCAACCCGTCGAGTCGGGTTGCGCTCTACTCCTGAATCTGGCCCTGTGCTAGACCGCGTCCTTGTCCTTGTGGATCAGTGCGTAGGCCTGATGATTGTGGATGGCTTCGAAATTCTCGCACTCGAGCTTGTAGGCACGGATCCGCTGATCCGCGTTCAGGCGCCCTGACACGTCCCGGATCATGTCCTCGACGAATTTCGGGTTGTCGTAGGCCTGCTCCGTGACGTACTTCTCGTCCGGTCGCTTGAGCACGGCGTAGAGTTCCGCCGATGAGGATTTCTCGACCATGTCGACAATATCCTGAATCCAGATCGGCCCATCCACGCGCGCATCGACGGTGACGTGAGCGCGCTGGTTGTGCGCGCCGTAATCCGAAATTTCCTTCGAGCACGGGCACAGGCTGGTCACCGGGATCAGGACGCCGATGAAGAAGCGCCGGGTTCCGTCGGTGTCGACATCGCCTGTGAGTTTGACCTCGTAGTCCATCAGACTCTCGATGCCACTGACAGGCGCCTTCTTGCGCGCAAAGTAGGGGAACGAGAGTTCGATGCGACCCGCCGATGCATCGAGCCGGGTCAGCATGGTCTCCATCAGTGCGCCGAAGGTGTCGGCTGCCAGCGGTTCCTTGTGCTCATGAAGGATCTGGATGAACCGCGACATGTGCGTGCCCTTGTATTCCTCGGGCAGATGCACGGTCATGGTTGCACGGGCGACCGTGGGCAACGCTTCGCCATGGCGATCACGCACCGTGATCGGATAGCGGATGTCCTTGATCCCGACCTGGTCGATCGCGATGCGCCGGGTGTCCGGGGTGCCCTGAATGTCGGGTATTTCGTTGATGTTGGCAACCATGCTGGCTTCAAGCCTCCTGTTCAGTATACCTCACGCTGGCGTGTTCGTTTTCCCAGACCGTGACCGCATCGACGGTGACGGCAGGGCAGTTCAAGCGAGCGCCGAGTTCGTGGAAGAAATACCTGGCAATGTTTTCCGCTGTCGGATTGATCTCGTCGAACGGCTCGATTTCGTTCAGGTATCGATGGTCGAGTCGTTTCGCAATCGCCCGCAGCTCGCGGCGGATTTCGCGAAAGTCCAGGCCCATGCCGACGGCATCAAGCTGCTGCGCCTTGATTTCTGCTTCGATCCGCCAGTTGTGACCGTGAAGCCGGCTGCAGTCGCCGGGATATCCACGCAACTGATGGGCTGCCGCGAATCCGCAGGAGACCCGCAAGTTATAGGTTCCCGCCATGCTTTAGCCACTCGGTCCGAACGACGCGATCTTACGCAACAACATGATTGCGCGCAATGAATACAGCGTCAGCCAGACGTGTTGTTCGAGCACCTGATACACAGGATGCCTGCCCTCACGCCCGCAGCCGTCGATGACCCTTTTCGTTCCGGATTCGCTCGCGGATGTTGTCGAGGAGAGAGGCCGGGTTCAGTCCGGCCGCCTTGAGCTGATCGCCGCGCGACCCCTGCCCGATAAAGTCGTCGGGCAGGCCGATCATGTGCACCCGGACGTCGCAGCCGTGAGTGGCGAGGCAGCCGACGACGGCCTCGCCTGCACCGCCGGCAATGGCGTTTTCCTCGAGGGTCACGACCAGGTCATGGTGCTCCGCGGCGGCGAGCACCGTAGTCTCGTCGAGCGGCTTGATGAACCGCATGTTGACCACCGTCGCGTCGAGCTCCTCGGCGATCTCCTCGGCGGCGGCCACCAGGCTGCCGAAGGCGAGCAGGGCGATGCTCCGACCCTCGCGCCGAATCTCGGCTCGGCCAACCGGCAGTGCGTGCATGGCCTCGTCAACGGTGACGCCGGGGCCATTGCCCTTCGGGTACCGAACGGCTGCCGGGCCGTCGAGCTGCAGGCCGGTGTAGAGCATTTGCCGGCATTCGTTTTCGTCCGCCGGTGCCATGATGGTCATCCCGGGCAGGCAGCGCAGGAAGCTGTAGTCGAAACTCCCGGCATGCGTGGGGCCGTCCTCACCGACCACGCCGGCACGATCGATGGCGAACAGGACCGGCAGGCCCTGCACCGCAACGTCGTGCACGACCTGGTCATAGGCCCGCTGGAGGAAGGTCGAGTAGATCGCCACGACGGGTCGTTGTCCCTCGCAGGCCAGGCCGGCGGCAAACGTGACCGCATGCTGCTCGGCAATGCCGACATCGAAGTAGCGTTCGGGGAACTGCTGCTCGAACTCCACCAGGCCGGAGCCCTCGCGCATGGCCGGGGTAATGCCCACCACGCGGCTGTCCTGCGCGGCGACGTCGCAGAGCCAGCGCCCGAACACCTCGGTGTAGGTGGGGCTCGCCGCCGGCGCGGTGGCGCCCAGTTTGCGGCCGGTCGCGGGGTCGAAGGGCTTGACTCCGTGATAGCTGACGGGGTTGTCCTCGGCCAGGGCGTAGCCCTTGCCCTTCTGGGTCACGATATGCAGCAGCCGGGGCCCTTCGAGCTCGCGCAGATTGCGCAGCGTCTTGACCAGATTGGGCAGATCGTGGCCGTCGACCGGGCCGTAATAGTTGAAGCCGAACTCTTCGAACATGGTGCCGGGCACCACCATGCCCTTGAAGTGCTCTTCCGTGCGCCGCGCCAGCTCCCACATCGGCGGCATGGCCCGCAGTACCTGCTTCCCGCCCTCGCGGGCCTGGGAGTACAGACGGCCCGATAGGAGACGGGTGAGATACTTGTTCATGGCGCCGACGTTGGGCGAAATCGACATATTGTTGTCGTTGAGGATCACCAGCAGATTGGCGTCCAGATCGCCGGCATTGTTGAGCGCCTCGTAGGCCATGCCCGCGGTCATCGCGCCGTCGCCGATGACCGCAACCACCTGCCGATTCTCCCGTTTCTGGGCGGCCGCGATTGCCATGCCCAGGGCGGCGCTGATCGACGTGCTCGAATGGCCAACCCCGAAAGTGTCGTATTCGCTCTCGCCGCGCTTGGTGAAACCGGCCAGGCCCTCCCATTTGCGCATCGTATCCATGCGCTCGCGCCGGCCCGTGAGGATCTTGTGCGGATAGGTCTGGTGGCCGACATCCCAGACAATGCGGTCGCGCGGGGTTTCGAATACCGCATGCAGGGCCACGGTGAGCTCGACCGCGCCCAGTCCGGCCGCGAGGTGACCGCCCGTCGCCGCCACCGATTCGATGTGGAAGGCGCGGACTTCGTCGTTCAACCGCTGCAGCGTGTCGCCGTCCATGACCCGGAGGTCGGCCGGCGACGCGACGTTGTCGAGGAGTGGGAAGCGATTCGGACGCTCGGGCATGGTGGATCGTCTGACTGGGTGGTGATCGATTATCCCCAGCTGTCGCCGGTGAGGCAAGCGATGGTGGCCGCGATGCGCCCCCGCGGTGAAGCCGGGCGGGAGCCCCCGGCGGGTAGCGGATGGCCAGCCGGCGGGGTGTTTTGGCGCCCGACAGCGGCGCCGTATTCGGGTATAATCCTCGTTTTTTCCGGACCGGGCATCAATGACTACCAAGAAGGAACAGCGCCCCTCGCTCGTCATCCGCAACGCGCGGCCCCGCGACGCCCGCGACATCGCCACGCTCTCGGGCAAGGTCTACGGCAGTGAGAGCACCTACCCGGCGGAAATGATTCGCGGGCAGATCAATAATTTCGCCGACGGGCAGTTTGTGGCCGAGTACGAGGGGCAGGTGGTCGGCTACTGCGCGACTTTCATTGTCGGCGAGGATCTCGCCCTTGGTACGCACAACTGGAGCGAGATCACGGGGCACGGTTTTGCCTCACGCCATGATCCCCAGGGGGATTGGTTGTACGGCATGGAGGTCTTCATCGACCCGGACTTTCGCAACCTGCGTATCGGCCAGCGCCTGTACAACGAACGCAAGAAGCTCTGCCAGTACCTGCGGCTCAAGGGCATTGTGTTCGGCGGCCGTCTCCCCGGTTTGTCGAAACGCCGCAAGATCCGCGATCCGGAAGACTACGTGGAGCAGGTCCAGCAAAAGAAGATCCGGGACTCGGTCCTGTCGTTTCAGTTGCGCAACGGCTTCGAGTTCCTCGGCATCCTGTATGACTACCTGCCCGACGACAAGGCGTCGCTGGGTCATGCCGCCCATCTCGTGTGGCGGAACCCGCAGGTCGCGCATGACGACAGTGCGGAGCGATCGGAGACCAGCAATCGGCTGCCCGACGCGGTCCGCGTGGCGACCGTCCAGTACGAGCTGCGGCGGGTGAAATCGTTCGAGGAATTCGAGCAGTACGTCGAGTATTTCGTCGACGTGGTGGCCGACTACGGCGCCGACTTCGTGACATTCCCGGAGCTCTTCACCCTCCAGCTGCTGTCGCTGGAGGAACACCCGCTATCGCCGGCCAAGTCGATCGATTATCTGACCGACTTTACCGACCAGTTCAAGGAAATGATGTCGCGGCTCGCGGTGCGCTACAACATCAACATCATCGGCGGTTCGCATCCGACCAAGGTCAAGGGCGGGGATGTCCAGAACATCTGCTATGTGTTCCTGCGCGACGGCTCGATCCACGAACAGTCGAAGATCCATCCAACGCCCAATGAGCGCTACTGGTGGAATATCACCGGCGGTGCGGACGTGTCTCCGATCCAGACCGACTGCGGTCCGATCGGGGTGATGATCTGCTACGACGCCGAGTTCCCGGAAATGGCGCGGCATCTGGTGAATCAGGGCGCACAGATGCTGTTCGTGCCCTTCTGCACCGACGAGCGTCAGAGCTTCCTGCGCGTGCGCTATTGCGCGCAGGCCCGTGCGGTGGAAAACCAGTGCTACGTCATACTCTCGGGCAACTGCGGCAACCTGCCGGGGGTGGAAAACCTGGACATCCAGTACGCGCAGAGCTGCATCCTGACGCCCTGTGACTTCGGTTTCGCACGCGATGGCATTGCTGCGGACACCACACCCAATACCGAGATGGTCGGAATCGCCGATCTGCGTCTGGAAACGCTGACCTCGGCGCGCAATACCGGCACCGTCCAGAATCTCAAGGATCGCCGCTTCGACCTTTATTCCGTGCGCTGGAAGAGTGGTTGAGGGCGGTCAGCAATAACCTGGAGACGACATTGATGGAAACCTCCTCGGAACAGCTCATGGAGCAGATTGCTCCCCTCGCGGTGGACCTCGGGACCAGCGTCATCAGTGCGTTGATCCTCATCATCATCGGCTGGATCGTGGCCGGCTGGGCGCAGCGTGGTGTGCGCCGCGGCCTGTCCCGAATCGAGCGCATGGATGCGACGCTCACGGTCGCGCTCGCCGGCATTGTGCGCTATTTCGTGTTGATTACCGTGCTCATCATGGTGCTGGCGCAATTCGGTGTGCAGACTGCGAGCATTCTCGCGGTGCTGGGTGCTCTCGGCCTTGCCATTGGTCTGGCCTTGCAGGGCACGCTGGCCAACATTGCCTCCGGCGTGCTGTTGCTGTTCCTGCGCCCGTTCGGCGTTGGCGACTACATCAATGCCAATGGGCATGAGGGCACGGTCGAGGAGATCGGGCTCTTTACCACCGAGCTGACGAGTTTCGATGGTATCTACCAGGCAATCCCGAATGCGGCGTTGTGGGGTGGTCGGATCGTCAACTTTTCGCGCAATCCGAACCGTCGGCACGACATCGTCATCGGCATTCACTATGCCGACGACATTGACCAGGCGCAGCGCGTATTGCTCGATGTGCTCGCCGCCGACGAGCGCGTCCACCAGGATCCGGAGCCGCGGATTCTCGTGCGCGAGCTGGCGGACTCGTCGGTGAATCTCGGTATGCGCTTCTGGACGTCGGGCGACGAGTTCTGGCCGGCTGCATTCGAGCTGCGCAAACAGGCCAAGCTTGCACTCGATCGCAACGGCATCACCATCCCGTTCCCGCAGCGGGATGTCCATATGTACCAGCAGGATGCGGCATAACGCTGCACACAGCGCAACAGGCGGCAAGCGGTCATGACGGATTTCGCAAAGGAAGTCTTCCCGGTCAATCTCGAAGAGGAGATGCGCCAGTCCTATCTTGATTACGCCATGAGCGTGATCGTCGGGCGTGCGCTGCCGGATGTGCGCGACGGGCTCAAGCCGGTGCATCGACGCGTACTGCATGCCATGCGCGAACTGGGCAATGACTGGAACAAGCCCTACAAGAAATCGGCACGTGTGGTCGGTGATGTCATCGGTAAATACCATCCGCACGGTGATTCCGCCGTCTACGACACCATCGTGCGCATGGTGCAGCCGTTCTCCATGCGCTATCCGCTCGTCGATGGGCAGGGCAACTTCGGCTCGATCGACGGCGATGCCGCGGCCGCCATGCGTTATACCGAAGTCCGCATGGCGCGAATGGCGCATGAACTGCTTGCCGATATCGACAAGGAGACCGTCGATTTCACCCTGAACTACGACGAAACCGAGCATGAACCGGCCGTGCTGCCAACGCGGGTGCCGAACCTGCTGGTCAATGGCTCGGCCGGTATCGCCGTGGGCATGGCGACCAATATCCCGCCGCACAATCTGCGCGAGGTGGTGGGCGCCACGATTGCCCTGATCGATGACCCGACGCTCGATATCAACGCGCTGATGGAATACATCCCGGGTCCCGATTTCCCGACCTGGGGACTGATCAACGGCTCGCGCGGCATCCGCGAGGCTTACCGGACCGGCCGCGGACGTATCGAGATCCGTGCCCGCACGCATGTCGAGACGGACGAGCGCAACGGGCGCGAGACCATCATCGTTACCGAGCTGCCGTACCAGGTGAACAAGGCGCGCTTGCTGGAAAAGATCGCCGAACTGGTCAAGAACAAGCGCATCGAGGGCATTTCCGAGCTGCGCGACGAATCGGACAAGGATGGTCTGCGCGTCGTGATCGAATTGCGCCGCGGCGAGATCACCGACGTCATCCTGAACAATCTGTACAAGCACACGCAGATGGCGCTGGTCTTCGGCATCAACATGGTGGCACTCGAAGATGGCCAGCCTCGCCAGATGGACCTGCGCGAGGTGCTGCAGGCGTTCATTCGCCATCGTCGCGAGGTGGTCACCCGGCGCAGCATCTTCGAGTTGCGCAAGGCGCGTGAGCGCGCCCACGTGCTCGAGGGCCTGGCTGTGGCGCTGGCCAACATCGATCCGGTGATTGCCCTGATCAAGGCGTCGCCCAATCCCGGCGAGGCGAAGAAGGCGCTGGTCAATGAGGTCTGGGCGCCCGGTGTGGTGTCGGACATGCTCGATCGCGCCGGTTCACGTGCGTCACGGCCGGACGACCTGGACCCGGAATTCGGCCTGCAAGACGATGGGTACCGCTTGTCACCGCAACAGGCGCAGGCGATCCTCGATCTGCGCCTGCATCGTCTGACGGGGCTGGAACAGGACAAGGTGGTCGAGGAATACAGTGGCATTCTCGAGCGTATCGCCGAGCTGCTGGAGATCCTGGAGAATCCGGACCGCCTGATGGAAGTGATTCGTGAGGAGCTGGTCGCGATCAGCGAGCAGTATGGCGACGAACGCCGAACGGAGATTCAGAGCCGGCAGGACGAACTCACGGTCGAAGACCTGATTTCTGACGAGGAGGTCGTGGTGACGATCTCCAACGCCGGCTATGCCAAGGCCCAGCCGCTCAATGATTACAGTACCCAGCGGCGTGGCGGGCGCGGCAAGTCGGCCACTCGGATGAAGGACGAGGACTTCGTCGACAAGCTGTTCGTCGCTTCGACCCATGACACGCTGCTGTGCTTTACCAGCCACGGCAAGGTCTACTGGAAGAAGGTCTGGGAACTGCCGGTGGCATCGCGTGGCGCCCGCGGGCGACCGATGATCAATCTGCTGCCGCTTGACGAGGGCGAGCGGGTGAATGCCGTCCTGCCCGTGCGCGAGTTTCCGGAGGATCGCTTCGTGTTCATGGCGACCCGCTCCGGTATTGTCAAGAAGACCCCGCTGTCGCACTTCTCGCGGCCGCGATCGAACGGCATCATCGCACTGGATCTGCGTATCGACGACTGGCTCGTGGACGTCGCGCTTACCGACGGCGATCGCGATATCATGCTGTTCTCTTCCGGCGGCAAGGCGATCCAGTTCGAGGAGAGTCAGGTCCGGGCCATGGGGCGGACCGCGACCGGCGTGCGCGGCATGCGCCTGGGCGCGGATGCGCATGTCATTGCCCTGATCATTGTGGGTGAGGGCGACATCCTGACCGCGACGGCGAATGGCTACGGCAAGCGCACGCCGGTCGAGGCGTTCCGCCGTATCGGCCGTGGTGGCCAGGGTGTGCGCGCCATCCAGGCAACGGAGCGCAATGGTGCCGTGGTCGGTGCGGTTCAGGTCGCCGAGAGTGACGAACTGATGCTTATTTCCGATGCGGGGACGCTGGTGCGGACGCCGACGGCGGAAATCTCGCGCATGGGCCGCGACGCGCAGGGTGTGCGGCTGATTCGCCTGGGTGCCGGGGAGAAGCTCGTGCAGATCGCGCGCGTGGAGAAACTCGCGGAAGACGAGGATGAGGCCGGTGACGCGGCCGCGGTCGATGATGACAGCCAGGAATGATGGCGGCGCACGGGATGCGGTCGAGACGGAGACGTACCGATGAGCACTAACGGGGAGGCCGATGATCCACGTCTGGCCGCCGTCCGCGACCGTATCGACGAACTCGATGAGCGCATCGTCGAGCTGGTGAACCAGCGTGCCGCCTGTGCCCAGGAAGTGGCCGAGATCAAGCGCGAGGGCGGCGAGGCCGGCATGTTCTGGCGCCCCGAGCGCGAAGCACACGTGTTGCGCGAGATTGCCCGGCGCAACCCTGGTCCGCTCGGTGACGAGGCCATTACCCGCGTCTTCCGGGAGCTGATTTCCGCCTGTCTCGCCCTGGAGCAGCCGCTGTCGATTGCCTACCTCGGACCGCAGGGGACGTTCACTCACGCGGCCGTGCACAAGCACTTCGGGCGCTTCGTGAAGCCGGTACCACTGGGCGCGATCGACGAGGTGTTCCGTGAGGTGGCTGCGGGTTCGGCGGATTTCGGCGTGGTGCCGGTCGAGAACTCGACCGAGGGCATGGTCACGCACACGCTGGACGTCTTTCCTGGATCGAATCTGCGCATCTGCGGCGAGGTGCTGCTGCGCATTCATCATCATCTGGTCAGTGGTGAGCAGGATCTGGCAGCGGTTACCACCGTGTACGCTCATCAGCAGGCTTTGGCGCAGTGCCGTGAATGGCTGGATGCCCGGCTGCCGCATGCACAGCGCATTGCCGTATCCAGCAATGGCGAAGCCGCTCGACGCGCCGGCAACGAGGCCGGCACGGGTGCCATTGCCGGTGCCATGGCGGCCGAAATCTACGCCCTCAATTCGCTGGCTGAACGCATCGAGGACGAGCCGGACAACACCACCCGTTTCCTGGTCGTGGGCGATCACGACGTACCGCCATCCGGCGATGACAAGACCTCGCTGATGCTGGCCGCGCGCAATCGTCCGGGCGCACTCTTCGAGCTGATCCGCCCGCTGGCCGAGCACGGGATCGACATGACCCGACTCGAATCACGACCGGCACGGGGTCGGCTCTGGCAGTACATCTTCTTTGTCGACGTCCTCGGTCATGCCGAGGATGAAGCCCTCCGCCCGGCGCTTGCCGCGCTCGAGGACGAGGCCGCGCTGTGCCGCGTTCTCGGTTCGTATCCACGAGCGCACTCCTGAGGGTCGGGCATTGCTGATTCACGGGGTAACCGCATGAGTTTTGATCCGCTCGCACTTGCCATGCCCGGTGTGCGTGATCTGTCGCCCTACGAGCCGGGCAAGCCGATCGCCACGCTGGCGCGCGAGTACGGCCTTGATGACATCATCAAACTGGCCTCGAACGAGAATCCGCGAGGCCCCAGCCCACGGGCCGTCGAAGCCGCATGTGCCGCGGCAGCCGACGTGAACCGTTATCCCGATGGTGCCGGCACGGCCCTGCGCGAGCGCATCGCGACCCAGTTCAGTGTGGAGCCGGCGGCCGTCACGCTCGGCAATGGTTCCAATGACGTGCTCGACATGATCGCGCGAACCTTCCTCGGGCCGGGTCGCAACGCAGTCTTCTCCCGTCACGCCTTCGCCGTCTACCCGATCGCGACCCGTGCGGCGGGTGGTGAGCCGAACATCGCTCCGGCATTGCCGAGTGATCATCCGACGGCGCCGTATGGACATGACCTGGACGCCATGCGTGAGTGCATCAATGCGGAGACCCGCGTCGTCTTCCTCGCGAATCCGAACAATCCCACGGGTACGTGGGTGGCCGGGGATGCACTGAAGCGCTTTCTCGATTCCGTGCCCGATCATGTGGTCGTGGTTGTCGACGAGGCATACGCGGAATGCGTCGACGGCGTGGATGACTATGTCGAGGCCAGTGGCTGGCTTGGCGACCATCCCAATCTGATCGTCACTCGCAGTTTCTCCAAGATCCACGGCCTGTCCGGTCTGCGCTGTGGATATGCGTTGTCGTCGCCGGCGCTCGCCGAATTGCTCAATCGCGTGCGCCATCCGTTCAACGTCAATGCCGTCGCCCTTGCCGCCGCGGAAGCCGCCCTTGATGATGCGGCGTTTCTCGATGAGAGCCGGCGCGTGAATACGGCGGGCCTGGTCCGCCTGGCGGCGGGTTTCACCGAGCAGGGGCTGGCCTTCATTCCCTCGGTGGCGAACTTCATCGCGGTCGATGTGGGCCGGGATGCAGCCGACGTCTACGAGGCGCTGCTGCGCCGTGGCGTGATCGTGCGACCAATCGCCGGTTATGAACTGCCGCATCATCTGCGCGTATCCGTCGGTACGGCAGACGAGAACGAGCGTTTCCTGCAGAGTCTCCGGGAAGTATTGGCGGCATGAGACAAGTGACAGTGCCCGCCAAGGCGACAACGATGGTTGCAGGCTCGCGCCATGCATGAGCGGGTTGCCATTGTCGGTGTCGGGCTGATTGGCGGATCGTTCGGCCTTGCCCTGAAGGCCGCCGGGCATGCCGGCGAAATCGTGGGTATCGGTCGGGATCGCGAGCGCCTTGCCGAGGCACTCGATCTGGGGGTGGTCGATCGTATCGAAACCGATGCCGTTGCCGGCGTCGAGGGTGCCGACGTAGTCCTGCTCGCCGTGCCCATGGGCGCGATGCGCGCGGTGCTTACGGCAGTGGCCCCCGGGCTGGCGGCCGATACGGTGGTAACCGACGCCGGCAGCGTGAAGGGCAGTGTCGTCGCCGACGCCCGCACCGCACTTGGTACGCTCGGCCGTTTCGTGCCGGGGCATCCGATCGCCGGCACCGAACACAGCGGTGTGGGCGCTGCCTTCCCGAGCCTTTATCGCGGCCGGCGGGTGTTGCTCACGCCGACCGCGGAGGTCGATGCCGATGCGGTCGAGCGGGTCGAGCGTCTCTGGGTGCGTACCGGGGCGCTGGTGGAGCGTCTTGATGTCGCCGATCATGATCGCCTGCTCGCGGCGACCAGCCATCTTCCGCACATGCTCGCCTTTGGCCTGGTCGATGCGCTGGCGCGCTCCGGTGATGCCGAGCGGGTGTTTCGCTACGCCGCCGGCGGCTTTCGCGACTTTACGCGGATCGCCTCCAGTGACCCGTTGATGTGGCGCGATATCTGCCTGGCCAATCGGGAATCCCTGCTGGCGGCGTTGCAGTCGTACCGTGATGATCTGGACGCGCTGACGGCCGAGGTCGAAGTCGGCGATGCGGACGGACTGCTGACGCGATTCCGTCAGGCCAAGGCGGCGCGGGATCGGTTCTGCGGATGAGTACCGCGCGCACCTTCCGAGTCGAGCCCGGCGGCGCCCTGCGCGGGCGTCTGCGTGTGCCCGGAGACAAGTCGATCTCGCATCGCGCCATCATCCTCGGCTCGCTTGCCGATGGCGTGACGGAGATCGACGGCTTCCTCGAGGGTGCCGATGCCATCGGCACCATCCATGCCTTTCGCCGCCTGGGTATCGAGATCAACGGCCCCGACCGGGGGCGTGTGGTGGTCCATGGCCGTGGCATCGACGGTCTGCGGGCGCCCGACGGGCCGCTCGATCTCGGCAACTCGGGTACATCCATGCGCCTGCTCGCGGGGTTGCTTGCGGCCCAGCCGTTCGATACGGAGTTGATCGGCGATGCGTCGCTCATGCGACGACCGATGAAGCGGGTCACCGAACCGCTCGCGCTCATGGGGGCCCGGATCGAGGCCGCGGATGCGGGCACGCCGCCGCTGCGCATTCGCGGTGGCCGCGCGCTGGTCGGCATCGAGTATGACTCGCCGGTGGCAAGTGCCCAGGTCAAGTCCGCGCTGCTGCTCGCCGGCCTCTATGCCGACGGCCGCACCCTGGTGCGCGAACCGGCGGAGAGTCGCGACCACACGGAGCGCATGCTGGGCGGATTCGGTTATGACGTGGAACGTGGGCCGCTGCGTTCGGCGGTCATGGGTGGTGGTCGCCTGCGCGCCTGTGCCGTCGATATTCCGGCGGACATCTCGTCGGCCGCGTTCTTCCTCGTCGGTGCGACCATTGCGCCCGGGTCGGACCTGGTGCTCGAGCATGTCGGCATGAACCCGACACGTACCGGCGTGATCGAGGTACTCCGGGCCATGGGCGCGAATATCGAGGTCCTGGCCGAGCGTACCGCTGGCGGTGAGCCGGTGGCGGACCTGCGCGTGCGCGCGGCGGAGCTGCACGGCATCGATATCCCGGCTGCTGTGGTGCCGCGCGCGATCGACGAATTCCCGGCGCTGTTCATCGCCGCCGCCTGCGCGCAGGGGACGACACGCCTGACCGGCGCCGAGGAACTGCGCGTGAAGGAATCCGACCGGATCCAGGTCATGGCCGACGGCCTGCAAGCCCTCGGCGTCGACGCGCAACCCGCGCACGATGGCATCGAGATCACCGGCGGCCACCTTGATGGCGGCCGTGTGGACAGCGCCGGCGATCATCGCGTGGCCATGAGCTTTGCCATCGCCGCCCTGCGCGCGGGCTCGACGATTACCATCGATGACTGCCGCAATGTGGATACTTCGTTTCCCGGCTTTGTCGACAGCGCCCACGACGTCGGCCTCGATATCCGGGCGCTGGACCAACAGGAGGCTGGAACGTGACCGCTTCGCCGCCGACGATCTGCATCGATGGCCCCAGTGGTTCGGGCAAGGGGACCATCGCGGGGCGCGTGGCGCGCGAGCTCGGCTTCCATCTGCTCGACAGCGGCGCGCTCTACCGGCTGACGGCGCTGGCGGCCATGCGCCGGGGTGTCGCTTTCGATGACGAGGCCGCGCTGGCGGCCGTGGCCGCGACCATGAAGCCCGAGTTCGAACCCGACAGCGAGGGTGGCCTGCGGATCTGGCTTGATGGGCGCAATGTCACGGCGGACGTTCGCCTGGAAGAGGTCGGCATGAACGCCTCGCGGACGGCCGCGACGCCCGCGGTGCGCGAGGCGCTGCTGGCGCGCCAGCACGATTTTCGCCGCCTGCCGGGGCTCGTCGCGGATGGCCGTGACATGGGGACGGTGGTATTCCCCGACGCTGCAGTGAAGATCTTTCTCACGGCGAGCGCGGAGGAGCGGGCGCGGAGACGCCATAAGCAGTTGAAGGAAAAGGGGATTGGTGTTAGCCTCCGCGATCTTTTACGGGATATCGAGGCGCGCGACGCGCGCGACAGTGCGCGGGCAGCCTCGCCGCTCGTACCCGCCGAAGATGCCGTGGTCATCGATTCGACTGACCACACCATCGACGACGTTGTCGGACGGGTTCTGGACCTGGTCCGGGAACGCATCGGCGGAGACTGAACAGGGCGCGCTCCCGAGTGGGAGGGCGATACACGCGTTGCGCAGGAAGGCGCGACGTCATTAACCACAATCCGTATTGCACCGGGACGGCGCAATCGGGCAAGCGCAGCACGCGCGACAGCAATGGATTCAGAGTGAATGTCTGAGAGTTTTGCGGATCTGTTCGAGGAGAGCCTGGCGAAAACCAACATGCGCCCGGGCTCGCTGCTGATGGCAACGGTAGTCGATGTCCGGGATGATCTGGTCATCGTCAATGCAGGCCTCAAGTCGGAAGGCGTGATTCCGGCGCAGCAGTTCTACAATGAAAGTGGCGAACTGGCCATCGACGTGGGTGACACCGTCGAGGTTGCGCTGGACGCGGTCGAAGACGGGTTCGGTGAAACCCGGGTTTCGCGCGAAAAGGCGAAGCGTGTTCGCGCCTGGTCTTCTCTCGAGGAGGCCTTCGAGGCCGGCGAGACGGTCAAGGGACACATCACCGGCAAGGTCAAGGGCGGTTTCACCGTCGACCTCAACGGCATCCGCGCATTCCTGCCGGGTTCGCTGGTCGATGTCCGCCCCGTCCGCGATACCAGCTACCTGGAAGGCAAGGAGCTGGAATTCAAGGTCATCAAGCTCGATCAGCGCCGCAACAACGTGGTCGTATCACGCCGTGCCGTCGTCGAGTCCGAATACAGCGCCGAGCGCGAAGAGCTGCTGAAGAATCTGCAGGAAGGCCAGACGGTCAAGGGTGTGGTCAAGAACCTGACCGACTACGGCGCGTTCCTCGATCTCGGCGGTATCGACGGCCTGCTGCACATCACCGACATGGCCTGGAAGCGGGTCAAGCATCCGTCCGAAGTCGTGGAAGTCGGCCAGGAACTCGACATCAAGGTCCTCAAGTTCGATCGCGAGCGTAACCGCGTATCCCTCGGCCTCAAGCAGCTGGGCGAGGATCCGTGGGTCGACATCGCGCGCCGTTATCCCGCCGGCACCCGCCTGTTCGGCAAGGTCACGAACATCGCCGATTACGGCTGCTTCGTCGAGGTCGAGGAGGGCGTCGAAGGTCTGGTGCACGTCTCGGAGATGGACTGGACCAATCGCAACGTCAGCCCCTCCAAGGTCGTCGCCATTGGCGACGAGGTCGAGGTGATGATCCTCGACATCGACGAGGAGCGTCGCCGCATCTCCCTCGGCATCAAGCAGTGCCAGCCGAACCCGTGGGACGAGTTTGCTGCCACCCATAACAAGGGTGATCGCGTATCGGGCAAGATCAAGTCGATCACCGACTTCGGTGTCTTCATCGGGCTCGACGGCGGCATCGACGGGCTTATTCACCTGTCCGATCTGTCGTGGAACGAAGCCGGCGAGGATGCCGTGCACAAGTTCCAGAAGGGCGAGGAAATCGAGGCCGTCGTGCTCTCGGTGGACCCCGAGCGCGAGCGCATTTCGCTTGGCGTCAAACAGCTTGATACCGATCCGTTTGCCAGTTTCGTGGCCGATAACCCGAAGGGCAGCATCGTCAAGGGGACGGTGAGCGAAGTTGAACCGAAGGCGGCCACGGTCGACCTCGGCGACGGCGTCGAGGGGATCCTGCGGGCGACCGAGATTTCGCGTGATCGCGTCGAGGACGCGCGCAGTGTTCTGTCGGCGGGTGACGAGGTCGAAGCCAAGTTCATCGGTGTGGATCGCAAGAGCCGCGCCCTGAATCTGTCGATCAAGGCGCGCGATCAGGACGAGGAAAGCGCGACCGTCAAGGACTACAAGCGCGGTGAAACCGCTGCGAACACCACGCTCGGCGATCTGCTCAAGGAGCAGATCGGCAACAACGAGCGTGACTGAGAGCAGGTTGCCCGAGTCAGGGATCGGGCGAGCAGATCGGTAGTAGCACGGGCCGGAGGCGGACTCCGGCCCGTGGCACCACGGAAGCGGCCGGGTGAGCGGGGGGCTCAGCGGCCGTAAGTCGGACCGCTTGACGGGCGCCGGCCCGGTCCCTTGCAGTGTGCTGGCGAACGCGGCGGCGCGCACTGGTCCCGGCCCGCCAGCGGTGTCTGCGAATCGATCTCCCCGTTGCGATCAAGCGCCCGAGGGCAAGCAGAGGTCACGATGACCAAATCGGAATTGATCGAGACATTGGCCCGCAAGCAGAGCCATCTCGCGTATCGGGATGTCGAGTTGGCGGTGAAGGGATTGCTCGAGTCCATGAGCCAGTCACTGGCGAATGGCGAACGCATCGAGGTGCGGGGATTCGGCAGCTTCAGCCTGCACTATCGCCCGCCCCGGCTGGGCCGCAATCCGAAGTCGGGAGACGCGGTGGTGCTGCGCGGCAAGTATGTCCCGCACTTCAAGCCCGGCAAGCAGCTGCGTGAAGAGGTCAACGCCCTCTACGCCGGTAGCGACGAGCGCCGTGTGGACTCCTTCGCCCAGGCCAGCGCCAGGCG
>CAZJGZ010000002.1:12398-16034 GCA_964545695.1 uncultured Ectothiorhodospiraceae bacterium | reverse complement strand
GATCACGCTGACCTCATCCCGACGGGAGTTCGGGTCCTGCCGATGAAACGTTACCTCTTCATGGCTCTCGCATTCGTGCTGGTGGTGCTCATCGGCGTTTTTGCCGTGCGCAACACGGAGTACGCCTCGATCGACTTCGGCTTGACCCGTGTGGAGGCGCCCATGGTGGTGCTGCTGGCCGGTGCCCTTGTGGTCGGTGTACTCCTCGCGCTGTTGTGCATGATCCCTGGGCGTTGGCGTGCGCGCGCCGAGCGGCGACGGCTGGCGCGGGAACTGCGTGATGTCCGCGACGAGTGTGATCGCCTGCGCCGTGCACCGTTGAAGGACCACCGATGATGTGGCAGCTGCTCTGGCTGTTGCTGCCAGTGGCCGCGGCCAGCGGCTGGTGGGCCGGGCGCCGCTCGGGTATGCGCAAGACGGGATCGAGGCCCGGCAGCGGCAGTGGCGAGGAGTATTTCCGCGGTCTGAACTACCTGCTCAACGAGCAGCAGGATGAGGCCATCGATGTATTCATTCGCCTGGTGGAGGTCGATACCGAAACGATTGAGACCCACCTGGCGCTGGGCAGCCTGTTTCGCCGTCGCGGTGAAGTCGATCGGGCCATCCGCATCCATCAGAACCTGATTGCCCGGCCCAACCTCGATCGCGAAAACCGCTCGCTCGCGCTGCTGGAACTGGCGCGTGACTACATGAAAGCCGGCGTGCTCGATCGGGCCGAAGGCCTGTTCCAGGAGCTTGTTCGTTCACGCAGCCACGAGGTCGAAGCGAGTCGGCAGTTGCTGACCATCTATGAGCGTGAGCGGGAATGGCAGCAGGCGATCGATATCGCACGACGCCTGCAGCGCGTGAGTGGCAACAATCTGGGCTACCTGGTTGCGCACTACCACTGTGAGCTGGCGGACGCGGAGCGGCGCAAGGGCAATCCGAAGGCGGCACGGCAACTGTTGTCGCGCGCACTGTCGGCTGATCCCGACAGTGTCCGTGCGAGTATTCTCGAAGGCGATCTGGCACTCGAGAATCGGCAATACCGGCAGGCCGTGCGCGCGTTTCGGCGGGTCGAAACGCAGGATCCGGCGTTTCTGCCCGAGGTCATCGATCGCATGCTCGATGCGATGAGCCGTGCCGAGCATCCCTCCGTGTTGACGGCCTACATTGACCGGCTGCGGTCGCGCTACAACGGCTACAGCGTGATCCGGGCAGCCACGCGGGTGATCCGTGAGCATGAAGGTGAAGCCGCCGCGCGCACGTTTTTCCAGGAACAGGTCGCCAAGCGCCCGTCACTGCGCGGGCTGCGGGACTGGGTCGAGGCCGAGATGGAGTACGCGAGCAAGCGCACTCGCCCCAGTGCGGAGATCGTTCTGCGCATGCTCGATCAGTTGCTGGAATCGAAGCCCGTATATCATTGCCACCAGTGCGGTCACGAGGGCAAGGTACTGCACTGGCAGTGCCCCGGCTGCCGCAGCTGGAACAGCGTCAAGCCGATCATCGGTATCGAAGGCGAATGACTAACCAGCACACAGGATCCGCGCCATGCTTGCGTCCGAGTCAGACCCGATTCGCCTGATTGTCGCGCTCGATCTCGCTGATCCGGCGGAGGTTGGTGCGCTGGTGCGCGAACTCGATCCGGCGCTGTGTCGCCTCAAGGTCGGCAAGGAACTGTTCACGCGAGCCGGACCCGACGTGGTGACGATGATCCGGGACGCGGGCTTCGACGTCTTCCTCGATCTGAAATTCCACGATATCCCGAATACCGTGGCATCCGCCTGTCGGGCCGCGGCGGATCTCGGTGTGTGGATGGTCAATGTCCACGCCATGGGCGGTTCCCGGATGCTGGCGGCAGCGCGCGAGGCGCTCGGCGATGGCGTCGATCGGCCACTGCTCACCGCGGTCACGGTCCTCACCAGCATGGATCGGGCAGACCTCGACGAACTGGGCTGGTGCCGAGAGCCGGCGGAGTTGGCCGCGAGTCTGGCCCGTCTTGCCGGCGATGCCGGCTGTGATGGCGTCGTGTGCTCGGCGCGTGAAGCCGCAGCATTGCGCAAGGAGCGGGGGCGGGATTTCGTGCTGGTCACACCCGGAATTCGGCCGCAAGCGGCCTGCGCGGATGATCAACGCCGCATCATGACACCGGCAGCCGCGCTCGCCGCGGGTGCCGACCATCTCGTGGTCGGGCGCCCGGTCACACGCGCGCGCGAGCCCGCGCGCGCGCTGCGGGAGCTGGCCGAGGAGATCACGGCCGCTCACTGACGCGGGATCGTGATCGGCGATTGTGTGAACCAGTTCACATTCCCGGCAAGTCCCGGCCGGGACAGCAGCGCCCGCGTGCTAGCATCCTGACGTCGGCATGCGCCGGTTGCGGGTGGGCCTGACTGGATTGCCCAACATCCAGCAGTTCGCCGAAGGGGGGGATATGCGTCTGCAGATACTTGGCTGCAGCGGAGGCATCGGCTCGGGTGGTCGCACCACCGCGATGCTGCTGGACGATGACATTCTGCTGGACGCGGGTACGGGGGTCTGCGACCTGGACGTCGATGTGCTGCAGCATGTCCGGCATATCTTCGTGACCCATTCCCACCTGGATCACGTTCTGAGTATCCCCTTGCTGATGGATTCACTCTTCGATCGTCTTGATGCGCCATTGACGGTGCACGCACTGCCCGCAACCATCGAGGCGCTGAGCAGCCATCTGTTCAACTGGACGATCTGGCCGGACTTCCGCGAATTGCCGAAACCGGGCGACGGCCTCCTGCGCTTCGCGCCCATGGAGTACGGCGACGTCTGCACGCTCGGCGCGCGCACGGTCCGCATGGTGCCCGCCGAACACGCCGTGCCGGCGGCCGGGTTCCTGGTGACCGATGCATCCGGGAGCTGTTTCTGTTACGCCGGTGACAGCGGCCCCAACAACGCGCTGTGGCCGGTGCTCAATCGGCAGCCGCGCCTCGATCTGCTTATCGTCGAAGCGGCGTTCTCCGACGAGCATGCGGAGCTCGCCGGGAAGGCGGGGCATTACGTCCCGGCAACCCTGGTGCGGGATCTGGTCCAGCTCGAACTCGACCCGCAGGTAGCGATCACCCATCTGAAGACCGGCTCCGATGAGCAGATCATGTCCGAATTGCGCCAGCATGACCCGGACCGCAGCTTCCATCGCCTTCAGGCGGGCGACGTCTTCGCGCTATAATCGCTCGTCTGACAACCCGCAATTCACCGCGAGATCGCCCGGTTGTACCGGGTGGGGATGCACGCCTTGTTTGATAATCTCAGTGAACGCCTGGGCAAGACGCTCAAGAATATCCGCGGTCAGGGACGCCTGACCGAGGACAACATCCGCGACGCGCTGCGCGAGGTGCGCATGGCGCTGCTGGAGGCGGATGTCGCGCTGCCGGTGGTCAAGCAATTCATCGAGCGTGCGCGTGAGCGTGCGCTGGGCCGGGAGGTGGTGGGTAGTGTTTCCCCCGGCCAGGCGCTGGTCAAGGTGGTGCAGGATGAGCTGGTTGCCATCATGGGCGGCGAGAGTGTCGAGCTGGAGCTGCGGACGCAGCCGCCCGCCGTGGTCCTGGTGGCCGGTCTGCAGGGCGCCGGCAAGACCACCACCATCGCCAAGCTCGCACGCCGCCTGAAGGGACGCGAGCGCAAGCG
>CAZJGZ010000002.1:7898-12298 GCA_964545695.1 uncultured Ectothiorhodospiraceae bacterium | reverse complement strand
GAGACGCTGTTCGTCGTCGACAGCCTGACCGGCCAGGACGCCGCACGGACCGCACAGGCGTTCGACGAGGCCCTGCCACTGACGGGTGTGGTGCTGACCAAGACGGACGGCGATGCCCGTGGTGGTGCCGCGCTGTCCGTGCGCATGGTGACGGGCAAGCCGATCAAGTTCCTCGGTTCCGGCGAGAAGACCGACGCCCTGGAAGTCTTCCATCCCGAGCGGATCGCCTCGCGCATTCTCGGCATGGGCGATGTGGTGAGCCTGGTCGAGCAGGCCGAGGAGAAGGTGGATGCGGACAAGGCGGAAAAGCTGCAGCGCAAGCTGAAGAAGGGCAAGAGCTTTGATCTGTCCGATCTGCGTGATCAGCTGGAAGAGATGAACAAGATGGGTGGACTATCCGGGTTGATGGACAAGCTTCCCGGTATGGAAGGGATGTCGCAGGATGCCCTGAAGAAGGCCACGGGCATGAGCAATCCCGGTCGGCAGATTGCGATCATCAATTCGATGACGCGCAAGGAACGGCGCTGGCCCGCGACCATCAATGGCTCGCGCAAGCGGCGGATTGCCCAGGGCTCGGGCACGAGCGTGCAGGATGTCAACCGCCTGCTGAAGCAGCATACCCAGATGTCGAAGATGATGAAGAAGATGTCGAAGAAGGGTGGCGCCGAGAAGATGATGCGCGGCATGAAGGGCCGTCTGCCGCCGGGCATGGGCTTCTGATGTCCTGACGGCGAGGCGGGCGGGGGACGGCCTCGGTCTCTGCCCCGGGCCGGGTCGACCGGCCTACATCGACATCGAACTGAAGTCGTAGTCGAGTTCCGCGGATGCCTCCTGCAGGAATTCGCCCTGGATCATGTCGGTGCCCACCGACCAGATGACCGTCAGGCTGCCAGCGTCGGTGATGCCGGGGCAGATCATGATCTTGCCGGCGTCACGCGCCTGTGTCGCGATCTCCCGCAAGGCCTCCTGGTTGTCTCGATTCTCCCCCAGAGCATGCATGAAATCCTCGTGCACGCGCAGGTAGTCCACTTCGACGTGGCGCAATAGCTGGAATGGCTCCGAGCCGTGGCCGAAGCCGCTGAGCGCCATGCTGCAGCCGATCTTGTGCACTGCCGTGGCGAACGCACCCGCGCGCTTCAGGCGCGTGGCCGCGGCCGTGGCGTCGGCCTGGAACACGATGGCGCCCGGTGACAGCTCGAGCTGCTTGATCCGGTCGTGGATCCAGCGAAACAGCCCGGTGTCCTCGAAGGCATGGCCGGAGAGCGGGATGAGGAAGATGGTGGCTGGCTGCTCCCGGGTTGCCGACGCCAGTCGGCGAAAGGCGTTCAGGAGGATCCAGCGATCAAGGCCCTTGGACATCCCCGTACGGTCTGCGGCAGCCAGGACCTCGTCCGAGTTCTCCATCGGCTCGTGGCTCTCGTCGAGGATCTCGACCTTGACCTCATAGCGCGGTGCGGTGTCGCCCGTCAGGCTGACCACGGGCTGGTACAGCAACCGCAGTCGATCCTGTTTCAGGATATCGCGAATGGTCGCTGCCCACTCCTTGTCGATCTGCTTTTGCGACAGCTCGCCGGGCTTCGGCTTGTACAGGAGGTGGTTGTTGGCACCCTTGTCCCGCGCTTCGGTCAGCGCTCGCTCCGCGCGCGACAGGATATCGTTCGGGTCGCTGGTGCTGCCGTCGATCCGCGTGATGCCGATGGAGATCGTGACGGTGACCGACTGGTCGCGCACCTCGCAGATATGATCCTTGACCTGCTCGCGCAGCCGCGTCGCCAGTTCTTCCAGCTGCTCCGGGTCGGACTGGTTGGTCAGCAACGAATAGGTGGCGCCATCGAGACGCGCCAGCGAGTCCTGCTCGTCGAGATTGGCCGCCAGCACCTCGCCGATGCTGGCGAGCACCTGGTCGGCCCCGAGTACGCCGACGTTGTTGCGCACGGTCGCAAAGTCATCGATCTGCAACTCGAGCAGCGCCGACTCCTGCTGCTCCTTCTCGGCCGCCGCGAGGGCGCTCCCGAGGAGTTGCATGAAATACTGGTGGTTGTACAGACCCGTGACGCTGTCGCGCTGGCTCAGCATGCTGAGCTGGCGTTCGAGCTCCTCGGCGTTGCCCGGGTCACGGATGATGATCTGACTGCATGCCTCCCCCTCGATCGAGGCGCGTGAAAATTCGACCTCGGCTTCGAAGCTGGAACCGTCGTGCTTGCGCAGCTTGAGCTGGATGTTGCCGACGGCCTCCTCGCTGGCCGAAAAACTGCGCAGGAATTCCTTGATCCTGGCCTGGTTGTCGGACTCGACCATGTCCATCATCGGCATGCCTTCGAGTTCCTCGAACGAGGTGTAGCCGAACCGCTCCAGATACGCATCGTTGGCGACGACGTGCATGCCGGCATGGATATAGGCGATGGCGTCACGCGAGCTCTCCATCAGTGCCCGTGCACGCGCCTCGCTTTCCCGGTAGATGGTCTCCAGATCGCGCGCGCGGCGACGCGCCGTCACGGCGTCGAATTCGCGGGCGAGGGCCCGCCGCAAATGCTCGCTGTCTTCGGGTGTCACCCGGTCCGCCGCACCCATGCGCATGGCCTGGGCGGCCGTCAGCTCGCCTTCGCCGGCCGCGATGACCGAGAGCAGACTGCTGCGTTCGCTCGTGATCTTGAGGACGTCCTTCAGCTCGAGGTCGAGCGCCCCGAGCATGTGTACGAGGATGTCGAACTGCTGGCGGTCCAGCGCGTCGACGAGCTCGGCGTCGGTCTCGACCCGGACTGTACGAGCGGCATGGCCCGAGGTGCGGATCATCGAGGTGATCTGTTCGGCCTCGTCGGGGGAATCGGCAACGACCAGCGCACGAATGACGGATTCCTTGCTCAAGTATCACCTCTCCTTTGTCGAGCCCGAAGTTGCCGGCCGGGCGGACGGGTTGCAGGCCGGCCAGCAAGCATCAGATCGCGTTTGCGGGTTCAGCAGACGCATGCCAGACCCAGTGTACCGGAGTCTTGCCGGGTTGGCCCGGCTCCTCGCGGACCAGACGCGGCACGAGATAGCCGGGCAGGCGCGCCGCCGCTGCGGCGACCAGCGTCGCCGCCTCGGTGTCGGGTACCCGGAAGTGCGCCGCACCCCGGACCGGGTCAAGCACATGCAGGTAATAGGGCAGCACCCCCACCGCGAACAGGCGCTGCGACAGCTCGCACAGCGTCTCACTGCAGTCGTTCACACCGCGGAGAAGCACGGCCTGATTGAGCAGCACGGCGCCGGTGCCGGCAAGGTCACGCAATGCGCTGGCCACGTCAGCGTCGATTTCGCGTGGGTGGTTGGCGTGGATGACCAATACCTTGTGCAGGGATGTCGCGCGCAGCCAGTCGAGCAGGTCCGCGTTGACCCGGCTGGGGAGTACCACCGGGAGGCGAGTGTGGAGGCGTACCGTGTCGACATGGTCGATCGCCTCGAGCTGACTGACGAGTCCGGCGAGCGCGGGATCACTCAGCGATAATGGGTCGCCGCCGCTGAGGATGACCTCGTGGATCGAAGGGTCATCACGGATGTGACCGAGTGCGGGGAAACCGTGATCCCGCCGCGGGTTGGCCTCGGCGTAGGGAAACTCGCGCCGGAAACAGTAGCGACAGTGGATGGCGCAGGCCCCGGTGACGGTCAGCAGCACGCGGCCGTGATACTTGTGCAGCAGTCCCGGAAGCGCCATCGCGGCCTGATCACCGACCGGGTCGGGGCCGAAGCCGGGCACCTCGAGGGCTTCCTCGCGTAGCGGCAATACCTGCCGCAGCAATGGGTCATGCGGGTCGCCGGGGTGCATGCGGGCGACGAACGCGCGGGGCACGCGCACCGGGAAGCCGGCGCCGTCGGGCAGGACGTCCGCGGTGTCCAGCCCCAGCAGCCGGCACAGCTCGTCGGCATCGCGGACGGCATGGCGCAGCTCCTGCTGCCAGCTCGGCACGTTTTTTCGCTGTGCAGTAACAGGTATCATGTGCGACTGATTTTTGCCGGCATCTGCTTGAGGGTCAAATGGCGACATACAGCACCAACGAATTCAAGGGTGGACTCAAGATCATGCTCGATGGCGATCCCTATGCCATCGTCGACAACGAATTCGTCAAGCCGGGCAAGGGCCAGGCATTCAACCGGGTCAAGGTGCGCAATCTTCGCTCGGGGCGCGTGATCGAACGGACCTTCAAGTCGGGTGAAACGGTCGAGGCGGCGGATGTCATCGATACCGAGATGACCTTCCTCTACAGCGACGGCGAATACTGGCATTTCATGGACCCGAACACGTTCGAGCAGCTCGCCGCCGACCAGGCCGCCGTTGGCGATGCCGCCAAGTGGCTGCGCGAGCAGGACACCTGCGAGGTCACGCTGTACAACGGCGAGCCGCTCACGGTCGATTCGCCGAACTT
>CAZJGZ010000002.1:0-7798 GCA_964545695.1 uncultured Ectothiorhodospiraceae bacterium | reverse complement strand
ACTTCGCCCGAGGCAGCCATGAAACGGCTGCTGGCTGCGGGCATCGGCGATTGCTGGCAGCTCGGCCCGGTTTTCCGCGACGGCGAGCAGGGGCGGCACCACCAGCCCGAATTCACCCTGTTGGAGTGGTATCGCCTCGATTATGACCATCATGAATTGATGGATGAAGTGGAAGCCGTGGTGATCGCCGCCTGTGCCGGCGAGTGCGAGGTACCGCCGGCGCGCCGCCTGTCGTGGCAGGCGGCGTTTGGCGAAGTCCTCGGGCTGGATCCGTTCGATGCCGATCACGCGGAGCTCCGGGCCGCCGCAAACAAGGCCGGTATCGGCGAGGTCACGGGCCTGGCCGCCGATGACCGCGAGGGGCTGCTGGACTGGTTGCTCGCCGCCGCGGTGGTACCCGTGCTCTCGCGCGAGCGGCCGGTGTTCGTCCACGGCTGGCCGGTAACCCAGGCGGCACTGGCGCGGCCCGATCCGGATGACCCGCGAGTGGCGGCACGCTTCGAGCTCTACTGGCAGGGGGTGGAACTGGCCAACGGTTTTCGCGAGCTGGCCGATGCCGATGAACAGCGCCGCCGTCTCGAGGCCGAGCGCATGGCGATCGCGGAGCGCGGGGGCGCCGCGCCGCCGCTGGACGCATCCCTTCTGGCCGCGCTCGCTCACGGCCTGCCGGACTGCTCCGGGGTGGCCCTTGGTTTCGATCGACTGGTCATGCTGGCAGCCGGTGTGGAAACCCTCGACGAAGTCATGTCCTTCAGCTTCGAGCGATGCTGACCTGCGGCGACATCGATACCACCGCCCTGGCCGAGCTGCTCGGTCACTACGGTCTGTGCGTGCAGCGCACGGCGCCCGGCGAACCGATACCCGGTACCTACTGGGGCGAGCCGGAGGCCGGTCTGATCGGTGACACGCTGTATGTCCGGGACGACACGCCGGTGCATTCCGCCCTGCACGAGGCCGGCCACTTTCTGTGCATGGATGCCGCCCGCAGGGCCCACCTGCACACCGATGCCGGCGGCACCCTGCTGGAAGAGTGCGGCGTGTGCTACCTGCAGATCATCCTCGGCGGTCACCTCGCCGATGTCGGCCGGCATCGCATCCAGGCCGACATGGATGCGTGGGGCTATACCTTCCGTCTGGGCTCCGCGCGGGCCTGGTTCGAGCAGGATGCCGAGGATGCACGTGCCTTCCTGGCCGCACGCGGCCTGCCGCTCGACTGAGGCAGACGGCCCGCGGCGTCACTCGTGTTCGTTGTACTCCGCGTGGCGGCAGCGCAGATGGGCGTCGACGCGTGCACCGTGTTCGATGTTGATCGATCCGTAGGTGATGGTTTCGGCCTCGATGACCGCCGAGGCCGTGATTTCCACATGGCCGTCCACCTGCACATTGCCGGTCACCGCGCCGTCGATTCGTACGCGAGCGACCTTCACGCTTCCCTCGACACGGCCGCTGGCGGCGATGATCAGATCACTCTCGGGGCCCAGGGCCTCGATGTTGCCGCGTACCACGCCCGCCAGCCGCAGCCCGCGGCCAATGTGAACATCGCCGCGGATACGCTCGTGGGCGGAGATTTCGCTGGTGATGTCGGTATCCCGCACATACGTGCTGTCTCGATTCCTCGCGGCCATGGCAACGTTTTCTCGTGTGATGATTTGCGCGCAGCATAGGCCCATCATATCCCGCAACAAAGCCCGGTGTGCTGGCCGGAGCGTGCACCGACAAGCCGCTGCCTCTGCAATAATGTGCGCCATCACAGGCAAGCAGCGGGAATCTGGAGATGACGGACACCAGCAACTCCGACGAACTGCCGGGTTCAATGGCGGCCATGGTCCTCACCGGGCATGGTGACATCGAGCGGCTCGAATATCGCCAGGACGTGCCCGTGCCGCAGCCCGGTCCCGGGGAGGTGCTGGTCCGGGTCACGGCGACGGCGAAGAACAACACGGATCGCAAGGCGCGCGAGGGCTTGTATCCCACGAAGGACCAGGGCGACAAGGTCTCGTTCCAGATCGGCGGTTCACCGACGCTGACCTTTCCACGCATCCAGGGTGCCGATGTGGCCGGCCGGGTGGCCGGTGTTGGCGAGGGCGTTGATCGGGCCCGGATCGGCGAGCGCGGACTGCTGGATTTCAACCTCTATGCCGACGCGCGTCGTGACATCAACCTGACGCCCGATTACTACGGCCACGGTGCCGATGGCGGTTTCGCCGAGTACATCGCCGTACCGGCCGATCAGTTCCATGCTGTCGCCAATCCCGATCTCGCCGATGCCGAACTCGCGGCCATGGGCATGTGCTCCTGTCAGACCGCGCTACACATGCTGACGTCGGCACGTGTGAAGGCGGGGGAGCGCGTACTGGTCACCGGCGCGAGCGGCGGTGTGGGCACGGCACTGATCCAGCTCTGCCGCATCCTGGGTGCGATTCCCTATGCGCTCAGCCAGGCCGACAAGGCGGATGCGTTGATCGACCTTGGCGCGGAAGCCGTGCTGGATCGCTCGCGGGATATGGCCGACTTCGAGAAACGCGTGCGTGCGGTCACCGGCGATCGTCCCATCGACGCCGTCATGGACCTCGTCGGCGGCGACATGACCGACCGTTTCATCGACACCATGATCTTCGACATGAAACAGCGTGCCGACTATCCACGGCTGAGCATCGCCGGCGCCAGCGGCGGCAACGTCAGCGAGATCATGTGGACGCGCATCTATCTGTACCAGGTACAGATCTTCGGCGTCTCCCACGGCACGCGCGCGGAGGCCGAGCAGCTCATCGAATGGATCCGCGCGGGACAGCTCCGGCCCGTGCTGCACGCCGCATTCCGGTTGTCCGATCTGCACGCCGCCGAGCGTTACTTCGTCGACCGCGGCAGCGACTATCTCGGCAAGATCGTCATGGTGCCCGATGCCGTGTGGGACGAACATGGCGCTCCGTTTGCCCTGCCGTCCGGCACCTCGACGGGGGCGCAATGACGACGCGGCTGAGCTTCGATCTGCTCGACACCCATGCCGGCGGTGATGTCAGCCGGATCGTCACCGGCGGTATCGCGCCGCTGCCCGGCACCACGGTGCGCCAGCAGATGGAATACCTGCGCGCTGAGGCCGATGGCCTGCGCAAGCTGCTGCTGAATGAGCCGTACGGCATTCCCGAGATGTCGGTCGATCTGCTGGTGCCGGCCACGGACCCGCGCGCGGCGGCGGGTTACATCATCATGGAAGTGATGGGCTATCCGATCTACTCCGGCTCCAACACCCTGTGCACGGCGACGGCCGTGCTGGAAACCGGGCTGGTCGAGAAGCAAGAGGGTACGCAACATTTCCTGCTGGAAGCGCCCGCCGGCCTCGTGCAGATCGAAGCGCGCGTCGCCAACGGCCGGGTCGAGGCCATCACGTGCGAGGGCCTGCCCAGTTACATCGATACGTATCGCGCGCGCATTCATGTGCCGGAGATCGGCGAGGTCACGTACAGCATCGCCTACAGCGGCGGTTTCTATGCCCTGGTCGATGCCGCCGAACTCGGCTTCCGACTGACCCGCGACGAGGAGGATCAACTGGCGGCCTGTGCTCATCGCATCGTCGAGGCGATCCGCGCCGAGCGCGGTTTTTCCCACTACACCCTGGGGGACGTCGGTCCGCTGCCGTTCCTGCACTTCATGGGGCCGGTCGAGGCAGTGACCGGCCATCATTACCGCTCACGCTCGGCGACCTACGTCCATCCTGGCGTCATCTGCCGCAGTACAACGGGGACCGGCACCTCCGCACGGCTGGCCCTGATGCATCACGAGGGCCACATCGAGCCTGGCGATCGACTGGAAACGGTGTCGCTGCGCGAGACCGGATTCATCGGAGAATTCACCGGCGTCCACAGTGAGGGCGCGCTGCAGGTGGTGGCGAACACCATCACTGGTCGCGCCCATGTGCTGGCCGCGTCGCGGATTCTTGTCGACTGCGATGATCCGCTGGTGGAGTGCACTGGCCTGCATGGCTTGCTTTCCGCCGGCGAGTGACAGGCCCGGCGGCGTCATCGCCGCCGCCGGGCCTGTCACTCGCGGCAACTTTGCTTGCCCGCTGCCTGTTACTGCCAGCGGGCTTCGATTTCGGCCATCGTGCCGTTGTCCTCGATTCGGCGCTTGCCCTGGTCAAAGATCTCCAGCATGGCCTCTCCCTGTTCGTTACCCGTCAGGGTCGTGACGTATTCTCGTGCAACGCCGAATGGCGGCAGCTTTGCATATTCGCCCAGGCTGTTCTCGGCGATGTGGTAATCCCACACCACTTCATAGCCCGCGAAGCCGTCCACGCGCCCCGCTTCAAGCATGGCAAACCCTTGCTCAATGGAGTCGACCTCTTCCTTGTCGAAATGAGTGGCATTGTCCCATTCCTCGCCGAAGTTCCAGCCGCGGGCAACGGCAACGCGTTTGCCGGCCAGATCTTCCAGATGACTTCCGGCCAGAATGCCGCCCGGGCCAGGATCGGTATAGATCAGGAAGTTGACCTCGTTGACTGGCTCGCTGGAATAGCTCATGTAGGTCTCCCGCTCTTCGGTGCGGCCGGTCGGGTAGAGCAGGTCCACGGTCTGCCATTCCAGGTCGTGCATGGCCCGTGCCCACGGAACGACACGCAATTCGATGGTGTAGTCCATGGCGTGGAAGGCTTCGCGCAGTACATCCCAACTGTACCCACGAAAAGCGGGGTACGTATCTCCGGGAACTACCGTGTGCCAGGTCTTTTCCTCGGCACCGGTCTCGTAAAAGCCGAATGGCGGATACCCCGGCAGGGTCGCTGCCTTGACCGTATCGGCACTGGCATGGGGGAGCGCCAGCATCCACAGAAAGCCCAGCAGCACAACGAATTTCAGCGGTTTCACCATGTATCACACCTCGTCAGGGGGATCATGCCGGACTGCTCCTGGTTCAGCCCCGGTCCATGCAGGGATCCCGTGGTGCAGTCCGTCCGTGTACCGCCAAGTAAACCTCCGCAAAGGAGTACTAGCAATTCACATGCCATGCGCGAGGTCCGTATTCGGCATGCCATCCATCATCTCTTCCGCATTGCGGATTTCGGATTGGTGACATCCGATAGACCATCTGATGATGCAAAAGGTTCGCGAACCCACATGGACTGGTCCCGGTTGCTCGTGTCCGTTCCGTCAGCGTTGCACGTCGCCGAAGGCCGCCGACAACCAGCCGCGGAATTCGTCCATGGCGTGGTCCGGGTGTTCCGTGGCGGGCATGGCGCCGTCGACAAAACCGTGGCGACGGAACGGTTCGAGCAGTTGCGGATTGCCGCTGATGATGTGCACCGGCACCGCTGGGCTCGCATCGGCACCGGTGATGATCGGTGCCGGCTGGTGGTCACCCATCAGGATCAGCAGGGTATCGTCATCGACGTAACGCTCGGCGTACGCCGCAGCGACGTCCACTGCATAGCCGACCGAGCGGGCGAAATGGTCGCGGATGCGTTCGGGGTCGCTCCACACTTCCTGTGGGGAATCGGCCTCGTCGGCCCATTGTTCGAACAGACGGCCGTCACCGATCGTGTCCCAGTCATCGATGACCGGAAGCACCGGGACCCACGGCGCATGGCTGCTGACCAGTACGATCTTGGCGAAGATCGGTGCGTCGATGGAACTGCGGATCTGGTCCTGAAAATGTGACCAGACGTACTGATCGGGCATCGTCACCCAGTTGAGCGAGGGGCCCGCATAGTTCAGCGCCCGGGCATCGAAGTAGCGGTCGTAGCCGAACCAGGTGCCCTCTGGCCAGGGCTGCACATTGGCCGGCATCAACGTCATCGTTTCATGGCCGGTGGCATTGAATTCGCGTACGAGGTTGTTTCGGTCGCTGTCGAGCAGGCGCTCATAGCGCGGATGCGAGTCGATCCACAAACCGCTCAGCAATGTACCGTGAGCGAGCCAGGACTGGCCGCCGAATATCGGTGCGTTGATGGTACCGGAGACCATGTGCAGGTCATTGGCAGTGATGCCCGCTTCCATGGCCGCCAGACGCGGCAGGATTTCCCGGGCGTAGCGTTCATCGAACACCGCACTTGCGCCATAGGATTCCAGCAGGCCGAGGATCACGTCCGTATCGCCGAGGCCGGTCAATGGCGTGACCGGGTCCTTGCCGGTTGCAAGTTGCTCGTCGAACGCCGCGAGTTCCGCATGCGTGCGACGCCCCTGCTGAATCTGGTCCGTGACCAGCGTTATCGCGGGCGTACTTGCGCGCAATGGTTCGCGCGCCGCCGGCCCGAGGATTACGACAGCAACACTCAGGATCAGCATGGTCGCGGCGACGCCCCGCGCAGCACCGGCTCCGCTGCCGGCAACGGACAGATGCTGGAGCAGGGCGGTGATCGTCCACGCAATGCCGATGACCAGCACCACCAGCACGACCGTCCCCGCGAGCGCTGCCGGGAGCGAGAGATTGCCCGTGATCAGGTGGTAGATGGACACCACGTGCGGCCAGTCGAGATAGAGATTGAGTGGGCGATTCACCGCCAGCCGCGCGACTCCGTCGAAGAAGGCCAGCAGTGCGAGCAGCGCGACCAGCGCCCCCACCAGCCAGGCCCACAGCCGCGCCCAGCGTCGCTTCGCCAGCAGGCAGAACAGCCCGCCGGCGATCAAGGCCTCCAGCGCCAGCCAGTCAGACCCGACGCCGCCAGCGCGCGGCAACGCCAGCGCCAGCAGGAATGCATTGAGCAACAGGACAATCGCAATCAGGCGTAACACGGGGCCGTTTCCGGTTTCATCGTGAACATCGACCTGCCGCAGCGTGGACATCCGGGCCTGCGGCTCGCATCATGCGCCGCAGCATACAACGGCTGCAGGCCGCGCAGGAGGCCCGGGCCGGGGCATGACATGACTTTCGATCACAGTAACCAGGCAGATGCTCGATCGCGCATTGACCCGGCGCTGCTGGCTGCGGTTCTTGACGTAATCCGCGCTCATCCCGATGGACTGACCGAGCACGCACTCATCGACGCGCTGCGGCGCCAGCGGATCGAGCCCTTCGCCGATGCTTGCCTGCGCGAGCCGCTGAGCCTGTTCCGCAGCCATTTCCTGCTGTTTCACTGTCTGTACCGTCTGCGTGACGCCTGTGCGGAACAGGGCGAGTGGCTGCGTATCGACTGTCTTGATGTCGGGCTGGAGTCCGCGACTCGGGGCGCGGAGGGACCCGAGTCGTGCGGGGTGGCCAGCCCTGCCTGCCATGATCCGTTGCGCGCGTACTATCTCGATCTGGACCGTCTGAACGTCACCGACGCCGCCGCGGTGGAAGCGCTACTCGGCTCCTTCTGGCGGTGCCTGCGGCACGGTGAACGCCGCCAGCAGGCCCTCGCGGTGCTTGGGCTTTCGGACCCCGTCGATGACGCCGCGATTCAGGCTCGCTATCGCTCCCTGGTCCAGCAAAACCACCCGGACCGCGGCGGGGATGCCGAGCATGTCCAGCGCCTCAATGAAGCCCGCTGGATTCTCCTGATGGGCGGCTGATCCACACAGGCCGATCCGCGGTGCAGAAAGTGGCTACCGGATCCACGGGTGCAAGTCGTGGATCGAAGTCATGATTCGTGTTGGAACATGACCGATCCAGCGTTTGAGGTTGAGCCGGCTGTGCCGGAGCGCCTGCGGTTGAGCCGGGATTGGCCGTGTGTCCGCCGGAGGCCTTGCACATCTCGTCTAGTCGAAAATCAGACAGCCAGGGTTGGTCGCATGACAACTGCAGCCGATTTCTTGATCGGATTGCGTTCAAGCCCGCGTCGAGACAGGTGAGGCGAGAA
Source organism: uncultured Ectothiorhodospiraceae bacterium (assembly GCA_964545695.1). Lineage (GTDB taxonomy): Bacteria > Pseudomonadota > Gammaproteobacteria > XJ16 > Halofilaceae > Halofilum. Next base: position 30 of record CAZJGZ010000002.1, on the reverse strand, counting down.
AGGCTGAATAATCAACGAACAAGGATTTTT
>CAZJGZ010000001.1:13952-74686 GCA_964545695.1 uncultured Ectothiorhodospiraceae bacterium | reverse complement strand
GCGGGTTTGCTTGGGCCACTGCCTTCACCGGCAGGCTGGCGACGACGATTGTCGGCTTTCTTCGCGGTTGCGGGTTCGGCTTTCGGTGCGGTGGTTGCCGACTGCGAGCCCGCCTCGCCGGCGCCCGTCAGGGCGCGCACGATACGGGCGAGCAGGCCGGGTGAGGTGCTCGTGGCCGTAGCAGAGGCCGGGGCGGCCTTTGGCTCGGGTGTTGCCGGCTTTGCTGCCGGTTTTTTCTCGGCCGCGGCGGGCGCGGGCGAGCGCGGTGTCAGGGCCTCGACGGCCGGACGCTCGCCGGCCTCGGCCTCGACTTCGACCGGCGGTTCATAGGTCGCCTCTGCCGGCGGCGTTACCATCTCGTAGCTGCGCCGCTGGCTCGATTCGTGTTCGGCGGCTTCGGCTGCGCGCACCCGTTCGACACTGTAGTGCGGCGTTTCCAGCGATGGATCGGGCACCATCACCACTTGCACGCCGTTGCGGGCCTCGAGCTGGGTGATCTGTTCACGCTTTTCGTTGAGCAGGTAGGTGGCGACCTCGACCGGAACGCGGGCGATCACCCGCTCCGTGGAATCCTTCATGGATTCCTCGTTGAGCAGGCGCAGGATCGCCAGCGACATCGAGCCGAGGCTGCGAATGGTGCCGTGGCCCAGACACCGCGGGCAGGTGATCGACGCCGATTCGCCCAGCGAGGGCTGCAGGCGCTGGCGCGACATCTCCAGCAAGCCGAAACGCGAGATGCGTCCGATCTGCACACGGGCGCGATCGAGCTTGACCGCCTCACGCAGCCGGTTCTCGACCTCGCGCTGATGCCGGTTGCTCATCATGTCGATGAAGTCGACCACGATGAGACCGCCGATATCGCGCAGGCGCAACTGGCGGCCGATTTCATCTGCCGCCTCGAGGTTGGTATGGAAGGCCGTTTCCTCGATATCGGCGCCCTTGGTCGAGCGCGCCGAGTTGATGTCGATGGAGATGAGCGCTTCCGTATGATCGATCACCAGCGCACCGCCGGAGGGGAGGGTGGCCTCGCGCTGGAAGGCGGTCTCGATCTGGTGTTCGATCTGGAAGCGCGAGAACAGCGGCACTTCATCCTGGTACAGCTTCAGTCGTCCCAGGTTGTGCGGCATGGTCTGTTCGATGAACTGCCGCGCCTGTTCGTAGATCTTCGGCTCGTCGATCTGGATGACGCTGATATCGTTACGGAAGTAATCGCGCAGCGCACGGATGATGACGTTGCTTTCCTGGTAGATCAGGAACGTGCCCTTGCGCTCTTCGGCCGCCTTGCAGATCGCCTTCCAGATTTCGATCTGGTAGTCGAGATCCCATTGCAGCTCTTCGGTTGTGCGACCGACTCCGGCCGTGCGCACGATGGTGCCCATGCCTTCAGGGACCTGCAGGGCGGCGATCGCATCGCGGACCTCCGCGCGCTCATCGCCCTCGATGCGACGCGATACGCCGCCCGCGCGGGGGTTGTTCGGCATCAGGACCAGATAGCGGCCGGCGAGGCTGATGTAGGTGGTGAGTGCGGCGCCCTTGTTGCCGCGCTCTTCCTTTTCCACCTGGACGATCAGTTCCTGGCCTTCGCGCAGACCTTCCTTGACTGCCACCTTGCCGCTCTCGTTGCGAGCGGCGTCGCCGAGATAGCCGCGGGCGATCTCCTTGAAGGGGAGGAAACCGTGGCGCTCGGCACCGAAATCGATGAAGGCGGCTTCCAGACTGGGTTCTACGCGGGTGACGATCCCTTTGTAGACATTGGCCTTTTTCTGTTCCCGGGCGCCGTGCTCGATGTCCAGGTTTTCCAGGCGCTGGCCGTCCACGATGGCAACGCGCAACTCTTCCGGCTGAGTCGCGTTGATCAGCATGCGTTTCATGTTGTGTCCGTTCTGTTGAACGCGGTGCCAGGCGCGCGCTGCTGTGCGTGCGCAACCGGGGGCGCTGATCCGGGGGATCGCGTCCCTTGCTCGTGCACCGGCGTGGCAGCCTGATCGCGACACGCCTTGAACACGTGTCAGCGTGGCTGGCCTGCTCTGCTTCGCCCGCTCGGCGCCCGCGTTTTGATTCCTGGTCCCGCTGCCACACTCGATGCCGAGGCGCAGCGGCCGTATCTGTTCGACGTCCTGCTCGCGTACCCGACCGCGCTCCTCCGCGCGTGTCGTCGATCAATTCGTCGATGGCATCGGCAACCTGCCGATCATGCCGGCCCCGGCGATGTCCTGCAGTGCCGGGGCAGCGTCAAGGCAATTCCACCTCGACGCCAGTCATCCCATGATTCCGCGTTTCCTGTCCCGCCGGGAGAGTACGCAAGCTGTTCGCAAGCCGTTACAATCCTGCGCTGCCAGCAAGCTTTCCGTGCCGGCAATCGAGCGGCGGTTGCCCGGTAGTATCCCGAACTTGAACCGGGCGCATCGCGACCGATTCATAAAGGAGGCCGCATCCGCTTGAAATGCGGGCAAAAAACGCATCGGCAATATAGCAGCTACCCAATGTTGCCGCAACGCGGTGCCGGGAAGCGCGCTGCATGACCGATCAAGCCGATGATCGGACGCGGGTGCGCCTGGTGGAAGCGACGGCCGGCGACGCCGGACAGCGGATCGACAACTTTCTGCTCCGCGTCCTGCGCGGCGTCCCGCGCGGCCATGTCTACCGCTTGCTGCGCCGTGGCGAGGTTCGGGTCAACGGCCGGCGGGCCCGGGCTGCCTACCGGCTCGAGACCGCGGATCAGGTGCGCATCCCGCCGGTGCGCGAGACACGCCATGCCGACGGTGAACTGCCGGCCCATTTGCTGGAGCGGTTGCGTGATTGCGTCCTCCATGAGGATGAGCAGGTCATCGTGGTCGACAAACCGGCGGGCATTGCCGTGCATGCGGGGAGCGGCCTGGGGGGCGGTCTGATCGATGGCCTGCGGACGCTGCGGCCTGATCTCCCGGAGCTTTCTCTGGTCCATCGCCTTGATCGTGATACGTCGGGTTGCCTGTTGCTGGCCCGCGATCGACGTACGCTGCGTGACCTGCAGCAGGCGTTGCGCGATGGGGCGTTCACCAAGGTGTATCAGGCCATCCTGCTGGGCGAGTGGCCCGCGCCCGAGGCCACGGTGGACGCACCGCTGACGCGCGATGTGCGCCGCGGCAACGAACGCATCGTACGCGTGGACCCGGCAGCCGGGCAGGCTGCGCGCAGCCATTTTCGCCGCCTGGCCACGGGTGCGGGGCTGACGCACGTGGAAGTGCACATCGATACCGGGCGCACCCACCAGATCCGGGTCCACGCGGCGCACCTCGGGCATCCGGTGGTCGGTGACGACAAGTACGGCCGTCGTCGGCAGACCCGCGAGGTGCTGGGTCGACGTCCGCCACGGCTGTTTCTTCATGCCAGTACACTGGGGTTCCCGCTGGGCGGGAAGACGCTGACGCTAACGAGCCCAGTGCCGGATGGCTTCCGGGAACTGCTTGCGGGTCGGTCATGACCCATCGCCTCGTCGTGTTCGACTGGGACGGCACGCTGGTCGACTCGGTGGGGCGTATCACGGCAGGTATCCGGCGGGCCATCAACCACGCCGACCTGCCGCCGCGCACCGATGACGCGATTCGCGAGATCATCGGCCTGGGCATGGTTGACGGCATCGCCGCTTTGTATCCCGATCATGCCGAGCACGCGCGCCGGGCGTTGCAGGAAGCGGCGGCCAATCCGGTTGTTCGCGCCGAGCTGGAGGGGCCGACCCCGCTGTTCGCGGGGACCAGGCCGCTGCTCGACCGCCTCGCCGATCACGGCATTCTATTGGCGGTGGCAACGGGCAAGAGCCGGGCCGGGCTGGAGCGCGACCTTGCCGCCACGCAGCTGGCGCCGCGATTCGCCGCAGTGCGCACGGCCGATGATGGTCCCGGCAAGCCCTCACCCTGGATGCTGGAGTCGCTGCTCGCGGAAACGGGCTCGCGGGCGCGCGAAACGATTGTCGTTGGTGATACGCTTTACGACTTGCAGATGGCCGCGGCGGCGGGCGTCGATGCGCTCGGCGTCACCTGGGGCGTACATGCCCCTGAGCGCCTGGAGACGGCCGAGCCGCGAGCCATCGTGCGCCACTTCAGTGAACTGTCGGTCCATCTCTTGCCCGACGAGCGGGCCGACGCTCGAATCCTTTCCGATGGAGACTGAATTCCGATGAATGAACAGCAGGGTCAATCCGCAGCGGCTTCCGGTTCGCCGGGGCAATGGGAGCGCGAGGCCATCTCGCGACTGGCCACGGCGGCGCTTGCCGAACAGCGGCGGTCGCGGCGGTGGGGCATCCTGTTCAAATCTCTCGCGCTTTTCTACGTCTTTCTGTTCCTTTTCGTCGTTGTCAACGTGGACCCGCTGTTCGGATCGCGCGAGCAGGCTCCGGGGCCACACGTCGGTCTCATCGACATGGAGGGCATGATTGTGCGTGGCGGCGATGTCGATGCCGACCGCGTGGCCACCGGGCTGCGCCGCGCCTTCGAGCACGAGGAGACCGAGGCGGTGATTCTCCGCATCAACAGCCCCGGTGGCAGCCCCGTGCAGTCGGACCAGATCTATAACGAGATCATGCGGCTGCGCGAGGAGCATGAGGACATTCCCGTCTACGCGGTCGGTGGGGATATCATGGCCTCCGGCGCCTATTACATTGCATCGGCGGCGGACGAGATCTACGTCAATCCGGCCAGCATCGTCGGTTCCATCGGTGTGATTTTCGGCGGCTTCGGCTTCGACGAGGCCATCGAGCGAATCGGCGTTGAGCGGCGCGTCTACGCCTCCGGCGATGACAAGGCATTGCTGGATCCGTTCCAGCCGGAAGACGAGGGCCAGATTGCACACATGCGTGGCCTGATCGACGAGATCCACCAGCAGTTCATCGGCGCCGTAGAGGCAGGTCGTGGCGATCGATTGAACGGCGATCCGGATGAATTGTTCTCCGGACTGGTATGGACCGGCAATGGGGCGATCGAACGTGGCCTTGCGGACGGTATTGGCAGTACGGGGCAGGTGGCCCGTGACGTCATCGAGAACGACAACCTGCGTGATTTCACCCGTCGGCCTCCGCTCCTCGAACGGCTGACGCAGCGCATGGGTGCTGGTGTTGCCAGCGGCTTGCGCGGCTACATCGAGCCCGGTTTCCGCTGAGCCGGGCGCTGCCTGCTCCGATTGCGCTTGGGAGGCTGGCGGACATGAGCCTGTGGCGGTGACAAGGGGGACGGGGATGGCTTCAATGGCGCTGGCTGGCCGTCTGTATACCGCGGCTGGTGTACGCGAGCTCGATCGCCGTGCGATCGAGGATCACGGCATCGACGGCTATGCATTGATGCAGGCAGCCGGTGACGCCGCTTTTCGGCTCCTCCGGGAACGGTGGCCCGGGGCCGTGCGTCTGGTCATCGTCTGTGGCGGTGGCAACAATGGCGGTGATGGTCTGGTTGTGGCACGGCTGGCGCGGTCCGCCGGCCTGCTGGTGCGGGTGCTGCTGACGCGTGAACCCGCTGAGCTGACTGGATCGGCCGCGCTCGCGTGGCGCGATTTTGCCGCCGTCGGCGGTGACACGGTTACCGAGCAGGCGGGGGAGGTCGCCGATGGTGATCTGGCGGCCGATGTCGTGGTCGACGCCCTGCTGGGTACCGGCCTGGACCGACCCGTAACCGGGGTTGTTAGACGCCTGATCGAGCAGGTCAACGCGACGGCGTGCCCGGTGCTCGCGCTCGATATTCCCTCCGGCCTTGCCGCGGACTCCGGCGCCGTTCTCGGTAGCGCGATCCGTGCGGATGAGACCATTACCTTCATCGCCCGCAAGCGCGGCCTTTACACCGGGGCGGCGCCGGCGATGACCGGGCGCGTCGTGCTCGCGGACCTGGCCACGCCCGATGCGATCCATGCCGGGCTGGAGCCCTGGGTCGAGCATGCGCCGGCCGGGCCTGCCGGGCTCGACTGGCAGCGCCTTGCACCGCGCCCGCCAACGGCCCACAAGGGTACCGCCGGGCGCCTGGTCATCATCGGTGGCCATGCGGCCATGGCAGGAGCCGCTGCGCTCGCCGGTGAGGCGGCGCTGCGCGCGGGAGCCGGATTGGTGGTGGTGGCGACCCATCCGCAAGCGGTGGATCGCGTGGCCGCACGGCGGCCCGAGCTCATGGTTCGGGGTGTCGCCGAGCCGGGCCGCGAACTACCGACGCTGCTGGCCGATGCCGATGCCTTCGTCCTCGGGCCGGGGCTGGGTCACGACCATTGGGCGCAAGCCATGCTGGCCGCGACGCTGGCGCATGGGCCCGCCGCCGGCGTGGTGGATGCCGATGGGCTCAATGGCCTGGCCGCAAGTGCCGCCTCGGTGCCCGCGGCAGCGGTGCTGACGCCCCATCCCGGCGAGGCTGGGCGCCTGCTGGCGCGAAGTGCGGCCGAGGTGGAATGCGATCGGTTTGCGGCGCTGGATGATCTGGTCGCGCGTTACAAGTCGGCGGTCGTGCTCAAGGGCGCGGGGACACTGGTGGGTGATCCAGCGGGGCGGAGCACGCTGATTGATGTCGCCAACCCGGCGATGGCCACCGGCGGCACCGGCGACGTACTGGCCGGCCTTGTCGGGGGGCTGCTGGCGCAGGGTTGTCCCCCGGGGGAGGCTGCGCGCCTCGGCGCATGGATTCATGCCCGCGCCGGACTGGTGGCGGCTGCCGGGGGCGATCGCGGCATGCTTGCCACCGATCTGATGGCGCCGATCCGAGACCTGGTGCGCGAGGTGGTGGGTGGGTGAACGTCACCTGGTCGACGAGGCGGCGACGCGCGCCCTCGGGCGCGAACTCGCCGGTGTGACGCGGGCGCCTCTGGTCGTCACGCTGTCTGGTGACCTGGGCGCGGGCAAGACGAGCCTGGCGCGGGCCTGGCTGCATGGCCTCGGTCACGAGGGCGTGGTGCGCAGTCCCACCTATACGCTGATCGAGACCTACCGCCTGCCGGCCGTCACGGTGCATCACATGGATCTGTACCGACTCGCCGATCCGGAGGAGCTCGAGTTCATCGGCGTGCGCGATCTGGCCGCTGAAGACGCGCTGTGGCTGATCGAATGGCCCGAGCGCGGCGGCGATCGCTTGCCGAGCCCGGACTGGGCGCTGACGCTGAAATTCAGCGGCAGCGGGCGGATCATCGCCGGTTTGCCCGCTGTCGTCGGCGTGGATACGACATGATTCGCGGTGTCCGGCCCGAGCGACAAATATTGTCGCCATGATCCCGATCCGGTTCCGATGACCCCGCCTCATGGCGCTGGCAATCTTGAGTCTGGGTTCAGGTCTCGGCCGTATCCTCCTCTATATACTGAAAAAATACTTGACCTCGGGGCAAAAATGCGCACACTGAGGGTCGCGCGCCAGCGTGACTACGTTGGTGGGGAAGGGCGAGATCATGGGGAGTTACGGTGAGCCGAAACGACCGACCGATCAGTGATCAGCAGCGCAGGCGATTCCTCGGGGCCATGGCCGGAGTCAGCGCAGGCTGGCTGTTGCCCGGTCTGCCGGCCGCTTTCGCGGCGAGCCGGACCCTGGTCGAGAACGTCCGCATGTCCGCCAGCAACGACCAGACACGACTCGTGTTCGACCTCGGTGATCGGGTCGAGCACTCGCTGTTCACGCTGTCCGACCCCGATCGCATCGTGATTGATCTGGCCGATACCGATCCGGGCGATGTCCTGCCATCCAGTCGAGCCGGCGGCGGCCTGATCAAGCGCATCCGCAGCGCACGTCGCAGTGATGGTGATCTTCGCGTGGTACTCGACTTGGAGCGGGCGGGCCGGCCCCGCAGTTTCATGCTCGAGCCCTCCGACGGCCGCGGCTATCGGCTCGTGGTCGATATCGATATTGGTGACGGGCCGGCGTCGATTGCCGAAATCCAGAAGGATGAACAACAGGCGCGCGATCTGATCATCGCGATCGATCCGGGCCATGGCGGTCGTGATCCGGGTGCGATTGGCCCGAGCGGGACGATGGAGAAAACCATCGCCCTGCAGGTATCGGAGCGGCTGTTCAGTGAGTTCGAGCGTACCGAGGGATTCAAGCCGGTGATCGCCCGTCGCGATGATCGCTTCCTGAGTCTGCGGGATCGAGTCAAGTTCGCTCGCGACAGTGACGCCGATCTGTTCCTGTCGATCCACGCGGACGCCTTCCATGATCAGCGTGCCCGCGGTTCTTCCGTGTTCGCGCTGTCCACCACCGGTGCCAGTTCCGAGGCTGCGCGCTGGATGGCGAGCCGGGAGAATTCGGCGGATTTCATCGGTGGTATCTCGATGGAGCATCGGGACGAGGAGGTCGCCTCCGTGCTGCTGGATCTGTCACAGACCGCGTCGATCGAATCCAGCCTCGACGTGGGCGAGGAGATCCTGGGCCGTCTCGGTAATGTCAATCGACTGCATTCCAGTTCGGTGCAGCAGGCCGGTTTCGTGGTACTGAAGTCGCCCGATGTCCCCTCGCTGCTGGTGGAGACGGCGTTCATCTCCAATCCGGAAGAAGAGCGCAACCTTCGTGATGCGACCCATCAGGCCAATCTCGCCCGCGCCATCCGCCTCGGGGCCGAGCATTATTTCGAGCGCAAGGCACCGCCCGGTACCGTCATCTCCGAGCGGCGTCGCGCGCGCATCGGCTGAAGCCCCCGCCTGATCAGACTTCCCCGCACCACCATGGGCGCGGGATAATACCGGCCTGCCAGCGAGCTTGGAGGCCGCAGTGCATATCGAGCAGCTCCCCGAAGTCCTGATCAACCAGATTGCTGCCGGTGAGGTGGTCGAGCGGCCCGCATCGGTCGTCAAGGAGCTGGTCGAGAACAGTCTGGATGCGCGCGCCACGCGGATCGATATCCATATCGAGCAGGGCGGAAGACGTCTGATACAGGTGCGCGATAACGGCCTGGGCATGGGCGCGGACGAACTGCCGCGCGCCGTTCTGCGTCACGCCACGAGCAAGATCCGCTCGCTTGACGACCTGGAAGAGGTCAGCAGCCTCGGCTTCCGCGGTGAGGCCCTGCCCAGTATCTCCTCCGTGGCGCACATGCGCGTGATTTCTGCACGTAGCGGGGACGATCAGGCTGCGGTGCTGGAGGCCGACGGCACCATAGCCCCCGCCGCCCATCCGCGGGGCACGACGGTGGAAGTCCGCGATCTGTTCCACAGCACGCCGGCGCGCCGACGCTTCCTGCGGACTGATCGGACCGAGTTCGGCCATGTCGAGCGCATCGTGCGCCGGCTGGCGCTCGCGCGCTTCGACGTCGAGTTCCGTCTCCATCACAACGGGCGCGAGGTCGGTGTCTGGCCACGCGCGGAAACCGCGGCTGAACAGGAGGCACGCCTTGGCGCCATCTACGGCGAGGATTTCATTGCCCACGCGCTGGAAGTGGAACACGCCAGCTGCGGACTCGCGCTCGCCGGCTGGATCGCGCAACCGACCTTTGCCCGCAGCCAGGCCGATATGCAGGAGTTCTATGTCAACGGCCGCGCCATCCGTGATCGGGTGGTCAGCCATGCCGTGCGTCAGGGCTATGCCGACACGCTCTATCACGGCCGGCATCCGGCCTTTGCACTCTATCTGCAGGTCGACCCGCGGCAGGTCGACGTCAATGTGCATCCGACCAAGAATGAAGTCCGCTTTCGCGACAGCCGCGAGGTTCACGATTTCCTGCGGCGGACGCTGAGTACGGCCATTGCCCGGCCACGCGCCGGCGACGCCGACGCGGACCGACCGGCGCCGGCGACGGCCGAAGCACTGGTCGGGGCAACCTCACCGCGACCGGAATCGCGGACTCCACGACCAGCTGCAACGGGTGGTGGCATCCCGCGCCAGCACAGCTTCGGCCTGTCCGCGCAGGAATCCATGGCGGCCTATGCAGCCCTGTCGACCTCCACGACGAGTGCCCCCGGGCAGGCACGGGAACGTGCTCCAGTGGATCAGCCATTGGGGCAGGCCCGCGCGCAGATCCATGATGTCTACATTGTGGCCGAGAACGATCAGGGACTGGTATTGGTCGATATGCACGCGGCCCATGAACGGATCACCTACGAACGCCTGAAAACGGCGCACGATGCCGGCCCGGTCGAAGCCCAGCCGCTGCTCGTGCCGGAGAGCCTGAGTGTTCGGCGCGAGGAAGCGGAGCTGGCCGAGGCCCACGCCGAGTGGTTTGGCGAACTCGGTTTCGAGCTCGATCGCAGCGGGCCGGAACGGTTGACGATCCGCCAGGTTCCGGCCCTGCTGGCTGACGCCGACACGGTCGCGCTGGTTCGCGACCTACTGGCCGACGTTGCCGCTGACGGCACGAGCAGCCGTGCGACCGAGGCCCGCAACGAGGTACTGTCCACCATGGCGTGCCATGGGTCGGTCCGCGCGGGCCGGCGCTTGACGCTCGACGAAATGAATGCGCTGCTGCGTGCCATGGAGCGCACGGAGCGGAGTGACCAGTGCAATCATGGCCGCCCGACGTGGGTGCAGCTGGGAATGAGCGACCTCGACCGCCTGTTTCTGCGCGGCCGATGAGTGGTGGCGCCACCGGGCCGGTGGTCCTGCTCATGGGACCGACTGCGTCGGGCAAGACCGAGCTGGCGCTGACGCTGGCGGAACGCCTGCCGCTGGAAATCGTCAGTGTCGACTCGGCGCTGGTGTACCGCGGGCTCGACATCGGTACCGCCAAGCCTTCCGCGGAGGCCCGCGCACGGGTGCCGCATCATCTGATCGATGTTGCGGAGCCGGATGAGCACTATTCCGCCGGCCGCTTTTGCGCGGATGCCCTGGCCTGCATCGAGGCGATTCACGAACGCGGGCGCATTCCGCTCTTGACTGGCGGGACGATGCTGTATTTCCGGGTGCTGCTGGATGGCATCGCGCCGATGCCGCCCGCTGATCCCGATGTGCGGCGACAACTGGAGGCGGAAACGGCGACCGGTGGTCTGGCCGCGATGCACGCGGAGCTGGCGCGAGTCGACCCGGCGGCAGCAGCGCGCATTCATGCTCACGATCCGCAACGGGTTCAGCGTGCGCTCGAGGTCTGGCGCCTGACCGGCAGGCCGATCAGTGAATGGCAGGCTGACCGCCAGCCACTGGCGGCGCCGACGCTGCAGCTTTGCGTGGCGCCCGGAGACCGGCAGCGGCTGCATGACCGTATCGAGCGGCGGTTTCACGCCATGCTGCAGGCCGGTCTGGTCGAGGAGGTAGAGCGTCTGCGTGCGCGTCCGGGCATGGATGCTGATTTGCCGTCGATGCGCGCCGTGGGGTATCGGCAGGTCTGGCAATATCTGGCTGGCGAGGTGGATCACGCCGGCATGGTCGAGCGCGCGGTGGTTGCCACGCGTCAGTTGGCCAAACGCCAGTTCACCTGGTTGCGCCGCTTCGAGGGTGCGCACTGGTTCGACAGTGACACCGTCGACGGTGCAGCGCTTGAAACGCGCTTGATAGCCTTTCGCGGGCAAGCCCCGGAATTCACGGCCAGGTAGCGCCGACTCCGGCTGGTTACGCCGTCATCCGCGGGGCCGGCTGCATTGCCAGCAGAGTCCGAAGGTGGCCGCATTGTCCTCGCCGCAGTGGCTGCAGCGCCAATCACAGTCGGGGACTTCCTCCTGCTCGAAGTGTTCGACCACGCTGCGGGCAGCATCAAAGAGGCCGTCCTCGCGGATCCAGACGCTGGGCCGCGAATCGGGCGGCAGCTCCCCGATCGCGCCCGCCAGCATCTCGCCCTGGACGACGGCTTCGATACGCTGCTCGTGCAGCCGGTCGCGCACGATGTAGGCGTCGAATACGTTCTCGGCGGTATAGACGCGGCGCATGTCAGACCGCGTGGTCCAGCCCGTAGGCAGGTTCGCGCGCATGACCCGTTGGACCGTCGGCGGTGCCGATGCGAAGTTCTCCGGCGGCGGCATCCAGACGCAGTACAGCCAGGGCAATGCTGGCGCTGCCGTCCGCGGCGGCCGTGACGATTTCACCGACAGCGGCACCATCCGCGTTGTATACGCCATCGCCCGCGGCCGGCGGCGCCCCTGCGGAGATGTCGACGATGAACATCCGGCGTTTGATGCGACCGAGGTAGTGTGTGCGGGCCACGACTTCCTGTCCGGGATAGCAGCCCTTGGTGAAGTCGACGGCGCCCAGGCGATCAAGGTTGACCATCTGGGCGACGAAGCGGTTGCTCGTCGTCGCCGTGATTCGGGGCATGCCGGTTTCGATCTCGCGCCGCCGCCACGCCGGGGCGTCGTCGTCGTGCAGGCTCGATTCCAGCACTGCGGCGCCCTGTGCCAGGCTCGACCGGGGGCCGAGCAACAGCCAGCGAGGCTTCTCATCGGGCAGGCGCAGGCTCACCGTGCCACCTTCACTCCACACCGGTTCCGTCTCGGCCGTGGCCATGGGCAAGCCGTCAGCCGCCAGCCGATCAGCGGCGGCCTGGCCGATTATGCCGGCCACCGACCAGGTCGATTCGGTCACGGTGACACGTGCGCGCAGCGCGTACTTGCGCAGTTGCGCGATGATGGTTGCCACCACGCCACGGTCGAGGACCAGCAGGAATTCGGTTTCGCCAGGACGCAGTACGCGAACGATGGCAAGCAGGCGTCCACGCGGGTCGGAGTAGGCAGTCAGCAGGCTGGCTCCGGGATTCATGTTGCGGATGTCGGAGCTGAACTGGGAGTGCAGGTAGTCGGCGGCATCTTCCCCTTCAACATGGATGACCGCATCCGTCGTCAGCCAGGTGAAAATGCCATCATCGTGCTTGCCATCGGGTTGGCCCGGGGTTTCCCGGTGTTGGGGGGAAGCCGATGACAAGCTGTCGGTAGCGTGGTTCATGGTGGATTCCGCCGGGGATCAGGTCGTGAGAATGTCGCTGTGAAGAGCATTGTACTGGTCAATGCAATGTTCGTGGCGAAGCGTTTTGACAAAGCCCGACCGACTCGTAACAATGCGGTTTTCCAGCATCGAATGGTAACAGTCCGTGAGCCAACCCAGATCTTACTCCACGGATGTCGTGCACGGGGCTGATCCAGTCGATCAGGCAGAGGATACTGCCGCCGACAGGCCTGTACCTGAAACCGATGCCGATGGTCGTGACGAAGTTGTGGGGGAAAGCGCGAGTCGATCGGCAGAGACAGGCGGACCGCCGGGTCCTGAGCCGACGCGCTACGGCGACTGGGAACGCAAGGGTCGCTGCATCGACTTCTGACGCATTCCCGATCCATGGTCGCATGCATTGCGGTTATGGCTCCGTCCGAGTGCGCGCCGCTGAAAACTACTAGGGGATGAACCAGCATGTCCGTGGAGCGTGACCGTCCGCTATCGCCGCATCTGCAGATCTATCGCCTGCCTCTCAATGCGGTGTTGTCGATCACGCACCGCCTCACCGGCATGGTCCTTGCGCTGGGCGCGGCGCTGGTGATTTTCGTACTCATTGCCGCGGCGAGTGGGGCTGCGGCCTATGAATCGGCTCATGCAGTGGTTGCGAGCTGGCCGGGGCAGGTGGTCCTGTTCCTGTTCACGGCCGCGCTGTACTACCACCTGTGTGCCGGCATCCGACATCTGGTCTGGGATGCCGGTCATGGTTACAGCCTGCGAGCGGCCCGCATCGGCTCGTATGCCGTACTCGCGGGCACGGCAGCGCTGACGCTGCTGACCTGGCTCATCGCGCTCGTTGTCTGAGGAGATTCGATCATGAGTCTGCGCACATCACTGGCCCGCGCCCAGGGGCTCGGCTCGGCCAAGGAAGGGGTCGGCCACTGGTGGCACCAGCGCCTCAGCGCGATTGCCCTGGTCCCGTTGACACTGTGGCTCGGTTTCTCCGTAGCCCTGATGGGTACTGCCGACTATCACACCGTGATCGGCTGGCTGGAAACGCCGCTCAATGCCGGATTGATGATTCTCGTGCTCGGAGTTGGCTTCTGGCACGGCGCATTGGGGCTGCAGGTCATCATCGAGGACTACGTGGCCACGGAATGGAAAAAAATATCATTACTGCTGCTCGTTCAGTTCAGTGCCGTGGCGTTCGCGCTGGCCGGCATCCTGTCCGTGCTGCTGATCATGCTCGGAGTCTGATTGCATGGCTGGTGACTACACCATTATCGATCACACCTATGACGTTGTCGTGCTCGGTGCCGGCGGGGCGGGCCTGCGCGCGACCCTCGGCATGGCCGAAAAGGGGCTCAGCACGGCGTGCGTGACCAAGGTGTTTCCCACTCGCAGCCATACCGTGGCCGCCCAGGGAGGTATGAGCGCCGCGCTCGGCAACATGGGCGAAGACAGCTGGCAATGGCACATGTACGACACGGTCAAGGGCTCCGACTGGCTCGGTGATCAGGACGCGATCGAATACATGTGCCGCGAAGCCGTGCCCGCGGTGATCGAACTGGAGCACTCCGGGGTGCCATTCTCGCGCACGGAGGATGGGCGCATCTATCAGCGCCCGTTCGGCGGCATGACGACCCACTTCGGGGAAGGCACGGCGCAGCGGACCTGCGCGGCGGCCGACCGTACCGGCCACGCCATCCTGCACACGCTGTACCAGCGTTCGTTGGCGGAAAAGGCCGAATTCTTCATCGAGTATTTCGCCATCGATCTGATCATGGAAGACGGTGAATGCCGCGGTCTCGTCGCCTGGAATCTGGCTACCGGCGAGCTGCACCGGTTCCGGGCGCAGATCGTCGTACTCGCCACAGGCGGCTACGGTCGTGCCTACTTTTCCTGCACCTCAGCGCATACCTGTACCGGTGATGGTAATGCCATGGTGCTGCGTGCCGGACTGCCGCTGCAGGACATGGAGTTCGTCCAGTTCCACCCGACCGGCATCTATGGTGCCGGCTGCCTGATTACCGAAGGCGTCCGGGGCGAGGGCGGTTACCTGACCAATTCCGACGGCGAGCGGTTCATGGAGCGCTACGCGCCGAACGCCAAGGATCTGGCCTCGCGCGACGTCGTCAGCCGCGCCATGACCATCGAGATCAGCGAAGGCCGGGGCGTCGGGGACAACAAGGACCACATCCACCTCAATCTGCAGCACCTGGGGCCCGAGGTGATCAATGAGCGCCTGCCGGGCATCGCGGAGTCGGCAAAAATCTTTGCCGGCGCCGACGTGACCCGCGAGCCGATTCCGGTGATTCCCACGGTCCACTACAACATGGGTGGCATTCAGACCAACTATCGCGGTGAAGTCGTGACGCTGCGCGATGGCGATCCCGATGCGGTCGTGCCCGGGCTCATGGCGATCGGCGAAGCGGCCTGCGTGTCGGTTCATGGTGCCAACCGACTCGGCTCGAATTCCCTGCTCGATATCGTCGTGTTCGGTCGGGCGGCAGCGATTCGTGCGGCCGAACTGATCGAGCCAGGTGCATCGCAGCGGCCGCTGAAGCCGGACAGCAGTGATGCCATCCTTGAACGCTTCGACCGCCTGCGCCATGCCGATGGCAGCACGTCGACCGCAGAACTGCGCGACAGCATGCAGAGAACGATGCAGACCAACGCGGCGGTTTTTCGTGACGAGGCGCTGCTGGGCGAGGGTAGTCGGCGCATGAACGAGATCTATCGCGGTTTCGCCGATATCAAGGTTACCGATCGATCGCTGGTCTGGAACACGGACCTGGTCGAGACGCTTGAGCTGGAAAACCTGCTCGGCAACGCGGTCAGCACCGTCGATTCGGCCCTGAATCGCAAGGAGAGCCGCGGCGGCCACGCGCGCGAGGATTACAGCGAGCGGGACGACGACAACTGGATGAAGCACACGCTGTGCTGGATCGACCCCGAGGACGGTACAACCCGGATCGACTATCGCCCCGTGCACATGAACACGCTTACCGACGAGGTCGAGTCGATCCCGCCGAAAAAGCGTACGTACTGATCACCGCGTTGGCCCCTTGATCACGGGGCTCGCGGAAAAACTGCAGAGGCAGACATGGCCGAGTTTACACTTCCGCTGAACAGTCGAATCGAGATCGGCAAGACCTGGCCGGCGCCGGAAGGCGCGACCAATACGCGCGATATCAAGATCTATCGCTGGGATCCCGACGACGACAGCAATCCGCGGCTCGACACCTACACGATTGACGTCGACCGTTGTGGGCCGATGGTCCTGGACGCGATGATCGCGATCAAGAACGAGATCGATCCGACGCTGACGTTCCGGCGCTCATGCCGCGAGGGCATCTGCGGCTCCTGCTCGATGAACATCAACGGGCGCAATACGCTGGCGTGCATTTCGGCCATCGATGATTTCAAGGGTGATATCAATATCTATCCGTTGCCGCACATGCCGGTGCACAAGGACCTGGTCCCGGACATGACGCATTTCTATGCCCAGCATGCGTCGATCGAGCCGTGGATCAAGACCAGTTCGCCCACGCCGCCGGATCGCGAGCGCCTGCAATCACCGGCCGAGCGCGCCGAGCTTGATGGGCTGTACGAATGCATCCTCTGTGCCTGCTGCACGACCAGTTGCCCGAGCTACTGGTGGAATCCCGAGAAATATCTCGGCCCCGCCACGCTGCTCAATGCCTATCGCTGGATCGCCGATTCGCGTGATGAAGCGACGGGTGAGCGTCTTGATCAGCTCAATGACCCGTTCAAGCTGTTCCGCTGCCACACGATCATGAACTGCACGGATTCCTGCCCCAAGGGCCTGAATCCCGCGAAGGCGATCGGCGAGATCAAGAAGCAACTGGTCGAGCGCCGTGGCTGACCTTCCGCGGTTCGCCGCTGCGTGAGCAATGAGTCCCGCCTGCGCTGGTTGTGCCGTCGCGGCACACGCGAGCTTGATGTGCTGCTCACGCGGTTCCTGGACGAAGGTTATGCGGCCAGCTCGCCAACGGTGCAGCAGGCATTCGAGCGCCTGCTCGAGTGGCCCGATCCGGAATTGTACGACTGCCTGATCGGGCGCCGTTCCACGGGTGACCCGGAACTGGACCATGTCGTCGCACGGATACGCGACTCCGCTGGTATTTGAACCGCGACCGTCGAGATTCCTCGTCACGCTGTGGTCCGGTGCGTGGATCGTGGCAGCGGTCGCAATCCTGCTGTTGTCACCCGCATGGGTCCTGGCGTTGTTACCCGCCGCGTCACTGTCGGCCTGGCTGGAATGGCGGCGCATCAAGAGCGCGTCCCGGCTGGAATGGTGTGCCGATGGCAGTTGGCGCGTGGCGACCCCGCGTGGAGAACGGACGTTGCAGCTCGCGCCTGGCACCTTCTGTACGCCCTGGCTGGTGGTGCTGGTGTTTCGCTCGGGGGTATTCGGCGTGCGGCGTGTCGTCGCGCGCGATGCGCTGGATCCGGTGACGTGGCGCCGGCTGCGTGCGCGGCTGCGGATCGAGGGCTCCGTCTGCGGTAACGATGTCCGGCGATGAGGCGAGCGGGCCCCATGCGCCCGTCCGAGGCGGCTGGCGTTGCGCGGGATGGCCGGTCGATCTCAACCTTGAAAACCGGCCGGCCGGCACCATTATCCGTTCTAGGAAGAAAAAGGCCGGGTGGCGTGGTATTGCCTGCGCACACCGAGCTAGAATGAAACGAACGTGGTGACCGTTCGCGGTGCGCCCGGAAGCGGTGCGCAGGGTACGAGCACCGTGTCGGTCGTATTCGTGGCTTGAGTAACGGGGCATGGACCCCGGGTCGTCACCCGATTCGATCCAGTCCGGTCGCGCTACGGGCTCTGCTGACTGCGCGGCAGGGGCCTGAGCGTGGCGTATTCGACGAGATTCAGGAGTTTCTCATGGCAAAAGGGCAGTCTCTACAAGAACCCTTCCTCAATGCGCTTCGCAAGGAGCGCGTACCGGTATCGATCTTTCTGGTCAACGGCATCAAGCTGCAGGGACAGATCGAATCGTTCGACCAGTTCGTGATTCTGCTCAAGAACACGGTCAGCCAGATGGTCTACAAGCACGCCGTGTCGACCATCGTGCCATCGCGGCCAGTCCGCCTGCCCGTGGAAGGTGATGATGAGCAGGGTGCGGCCTGACGTGATCGGGAGGCGTTGCTAGCCCTTGTTCGAGCGCCCCCAGGCCCATGCTGAACGTGCGATTCTCATTCATATGGGAATCGGGGCGGCTTGGTCCGCCGAGGCATTGGGAGAATTCCGTGAGCTGGCGCGAGCGGCGGGCGCGACCGCGGTCGGGGAAATCACCGGCTCGCGCGCGCAGCCCGATCCGCGCTATTTCGTCGGTTCCGGCAAGCTTGAGGAGGTGCGCGAGGCGATCGTGTCGACCGGTGCCGACCTGGTGTTGGTGGATCACGAACTGGCGCCTGGGCAGGAGCGTAACCTCGAGCAGTCACTGAGCTGCCGTGTGCTGGACCGCACCGGGCTTATTCTCGACATCTTTGCCCAGCGGGCGCGCTCCTTCGAAGGCAAGTTGCAGGTCGAGCTGGCCCAGCTGACCCATTTGTCGACACGACTGATCCGCGGCTGGACCCACCTGGAACGACAGAAGGGCGGCATTGGCCTGCGTGGCCCCGGCGAAACGCAGCTGGAGCTCGACCGGCGCATGCTGGGCGGACGGATCAAGCAGATCCGGCGCCGCCTCGAGCGTGTCCGCAGTCAGCGGCACCAGGGGCGCCAGGCACGGCAGGCAGCGGAGGCGCCAACCGTGTCCCTGGTCGGTTATACCAATGCCGGCAAATCGACGTTGTTCCGCAATCTGGTCGAGCCGGATGCCCACGTGGCCGACCAGCTTTTCGCCACGCTCGACCCGACCCTGCGCCGGCTTGCGCTGCCGTATGGCCACGACGCCGTTCTCGCCGACACTGTGGGCTTCCTGCGCGACCTGCCTCACGCCCTCATCGAGGCCTTCCAGTCGACACTGGAGGAGACCCTTGACGCCAGGCTGCTGCTGCATGTCATCGATGCCTCGGATGAAAACCATGGTGAGCGCATCGAGGATGTCGAGACGGTCCTTGCCGAGATTGGTGCCCAGGACATCGAGCGCCTGGAGGTCTTCAACAAGGTGGATCTTCTGGGCAGTGCGCCGCGGCTCGAGCGTGATGAGCATGGTCTGCCGCGCCGCGTATGGATATCGGCGGCGACCGGCGCGGGCATTGACCTGCTGCTGAACGCGGTCGCCGAACGTCTGGGGCAGGGGCGCCTGCATGGTTGGATACGGATTGCGCCGATGGAAGGCCGGTTGCGCGCTCGCCTGCACGAGGATGCCGCGGTGCTCAGTGAGACCGTGAACACGGACGGGGCGATTCTGATTGAACTCACCATCGACCCGGTCGACTGGCAGCGCCTGGCCGCCGCCGAGGGGGTTGCGGTCTCGCGCCTGGAGCGCAGCGCCGCCGCCTGTGTTGCGGGCATGGCTTGAGGTCAATAGAATGCACGGTCCGGCATGATTGTGTGCCTGCTCGAACACGGTCGCATCCCATCCGGTTGTTTCGTGCGAATGCTTGCCTCGGCAGCATCCTGATAATCAGCTCAACTACCTGAGAGCGCATTTCATGGCGTGGAATCAGCCCGGCGGTGGCGGGAACAAGGATCCCTGGGGTAACAGCGGGGGCAAAGGCGGTGGCGGCGATGGCGGTCCACCCGACCTTGATGAAGCCTTCCGCAAGTTCCGGGACAAACTGAAAGGTCTGTTCGGCGGCAAGTCGCGCCCGTTGCGTTCCGTCAACAGTGGCGGCGATGGCGGTGGCGGGAACGACAATTCCGGCAGCAGCGAGTCGGGTGGCGGCGATGGCGTACCCGAAAAGGCTGCCTGGGGCGTCCTCGGTCTGATCGTTCTTGGCTGGCTGGCATCCGGCTTCTATATCGTGGATGCGCCGGAACGCGGTGTGGTCACCCGCTTCGGCGAGTATTACGCCACGACCGGACCGGGACCGCACTGGCACGTACCGTGGCCCGTGCATCATGTCGAGACGGTCAATGTCGACCGCAACCGCACGATCCCCCTGCCGACGCAGTTGATTCTGACCCGCGACGAGAATCTCGTGCGGATCGACCTGACGGTGCAGTACGACGTGCGTGACGCGCGTGATTTCCTGTTCAATGTGCGCCAACCCGAGCAGACGCTGGCCGAGACCATTGAAAGCGTGATTCGCGAGGCGGTGGGGCGACAGGATCTCGACTTCGTGATCACCGAAGGGCGGCGGGAGCTGGCCGACGTCACCGAGGACTGGATCCAGGAGATCATGGATCATTACAACGCGGGCTTGAATATCCAGACCGTGAACCTGCAGCAGGCCCAGCCGCCCGAACAGGTCCAGCCGGCATTCGAGGATGCGATCATGGCCCGTGAGGACCGTGAACGGATCATCAACGAAGCCCAGGCGGTACGCAACGAACTCATTCCGGAAGCCCGCGGTGATGCCGCCCGCTTCCTGGAAGAGGCAGAAGCGTATCGTGTGCGGACGGTCGAAGGCGCCCGCGGTGACGCCGCCCGCTTCACCTCAGTGCTCGAAGAGTTCGCGCAGGCCCCCGAAGTGGCCCGCACGCGCCTCTACCTCGACACCATGGAGCGCGTCTTCAGCGACACCGGCAAGGTCATGATCAGCGGCGAGGGCGATGGCTCGAACCTGATCTATCTGCCGCTGGACGGTATGCTTGGCGGTGCTGCGCGCGGCCTCGAGTTCGAGGAGCAGTACGGGGTGCAGGTGCCACGTGGTGTTGCCGGCGGCGCTGCCGATACCGGCTCGGGCAGTTCGCTGCGCGGTGATCGCCACCGGACAACGAGGAGTTCGAACTGATGACGCGCTTTTATACCTTTGTCGTCGTCATCGGGATCGCGGTCGTCACCTTCCTGGCATCGACGTTTACCGTGCATGAAACCGAGCGGGCCCTGAAGCTGCAGCTCGGGGAAATCGTCAGCGCCGATTATGATCCGGGGCTGCATTTCCGTATTCCGGTGTACCAGAATGTCTACCGCTTCGATTCCCGGGTGCTCACGCTGGATGCCGAGCCGCGGCGTCTGCTGACGATCGAGAAGAAGAACCTGATTGTCGATGCCTTCGTGAAGTGGCAGATCATGGACGTCGTGCGGTTCTACAACTCCACGGGTGGTGACGAAACCGTCGCCCGACAGCGCCTGCATCAATTTGTGCGCAATCAGCTCGCGGACGAATTCGCCAAGCGTACCGTGGTCGAGGTGATCTCGGGCGAGCGTGCCGTGATCATGGACACCGTGCGGCGAGTGACGAATGCCCGCGCCGCCGAGCTCGGCGTGACCGTGCGCGACGTGCGAATCAAGAAGGTGGAGCTGCCGGAGAGCGTGCGCGAATCCGTGTATCAGCGCATGGAGCAGGAGCGAGTCGCAGCGGCGACCGAGTTCCGTGCCGAGGGTCGCGAGCAGGCGCAGGCCATTCGTGCCGGCGCCCAGCGTGAAGCGGAAGAGATCCGCGCCGATGCGCGCCGCGAGGGTGAAGAGATACGGGGCCGCGGTGATGCCGAAGCCACCCGCATCTTCGCCGAGGCGCACTCGGAGGATCCGGACTTCTTCAGCTTCTACCGCAGCCTCCAGGCGTACGAGCGCATCTTCGATGAATCGCGTGATGTCATGGTGCTTGAACCGGATTCGGAATTCTTCCGCTACTTCGGTGAGGCCGCAGGACGACCACTCGAGGAATAGGTGCGAGCGTCCGCGGGAGCCGTAACGCCTTGCTGCCCTGGCCCTCATGGCCGGGGCAGCCTGTTTCCGACGAACTGACGCAGGCTTGCCGGCCCCGGGGTTTGCGGCCGGGGCGTCCATCCTGCCGGACACGAAGCAGGTTCGGTCAGCGTCCGTGTAACGGCCCGTGCGCGTGCACGTGCACGAAAACAAGAGCCGAGCATGTGGATCGAAATCTTCACGGCCATCGCACTGGTGCTGATCATCGAGGGGTTGCTGCCTTTCGTCAGCCCGGGCGGCTTCCGTAACGCCATGCGGCGCGCCACCGAGTTGCCGGACGGGCAGCTCCGGACCCTGGGTTTGGCCAGCATGGGCGCGGGATTGGTGCTGCTGTATCTGGTGCAATGACATGACTTCACCGAATCACGGACGTTGGCGCCTGCCCGACGGAATCGAGGAAGTGCTGCCGGCGGCCGCCTGGGAACTCGAACAACTCCGTCATCAGGTGCTGGACCTGTACGCGAGCTGGGGCTACGACCTGGTGATCCCGCCGCTGATCGAGTACCTCGACTCGTTGCTTATCGGCGCGGGGCACGATCTCGATCTTGATACCTGCAAGCTTGTCGATCAGGTCTCCGGGCGCATGATGGGCGTGCGTGCCGACATGACGCCGCAGGTCGCGCGCATCGATGCCCACCGTCTCGACCGCGAAGCACCCACACGCCTGTGTTACCTCGGGGCCGTGCTGCACGCGCGCCCCGGACCATTCGGCGGCAGTCGGAGTCCGTTACAGCTCGGTGCCGAGCTTTTCGGCCATACGGGTATGGCTGCCGATCTCGAAGTGATCGAGCTGCTGCTGGCGACGCTCGGCGAAGTCGGTATCGATCGCGGCATCACCCTCGATCTGGGCCATGTCGGCATTGTGCGCGGCATCGCCGATCACTGTGGCCTCGGCACGGCCGAGCGCGAACGCCTGATCGAGATGCTGCAGCGCAAGAGCCTGCCCGAGATCGAGGCCTATCTGGATGAGCTCGAACTCAAGCCCGAGCAGGCTCGAATGTGGCGTGCGCTGGGGTCCCTGCATGGTGATCGCAACATCATCACCGCTGCCCGTGAGGCCTTCGCTGATGCGGGTGACGACGTCGTTGCGGCGCTCGATCACCTGGATCGTGTCGGCGAACGCATCGGTGCACATGCGCCGGGTGTGACCCTGCATTTCGATCCGGCCGAATTGCGCGGCTATCACTATCACACCGGCATGGTGTTCACCGTCTACATCGGCGATACGGCGATCGAGATTGCCCGCGGTGGTCGTTATGACGGTGTTGGCGCGGCTTTTGGTCGCTCCCGCCCGGCCACCGGCTTCAGCACGGACCTGCGATTGCTGGCAGAATTCGGCACCCCTGCGGTGCAGCCCGTGGGCGGCGGGATCGCGGCGCCGGCCGAGGATGATCCGGCACTCGCGGCACGCATTCGCGAACTGCGCGCTGCTGGCGAGCGCGTGATCGTGATGCTGCCCGGACAGGAGGCGGATGAAGTGGACATGGGCTGTGATCGCAGACTGATTCGCAGTGCCGACGACTGGCAACTGGAAGAGATTTGATCATGGGGCGCAACGTAGTCGTTCTCGGAGCCCAGTGGGGCGATGAAGGCAAGGGCAAGGTCGTGGATCTGCTGACCGCGGAGGCGGGTGCCGTGGTTCGCTTTCAGGGTGGGCACAATGCCGGCCATACGCTGGTGATCGGTGGCCACCGGACGGTGCTCCACCTCATACCGTCCGGGATCCTGCATCCGGGCGTCGAGTGCCTGATCGGCAACGGGGTCGTGCTCTCGCCGGAGGCACTGTTCGAGGAAATTCACATGCTCGAGCAGGCGGATGTCGATGTCCGGGAACGCCTGCGGATCAGTGAGGCGTGCCCGCTGATCCTGCCGGTGCATGCTGCTCTCGACCGGGCCCGCGAGACGCGTCGCGGCGCCGGTGCGATCGGCACCACCGGTCGTGGGATCGGCCCGGCCTACGAAGACAAGGTTTCGCGGCAGGGTGTGCGCGTCAACGACCTGTTCAAGCCCGACCGTTTCGCGGCCAAGCTTGAAGCGTTGCTCGATTTCCACAACTTCGCGCTCGAACACTACTTCGGCATGAAGCCGCTTGATTATCAGCGCACGCTGGATGAATCGCTTGCCATGGCAGACGAGCTGCGTCCACTGGTGATCGATGTGCCCGGGCGGCTGCGCGATCTGCGCCGCTCGGGTCGCGACATCATGTTCGAGGGCGCCCAGGGGGCGTTGCTGGACATCGACCACGGCACCTTTCCCTACGTCACCTCCTCCAATACCACGGCCGGCGGCGTATCGAGTGGTGCCGGGGTGGGGCCGCTGCATCTGGACTACGTGCTCGGGATCACCAAGGCCTACACCACCCGTGTGGGTGGCGGGCCATTCCCGACCGAGCTGACCTGCGAGACGGGCGAGTATCTGGCGCGCGTGGGCAACGAGTTCGGGGCCACCACCGGACGGGCACGGCGTTGCGGCTGGTTCGACGCCGTGGCCTTGCGCCGTGTGGTCGAAGTGAACAGCATGTCGGGCCTGTGTCTGACCAAGCTTGATGTCCTTGACGGACTGCCGACGCTGAAGATCTGTACCGGGTATCGCTGTGACGGCTGCAATATCCAGGATGCGCCCGTAGGGGCGGACTCACTGGCCGATTGCGAACCGGTGTATGAAGAGCTGCCCGGCTGGCAGGAATCAACCGTGGGTGCGAGGCGGCGCGAGGATCTGCCGGTGAATGCACAGGCCTATCTGGACCGCATCGAGGAACTGGCGGAAATCCCGATCGACATGATCTCGACCGGGCCCGACCGGGACGAGAACATCACCCTGCGGCATCCCTTCCGAGACGTATAATCTGCCTGTGGGTTTGCGTCAACGTCGCGACCGGATGCTTACAGCGGCCGTTGAATGGGTTACTCTCCGCGTCCATGCCGGATCCGGCTGCAGGCTGACGCTTGCCGATGGCGGGAAGCCCCGAGTCGCGTCTCGTGCATCGATGACGGCGGCGCGACAAGGTTTGTCGCGTCAAGGATTGAAGAATGGTGCCGAGGAGAGGACTTGAACCTCCACGGGGTTTCCCCCACTAGCACCTGAAGCTAGCGCGTCTACCAATTCCGCCACCTCGGCAGGTGGTGCAGAAATCCGGGCTGGCCCGGAGTCGCGAGACTGTACAAAGGGCCGCGGGTTGTGTCAACGGACATCCGCTGCCGATTCATCAAAAAACCGAATTCCCGAGGAGTGGATTGCTACTTCATGAATAGTCGCCGCAAAACGACCCGCCAACGCGACCCCAAGGCAGAGCGTGAGGCCCGCAAGTATGAACGCCCGATCGCCAGCCGCGAGCTGATCCTGCACACGCTGCATGAACGCGGCGAGCCGATGCAGTACGAGGAGATCGCCGCGTTCCACGAGATTGCGGATGAGGACGGGCGTGAAGCCCTGCGCCGCCGGCTGATCGCGATGGTGCGCGACGGTCAGGTGCTGCTCAATCGACGCGACGGCTACGTGCCCGTTGATTCCCGCAACCTCGTGCGCGGACGCGTGATGGCGCACCCGGACGGGTTCGGTTTCCTGGTCCCGGACGAGGGCGGCGATGACGTCTATCTCAATCCCCGCGAGATGCGCCAGTTGCTCCATGGCGACCGAGCGGTGGTCCACGTTACCGGCGTCGATCGCCGTGGGCGCCGCGAAGGATCGGTGGCGGAGATCCTGTCCCGTGCCAATGAGACCCTGGTCGGGAGGATTGTGGCCGAGTCCGGCGTAATGGCGCTGGTCCCGGACCACAAGCGCATCAACCAGGAGGTCCTGATCGCGCTCGAGCACGCCAATGGCGCCGAGCATGGCCAGATCGCGGTCGTGGATATCATCGAACAGCCGACCCGGCGGCGGCAGCCGATCGGCCGCGTGCGTGAGGTTCTCGGCGAGCGCCTGCAGCCAGGCATGGAAACGGACATCGCCATCAATTCCCACGGCATTCCGAGCGAATGGCCCGCGGCCGTCGAGGAACAACTCGCGGGATTGCCCGACGAGGTGCAGGAGGCGGACAAGAAGGGACGCAAGGATGTGCGCAAGATGCCACTGGTTACCATCGACGGTGCCGATTCCAAGGACTTCGATGATGCGGTCTACTGCGAACCGGGGCGGTTCGGGGGCTGGCGTCTGGTCGTCGCCATCGCCGACGTTGCCCATTATGTGCAGCCGGACACCCCGCTGGACGACGAAGCATTGCGGCGTGGCACGTCGGTCTACTTCCCCAACCGGGTGGTGCCGATGTTGCCCGAAAAGCTGTCGAACGGACTGTGTTCGCTCAATCCCGATGTGGATCGCCTCTGTGTCGTCTGCGACATGCGCATCGATGGCAAGGGGCAGGTACAGCGCAGTCGTTTCTATCCCGGTGTCATGCGTAGCCATGCGCGGCTGACCTACGATGACGTCGCGTCAATCCTGCTCGAACGCGATGAGAGCAAGCGCGACCAGCACCAGAAACTGGTGCCGCACCTGGAGAACCTGCACAAGCTGTTCGGCGTGCTGTTGAAGGCACGACGCAAGCGCGGCGCGCTCGAGTTCGACTCGGTGGAAACGAAAATCCAGTTCGACGAAACGACGGGCCGCATCGAGAACATCGAGCCGACCGTGCGCAACGACGCCCACCTGATCATCGAGGAGTGCATGATCGCGGCGAACGTTGCCACCGCGCGCCACCTGCAGAAGCACAAGATGCCAGCGCTCTACCGGGTTCACCCGGGGCCGCAGAGCGAGCGTCTGGATGATCTGCGAACGTTCCTGTCGGAACGCGGCCTGACTCTGGGGGGGGGCGATACACCCGATGCCCGCCACTTCGCCGAGGTGATGATTGCCGCGCGCGAACGGCCGGACCATCACCTGATCCAGACCGCGATGCTGCGCACGCTCAGTCAGGCGGTGTATCAGCCGGACTGCAGCGGTCACTTCGGTCTGGCGCTCGAAGAGTATGCTCATTTCACATCGCCGATTCGGCGTTACCCCGATCTGCTCGTGCATCGTGCCCTGCACCATCGGTGCGAGGGCGGGCGACCGAAGAACTACCGCTACGAGCACGATGACATGGTGCGTTTCGGAGAGCACTGCTCCATGTCCGAACGCCGCGCCGACGAGGCAACCCGTGACGTCGAGCAGGTCCTGAAATGCCAGTACATGGAGAATCGGGTCGGTGAGGAGTTCGATGGCATCATCAATGGTGTGACCTCGTTCGGCCTGTTCGTCGAGTTGCAGGCGACCTATACCGAAGGGCTGGTGCACGTGACCTCGCTGGCGCGCGACTACTACCGCTTCGATCCCGTGGGCCACTGTCTGGTGGGCGATCGTTCCGGGCGCGAATATCGCGTCGGTGACGGCTTGCGCGTGCGCGTCATGCGGGTCGATGTGGACGAGCGCAAGATCGATTTCGAACCGGTCGGCGAACCGATCCCGGCGGGTGGCGCCGCGGCGGATGGCAAGGGCGGGAAGAAGCCCGCCAGCAAGAAGAAAGCCGCGTCCGGCAAGAAGGCCACGAGCAAGAAGACTGCGAGCAAGAAGAAGACCAGCAAGGGCAAGGGTGCCGGGAGCAAGCCCGCCGAAGGCAAGCAGGCCGATGGTTCTGCCCGCAAGCGCCGCCGTCGCGGCGGCTGATCGCGGTCGAGGATCACGCACCCGTGTCAACGCATGAGCGCAACAAACCACCCGCAGGCGACGCTACCGCCACGGATGCTACAGCGACCACGCGCCGCATAGGCGGTATCCATGCGGTGGAGACCGCCATTGCCGGTGGCGCGGCCCGGGTTGTGTGCATCCTGGCCGACCCGCGTCGCCGCGATGCACGCATGCGACGTACGCTGGCCCAGGCGCGCCGTGCGGACATTCCGGTGCGGCAGGCGGATGCGCAACGCATCACGACCTGGCTCGGTGACAGCCGTCACCAGGGGCTTGCCGCCGAGATCCACGGTCCGGACATTCTCGACGAGCGGGCGCTGATCGAGCTCGTGAACGGGCTTGATCAGCCGGCCTTCCTGCTGGCCCTCGATGGCGTGCAGGATCCGCACAATCTCGGCGCCTGCCTGCGCAGCGCGGAGGCGGCCGGCGCCCATGCCGTGGTCATTCCACGTGACCGTGCGGCACGCCTGACGCCCGCTGTCGAACGGGCGGCGGCGGGCGCCGCCGGGCGTCTGCCATTGGCCGCGGTGACGAATCTTGCGCGCACGCTCGGGCGCCTGCAGGAGTGCGGTCTTTGGGTCACGGGCACGACCGGAACGGCGGATTCCACCCTGTACGAGGTCGATCTGACCGGGCCGATCGTGCTGGTGTGCGGCAACGAGGGCGAGGGTATGCGTCAGCGCACCCAGCAGGTCTGCGATCGGGTAGCGACGATTCCGCTTGCGGGGGCGGCGGAGAGTCTGAACGTGTCGGTGGCCGCGGGGATCTGCCTGTTCGAGGCGCTGCGCCAGCGGCGCGCGGCCGGCGCGGATTCTTCCCGGCAGCATGGTAACAGCGATTCGTGAGCACCGCGCCACGCGGTGTGCCGCTCGGGAGCGACGACATGATGGCT
This sequence comes from uncultured Ectothiorhodospiraceae bacterium, assembly GCA_964545695.1. GTDB lineage: Bacteria > Pseudomonadota > Gammaproteobacteria > XJ16 > Halofilaceae > Halofilum. The sequence continues at coordinate 46,580 of CAZJGZ010000001.1, read as the reverse complement.
GATGACGATGCAGTAGCGCCGAGCGATTTGCGCGCTCTGGTATGGCAACCGGATCATTTGCTGCTGCTCGATCAGCGGCGCCTGCCCGCCGCCGAGACCTGGTTGCGCTGTGCCAGTGCCACCGAGGTGGCGACGGCGATTCGCGCCATGGTGGTGCGGGGGGCGCCGGCAATCGGGATTGCCGCTGCTTATGGTTTTGCGCTCGCCGCCATGCGCGGGGACGATCTTGCCGGCGCCGCCACGGAACTCGCGGCCGCCCGTCCGACCGCGGTCAATCTGGCGTGGGCGCTGCGGCGCATGCGGGCGCTGGCCGAGGGCGGTGCCGATGCCCAGCGACTGATCGCCGAGGCCGAGAACATCCATGCCGAGGATGTCGCCATCAATCAGCGTATTGGCGCATACGGTTCTGCCTGGCTGCGCGGCAGCGGTGGGGTGCTGACGCACTGCAATACCGGATCACTGGCCACCGGTGGCCACGGCACGGCACTGGGTGTGATTCGTACGGCCTGGGCGGCCGGGCGCCTGCAGGAGGTCTGGGCCGGGGAAACGCGGCCGTGGCTGCAGGGGGCCCGGCTGACGGCCTGGGAACTGGCCCGTGACGGCATTCCCGCGCGGGTGCTTGTCGATGGCGCGGCCGGCTTGTTGCTGCAACGCGAATCGATCCAGGCCGTGATCGTCGGCGCGGATCGTGTTGCCGCCAATGGTGACGTTGCCAACAAGATCGGCACGCACGGACTGGCCGTACTCGCCCGCTATCATGGCGTGCCGTTTTGTGTGGCCGCGCCGACGTCGACGATCGATCTCGATACCCCCGACGGTAGTGCGATTCCGATCGAGGAACGCCCGGGCGAGGAGATCCTCGACTGGGCCGGAGAGCGGCGTGCACCGGCCACGGCACACGCGTGGAATCCGGTGTTCGATATCACGCCCGCGGAGCTGGTCGATGCGCTGATTACCGAGCGGGGCGTTGTCGAGACGCCGAGCGCCGCACGGCTTGCGCGGCACATCGGAACCACCTGAGCCCAACGCCGGCAGTGGGCATGCGGGCCGGCGAAAAGCCGGTGAACGTTTGTGAAAGCACACCGGGCATCGACACCCCTCGCACCGGATCGTACCATCGACGCCATACTCGGGAGCGCGCCATGAGCACAACCAAGAGTCTGCTGATCCAGATCTTCGCCCACGACGAGCCCGGGCTCGTGTCGGTTCTCTCCGGCACGTTGTACGACCTCGGTCTGAATCTGGGCGATACCACGTTCGCCGTACTGGGTACCGGCGCGGAGTTCTCCGTGGTGGTCGAGGAGCCGGTGCCGGTCGGCATGGATGAAATCCGCGAGCGCTTGGCTGAACTCCCCGAACTTGCCGGTGCCGACATTACCGTGGAGGAGTTTCCCGTCGAGGCAATCCACGGGCCCTCCGCGCAGATCACCCACAGAATCGTCATGCACGGGGCCGATCAACCCGGTCTCGTGGCCCGCCTGTCCGAGGTGTTCGTGGATTATGGCGCCAATATCGTGCGCATGAACGCCGAACGCGGCGTCGACAAGGGACGACCGCACTACATTGTCCGGTTCTCGGCCTGGGTGCCGGAGGATCGGGCCGAGGCCTTCATTGCCGCGCTGACCAACACCGCCAGCCAGATGCGCATGTTTTCTCAATGGCATCGCGAATGACGCTGTCGTTTCGCGGCCTGAATGCCGTGGGCGCCGGGTTGTGTCTGTTTTCACTGCTGTTTGCGTGGCTGTTTCTCGAACTTGCACTGGGGCTGGAACCGTGCCCGTTATGCATTTTCGATCGCTACGTGATCGGCGTGGCCGCTGTACTGTTCGGCATCGGCGCGCTGTTCAACCCGGCCCGGATGTGGGTGCGGCGTCTGCATGCCGGTGTGACGAGTCTTGTACTGCTTGGGGGCGTCGCGATCGGTGTGCGCCACGTATGGCTGCAGCAGCTCCCGCCCGAGGATGTACCGGCCTGCGGGCCGAGCCTCGACTACATGTTCGATGTATTTCCTTTCTTCGAAGCGCTGTCCATGATCTTTCAGGGCTCCGGGTCCTGCGCCGAAGTGGACGCCCATTTTCTGGGCGTGACGCTGGCGCAGTGGACGCTGGTGCTGTTCGTGGTGTTGCTCCTGATGCCGCTGTGGCTGTTGGTCCGGCCACGCGGTCACGGCGGCTGATTGTCGTTGCCAAACCCGGTGGTTGATCAGTTTTCGGCTGCGGCATGCGCGGCGTCGGCATCTGCCTGCAATCGTGCGCTGACCCGTACGGGGTAGGGCGCAGACGCGGCATCGGGGGTGCGCAAACCGCCGGGCAGGCGTTCGCGCTGGTGGTGTGCATGCTCGCGTGCGGCATGGGCATCGACCGGGTGGGTGCAGCGCTTGCCGGCGCGCATCGCCGGCTGCAGCAGTGCTTCACCTCCCGGATTCTCGTCCACACGAGCAATCGTGTCACCGCACATGATGCCCTCGGCGTAATCGCGGAAGACCTGTTTCGGGCCGGGCAGCGTTGCCTTGTCGGGCGAGGCCTTGAGGGTCCCGCGGCCGTCGTACTGGACCAGCTTGTAGGCCAGGTCGAGGCTGGGCAGATCGCGCGATACAACCAGGTCGGTGCCCACACCGAAGCCATCGACCGGCGCGCCGTCGGCGACCAGGTCGCGGATGCGGTACTCGTTCAGGGCACCCGAGACAATGATTCCGACTGTGTGCAGACCGGCGGCGTCAAGCTTTTGCCGGCAGGCTTGTGCGAGTGCCCCGAGGTCGCCCGAATCGATGCGGATGCCGCGCACGCGGAAATCCTCGCCCTGTTCCGCCGCCAGCTCGATGACGCGCTCCACGCCCCGCAGCGTGTCGTAGGTATCGACCAGCAGTACGGTGTCGGGATGGTGACGCGTGAAGGCGCGGAAGGCATCCAGCTCGCGGGCAAAGGACTGAACGTAACTGTGCGCCATGGTGCCGACCACCGGCAGATCGAGATGCTGGCCGGCGACCATGTTGGAGGTGCCGGCGCAGCCCCCGATCCATGACGCGCGTGCCGCCGTGAAGGCCGCGCCCGCTCCGTGCGCTCGGCGGGCACCGAAATCGACGACATTCGCGCCTGCCGCCGCGTCGACAATGCGGGCCGCCTTGGTCGCGACCAGGCTTGCGTGGTTGACCGCGTTGATGACCTGCGTCTCGACGATCTGCGCCAGGGGCAGCGGTGCGCGCAGGCGCAGCACGGGTTCTTTTGGAAAGGCAATGCTGCCCTCGGCCATGGCATCGACGTCGCCGCGGAAGCACACATGCTGCAGCCATTCCAGAAACGACGCATCGAATCGCCCGAGCGTTTCCAGGTAGGCGATCTCGGCCGCGGTGAAGTGCAGGTGCTCGAGATGAGTCAGGACCGCCTCGATGCCGGTCAACAGGGTATACCCGCGGAGGCCTCCGGCATCGCGGAAGAACAGCTCGAACTCGGCTTCCCCGGTCATGCCGTCCGCCACCAGCGCCTGCGCCATGTTCAGTTCGTACAGATCGGTGAACAGGGCCGGGGTTCCGGCGCCTTGGTATACGCTCATGGTTGCGGCCGTTGTGGTGCGGGGAATCGCCCGTGGCTGGTCACGCGGTGTCGGCTTCGATCCGGGCGCCAGCGGCGCGCATGGCTTCGATGGCCTTGTCGCCGTCGTTCGGCTCGAGATTGACCGGCCGAGTGGCATCGGCGATGACGTGGGTGTCAAAGCCCTCGCGGCAGGCATCGAGGACCGTCCACTTCACGCAGACGTCCTGCGCCAGACCGCCGACCCACAACCGTTCGACACCGGCCTCGCGCAGCTGATCCGCCAGGGCCGTGCCATCGAACGCGGAATAGTTGTCGCGCTCCTGGGCGGCGCCCTTGCTGATGATCCAGGCGTCGTTCGGCAGAGCGAGCGCGGGGTGGAAGGCTGCGCCCGGGGTTTCGCGAATGCAGTGCGGGGGCCAGGTGCCGCCCTGGTCGGTAAAGCTGCAGTGATCTGCCGGATGCCAGTCGCGCGAGGCCACGATGTAGGCCCCGGTACTGGCCGCACGGCGCAGCCACTCGTTCAGCACCGGGATCACGCGGTCGCCTTCCTCGATCGCGAGGGCACCGCCGGGGCAGAAATCGTTCTGCACGTCGACGATCAGCACGGCATCCGTCTGTGACATCGTCTGTACCATGCCCTGAACGTAAGCCAGCACCGTGACGTCGTCAATGCCCCGTCGATGCTGCTGTGGCGTCGCCATTGCGGGCGTATTCGAGGGTGGCGTCGTACAACGCCTGCGCGGCCGGTGAGAGGCTGTAGCGACGTGGTGCCAGCAGGCCGATTTCGCGCTCGATGCGGGGCTGTTCGAGCGGAATGAAACACAGGTCCGGATCGTTGGCGTTCACCGCCAGGCTTGGCAGTGCGGTCACGCCGATGCCCGCGCGCAACAACGCACGCAACGAAATCATGTTCGATACCGACAGATGGGCCCGCGCCATTACCTCGCGCGCCGGCGTTCCGTCGAGCAGCCGCACGGTGCCGTTGGTAATCAGGGTTTCGTCGGCCAGGTCTTCCCAGTCGAGGGGGGTGTCGAGGCCGGCCAGGCGGTGGTCGCGGCGGCAGACCAGGCCCATCGGGTCCTTCAGCAGCGACTCGAAGGACAGGTTCGGGTCGATGTTCCACAGGCTGGCGACGCCGAAGTCGACATGGCGGTGCAGGACGCGCTGGTGCACGTGATCGGCCGTATCGTCCTCGATGCTGATGCGGATGTCCGGGTGCTCGGCGGCGAAGCGCTGCAGGATGGGCGGCAGCATGTGACTGGCGAAAGACGGGACGCAGGCAACGGCGACTTCGCCCGTGCGCCGCTCCGCGGCCATGGCCATCTGGTCGACGACGCGCGAATAATGCTCCAGAAGGGCCTTCGCCGGCTGGTAGCATTGCCGCCCGAAAGGCGTCAGTTCGGCCTTGTTGCCCTTCTCGAAGAGTGCTTCGCCGAGCTTGTGCTCGAGTTCCCGGATGGCGAGCGAGATGGCCGGCTGGGTGCGCGACGCGCGCTCGGCGGCGGCGTGATAGCTCTTCAGATCGGCTACCAGGACGAAGTAGCGCAGTTGTTGCAGTTTGACATCGGGAATCATTCCACCGCCCCCTTGCTCGACCACCCGATTCGGTGAACCGATTCGGCCGATAAGAAACTTTTAACTATTTATTTCGTTAATCAATTGCGCTCGATATTGTAATGGTCCTACGATGTTGCACAACCGAAAATGGAGGTGTCATGGCAGAGCAGGTTTACAAGAACTGGATCGGCGGTGAATGGGTCGCGGGCGAGTCCACGGTCCGCAACATGAATCCCTCGGACCTTTCTGATTGTATCGGCGAATTCGCGCAGGCGAGTGCGGACCAGGCGAGTCAGGCCATCAAGGCGGCCCATTCGGCGCAGCCCGAATGGTATGCGCAGGGGCTCGAGGTGCGCTACAACGCGCTCTTGTCGATCGGCAGCGAGTTGATTGCCCGTGCCGAAGAACTCGGCCGCGAGCTTGCTCGCGAAGAGGGCAAGCCGTTCGCCGAGGGCAAGGGCGAGGTGTATCGCGCCGGCCAGTTCTTCCAGTACTACGCCGCCGAGGTCCATCGCCAGATCGACGATGCCGCCGATTCGGTGCGCCCGGGCATCGAGATCGAGGCCCGGCGCGAGCCGATGGGTGTGGTCGCCGTCATCTCGCCCTGGAACTTCCCGATCGCCACGGCGGTGTGGAAGATCGCTCCGGCGCTCGCCTTCGGCAACGCCGTGATCTGGAAACCTGCCAACCTGGTTCCCTACAGTGCCTGGGCGTTGGCGGAAATCATCAGCCGCCATAACCTGCCGGCCGGAACCTTCAATCTGGTCATGGGCAGCGGTGGCAAGGTCGGCGGGAAGTTGGTGGAGTCGCCTGATGTCGATGCCATCACCTTCACCGGCTCGGTCGAGACCGGGCGGCATATCGCCCAGGTCGCTGTGCAGAATTTCACCAAGCTGCAGATGGAAATGGGCAGCAAGAATGCCCTCGTCGTGGCTGACGACGCCGATATCGAGACCGCCGTGCAGTGCGCCTTTGCCGGTGGGTATTCGGGCTCCGGGCAGAAGTGCACCGCTTCATCGCGCCTGATCGTGACCGATGCCGTGCACGACCGGTTCGTGGAAGCCCTGGTCGAGCGTCTCGGCAAGGCAAAGGTGGGTCACGCACTGGCCGAAGGTACGGAGATCGGCCCGATTGTCGACGAGAACCAGTACCAGGAAGACCTGGCCTGGATCGAGAAGGCCAAGGCAGAGGGGGGGAAGATCGCCTTCGGCGGCGAACCGGTAAAATGCGATACCGAGGGCTGGTTCCTGCAGCCGACGCTGGTCACCGAGACCACCAGCCGGATGGAGGTGAATCAGGAGGAGATGTTCGCCCCCATCGCCTGCGTGATTCGGGTCAAGGATTACGACGAGGCGCTGGCGACCGTCAACGACACCCGTTTCGGCCTCACCGCCGGTATCGTCACCCGCTCGCTGGGTCTGGCATCGCATTTCAAGCGCAACGCCAAGTTCGGCTGCGTGATGGTGAATCTGCCCACGGCGGGAACGGATTATCATGTACCCTTCGGCGGTCGCAACGAATCCAGTTATGGTCCGCGGGAGCAGGGGCAGTACGCACGCGAGTTCTACACGGAAGTCAAGACCACCTACATCCGGCCCATGTAAGGCACAGGGGAGCCCGTCATGTCGAATGAAGCCGTGGTCATCGATGGCCTGCAGTATTCCAACTGGGACCGGGAGATCTTCGAGCAGATGCGTGCGGGCGGCCTTGATGCCGTCCATGCCACCGCGACGTACTGGGAGAATACCCGTGAATTGCTGTCGAATCTGGGCCGCTGGAACCGTCGCTTCGAGGACCACGCCGATCTGATTCGCCCGGTGGAAACGGCCGACGACATCCGTGCCGCGAAATCGGAAGGCCGTACGGGCATCTTCTTCGGTCTGCAGAATTGCTCGCCGATCGAGGATGATATCGACATGGTTGCGCTGCTCAAGCGCCTGAATGTCCATATCATGCAGTTGTCCTATAATAATCAGTCACTGATCTGCGCGGGTTGCTACGAGGACACGGATCCGGGCATCTCGCGCTTCGGCCGCCAGGTGATTGATGAGATGAACCGTGTCGGCATGGTCATCGACATGTCGCACAGTGCCGAGTTCAGCACACTTGAGGCGATCCGTCTGTCCGCGCGTCCGATTGTCATCTCCCATGCCAATCCGATGTTTTTCCGCGAAGCGCGGCGCAACAAGTCGGATCGCGTCCTGCAGGCCCTCGCCGAGAGCGGGGGGTTGCTCGGTTTCAGTTGCTATCCATTCCATCTCCAGGATGGGCCGGATTGCACGCTCGAGGCATTCACCTCGATGATCGCGCGCACCGTGGATCTGATGGGGATTGAGCATGTGGGGATTGGTACGGACCTGTGTCAAAAACAGCCATTGTCGGTTCTCGAGTGGATGCGCAACGGGCGCTGGTCCAAGGTCAAGGACTACGGCGAGGGTTCGGCAAACAACGCGGACTGGCCCAAACCCTTGAGCTGGCTCGGGTCGGCAGCGGATTTCGGTAATATAGCCACGGGTCTGCGCGAACGTGGTTTCGACAACGGGGATGTCGAACGCATCATGGGCAACAACTGGCTGCATTTCCTTGATCATGCCCTGCAGCCGGCTCGGTAACGAGTGCCAGGGGCATTAACGGCAAGTCCAGACGGGGGCTTTCAAGTATGAGCGAAAAAGATAATTACTCACCCAGGGTCGGGATGAACGCCACTCTGGGGGACCCCTGGGTCCTCGCCTTGAGTGGCGGATTTGTTGTTCTCTTCATCCTGATGTCGATCTATGACGTCGACATGGTGTCAGGCGCAATCTTCGAAGGGTTTACCTGGACGGCGGCCACGCTCGGCTCGTTCTTCCAGTTATTGCTGCTCTTGACCTTCATCATCGGCATGGGCGTGGCCATTTCTCCGGCTGCAAGTGCCAAGGTGGGTGGTCTCGACAAGCCGGAAATGAGCACGTTCAAGTGGCTGTCGATCATCATGTGTACGCTGTTGGCCGGTGGTGGCGTCTTTTTCGCCGCGGGCGAGCCGGTGTACCACTACATCGTCACCCCGCCGGCGTATGCTCACGACCCGATGACCGCGGAAGCGGTGGCACCGGCGTTGGCGCAATCGTTCATGCACTGGGGCTTCCTGGCATGGGCGATCCTCGGCACGCTGACCGCCACGGTGCTGGCACACGCGCACTATGTCGAAGGCAAGCCGCTGCAGCCGCGCACGCTGCTGTACCCGGTGTTCGGCGAGCGCGTGATGAAGGGTGCGTTCGGCGGCATTGTCGACTCGGTCTGCGTCATTGCGGTGGTCGCCGGCACGGTCGGGCCGATCGGCTTCCTCGCCACGCAGGTCAGCTTCGGCTTCGAAGAGCTGTTTGGCATGGAAGGTGGCTACGGGACCCAGCTGATGATCCTGATCGCCCTGGGCGTGATCTATGTCACCTCCGCGATCACGGGCATTCACAAGGGTATTCAGATCCTGAGTCGCTTCAATGTCTTCCTGGCCCTGGCCATCGGGGCCGTGATCCTGGTGTTCGGCCCGACGCTCTTCCTGGTGAACAGCTATCTGCAGGGCATGGGGACCTATGCGTCCAACTTCCTGAACATGGCTACCCAGACGTCGGAAACGGCTCCGGGCTGGTGGATGCAGTGGTGGACGGTGTTCTTCTTCGCCTGGTTCCTCGGCTACGGTCCGCTGATGGCGCTGTTCGTGGCCCGCATTTCGCGCGGTCGCACGCTCCGCCAGATGATCCTGGCCGTGGGCGTGATGGCGCCCATCGCCACTACCATCTGGTTCACGCTGCTGGGCGGCTCGGGCATCTACTATCAGATGACCGAGGTGATCGATCTGGAAGAGGCGCTGAACAACTTCCGCTTCGACGTTGCCACGCTGACGGTGGCCCAGGCGCTGCCGCTGGGCGGCATCATGGCCTTCGCCATTCTGATCCTGACCACGATCTTCGTGGCCACGACCGGCGACTCCATGAGCTACACCATCTCCATGGTGGCCTCGGGTCATGACGAGCCGAACACCATCGTGCGTGCCTTCTGGGGCGTCACCATGGCGGTCATGGCGGCCATCCTGCTGTTCATGGGCGAGGGCCAGATCGGTGCGCTCCAGCAGTTCATCGTGATCACCGCGATTCCGGTGTCGCTGGTTCTGCTGCCATCCCTGTGGACGGGCCCGATGACGGCCTACAAGATGGCGCGTGAACAGGGTATCGTGAAGTAACCCGTTCGACCGTGCCCGAATGCGGCAGGGACGCTGCGTGCACGTACCGGGTCCGGCATTTGCCGGGCCCGGCTTGTTTCTGGCCGTAACATGCGGCGCGGCAGCAGAGGAGTCCCGGAACCAGAGGAGCCCGGAACAGCCGATTACCTGCAGCGCTTGCACGATGCGAAACGCTTCAACATGGTTGCCTTGTTCAGCAACCTGACACCGACGATTCGGGGAGCATCCCCGGGGAGGTAGAGCCCATGTTGCCGGAAAGCCGGAGTGATCGGCCCTTGCCGTGGCCGCACGATGGGGGCGTTGATCTGCGCCCGGCGGATGAGGTCATGCGGCTTGAACGCCTGGGTAGCCTGCACGCAACCCGGATCAGTTTCATTCGCACCATCATGCGCAAGATGATGCGCGAGCAATGGTCGATCGAGCGCCTGCGCTTTGATATCGACCCGGAAGGTTATGGCACGGCCGTTTATCGAGTGGTTACGTGCGATGCCACCTACAATTTCGTACTGTTTTCGCAGTATCTGGATGAGAGTCAGCGCTCGGACCGGGTGATTGCCAATGCCTGGGATTGTGCGTTCGGCCTGTGTGTCGGTGATGTCGATGAGGACCGACTCGAAGCCTTGCGCTACAACATTCCCCGGCAGGAGGCTGGACGCTGTGATCCGAGTGTCCTCGTTCTGTCCCGCGCCAATCGCAGCGTCCGCAACTTCAACGCCGTGGTGGACGCCCTGTCACAGGGCGAACAGCCGGATCCGGAGTGGATTGCCCGGGTCGGGTATCTCTATCGAACCACCGCCGTGTATGGCAACGGCAAGTTCGGGATTGCCGATTACCCCCGGATTCGTGGCTGGGATGACTTCGGCCTGCCATTCTCGGCGCAGATGTTCACCGTCTACATGCTGCGTCACTTCAGCATCGAGCAAGTGGAGCACATCGCAGCCGCTCGGGCCCCGGACAAGGCCATACCGCTGGCCGACGGATTGCGCCGCTATCTGGGTATCGGCAATTCCACCGGCCTGGGCATGGCGCCATTCCTGCTCAGCCATCCGTCACTGATTAATCAGTGGGTGCTGATGCGCGAGACGGCATTGGCGCGCAGCCTCGCGCAACCGGGGGATGAGCCGCGTCGACAGCGATTGCTTGCACTGATCGATCGTGCTGCCCAGCACACGCGCGAGACGACGACCGACGATGAGCGCCAGCAGCGCCTCAACGCCACGATGGTCGAGGAACTGTGCACGGCCTGGGGCTGGCTCAACGAGGCTGCGGGCGATGACAGGACGCTGTGGAAGCAGCTCTCCGACCATGCGCGGTCGACGTGGTCACTCGAAACGCAGGAAATGGTGCATTCGCTCATCATCGAGCTCTACCCCGAGCAGGTCGACGAGCTCGAACGGCACATGGGTGCCGCCGAGCAGCATGACCTGATCCCGGACATGACCCTCGAGCGACTGTGCGAGCAGATCGAGGTGCATTACGACTGGGCCCTGGCCTACGATTTCAGCGACCAGGATGCACAGTACTGGTTCTGGTACCGCTCGGTGGAGAAGGAGGAACCACGACTGGGTGTGCGCGGCCAGGAGCCGGGCGCGGACCGGGAGATGCCACTGGATATCGCCCGGCAGGTACGGCGTGCTTACGACCGCATCGGCGAGTATCGGCAGACGCACGGTGATCGCATCAGTGTGGTCGAGTTCCTGCTGGAGAATCCCGATCTGAAGGCAATCGTACGGCGTATCCAGTCGATGGCGCAGACGCACTATGGGGAGATCCGGGCGAATCTGCTCGATCGCGAGATGCTGCCGATGCATCTGCTGCGCTGCAAACTATCGTTCTTTGGCGCGAGCAAGTTCGATCCGCGCTCCGATCGCTGGGTGCGGATCACGCTGTTTCAGGGGGCGCCACTGGTCGAGGATCTGGGAACGCAGTTTGATGACGACTGGTTCATGCCGGCCATGCCCGCCAAGACCGACAGCAAGGAGAAGGCATGAAGGTCTCGCACAACGAGCTCACGGGCCTCTGTCGCCGCGCATTCGAGGGCCTCGGGTTCCACGCCGGGGATCACGAGGACGCTGCCGACATGGTGGTGTGGCTGGAACAGCATGGCCTCGGTGGTGTCGAGGCGCTGCGTCGTGGCATGGACTATCTGGCCAGCAGCGATCGTTCCGGCATGTCACGCTCCTTCGAGGATTCCTCGATGGCGGTCATCAACGCCGCCAGCAACTCGGTTCTGGTCTGCGGCAGCCTGGCGGCGGATCTCGCGTACGCCAAGGCGCGGCGCAAGGGGCTTGCGGTCGTCAAGCTGCACGACTGTTACAACCGGATATTGATGGTCGGATATCTGGCGCGCTGTGCACGCCGGGGCATGAACCTGATGGCCTTCTGGCGCAACAGTGAAGAGCCGGTAGTGGTCGAACAGGTCGTTTCGATCCGGGCATACGAGGAGTATCCAACCCTGCTGCTGTACGAGGTTGAAGACCCGGATGATCGCCTGACGCGCAATCGCTCCGTGACGCTCATTGCGTCACCGCACTTTTCCATGTTGCAGGCGCTGCATCCGAATCCTGATGAGGCAACCCTGCTGCAGGTGCTCGGCCCGGAGGAATTCGAGCTGCAATCCCGGCGCGTGCTCGAGTCCGGCATGGAAGTCGATGAAGACATCTGGAAGAAATTGAAGGATCTCTCGGCGCTGACGCTGGTGGAATCGACCGAAGCATCGCACCTGAGCGGTGCTGGTGAAGGTTCGTCACGCACGCCCGACTGAACGTCGGGGCGCGACACCGCCATGCCCGAAGGCGACAATCGGACGCCATCTGCGTTGACCATCGTCCGGCCCGATGGAAGAATTCGATCGCTGTCCGCGGCGACATCCCAATCATTGTAGCGGGCCGACAGTATCGACCGACTCACCAGCGCACAGGAGTGTCCCCATGGACGATCTGGTACGACCCGAGTGCATCGTCGGCAAGGCGGGCGGTTCCGCCAGTGTGCTCGACGGCATCGGCAATACCCCGTTGATCAATGTCGACGGCATCTGGTGCAAGCTCGAGTTCCTGAATCCATCCGGGTCGATCAAGGCGCGTATCGCCAAGTACATGATCGAACGTGCGGAGCGCGAAGGCCTGCTCAAACCGGGCGACACCATCGTCGAGGCCTCCAGCGGCAATACCGGGAATGCGTTGTCGATGGTGGCGGCGGTCAAGGGCTACCGCATGCTGGTGGTGATGCCCAATGGCATGAGTTCCGAGCGACTCGCGATCTCGCGTGCACTCGGTGCCGAAGTCCTGCTCGTGGGGGACTTTCACGTCAATGCGGCACTGGAAAAGGCGGAACAACTCGGTGAGGAAGAGGGCTATTTCTGTCCCCGCCAGTTTGCATCGGAATGGAATGTCGAGGAGAACCGGGAGTGGTTGGGCCAGGAGATCCTGCGCCAGCTTCCCGATGGCGAGAAACCCGATGCGCTGGTGGTCGGCATCGGTACCGGTGGCACGCTGGTCGGTGTGGGCCAGGCCTTCCGCGCCGTGAATCCCGACTGCCGCCTGGTCGGCATGGAGCCGGAGGAGTCCTGCACCATCGTCTGTGGCGAGACCGGGAAGCATCTGATCGAGGGCATCGCCGACGGCTTCGTTCCGGTGATCGTGCAGAACCATCGCGACGAGATCGACGACTTCATCTCCATCGAGAGTAGCGACTCGATCGCCGAAATGCGTCGTCTGGCGCGAGAACATGGCGTGTTCGTGGGGCCGAGTTCCGGCGGTCATCTGCTGGCTGCCAAACGCCTGCGCGAGCGTCATCCGGAACTGCGCAACATCGTTACGCTGTTCTGCGATGAAGGCGAGAAGTACATGTCGGAACACTTCCGGCTGAGTGATCCGACTGCCTGAGCGATTACCGGACCGGGTCCGATGTGCCCGCCGCGCCGTCACCGCTGTCGGTACCACTGCCGGGATCCTGGCAGGGTCGGGTCGGGCTTTCGATACGGCTGCGACGGCGGTTCAGCCAGATGACCAATGCGGCAAGCAGCACGGCCGGTGGCAGGAACCACTGCGCCGGCGGCTGCTCCCGGTGCAGCCGGACTTCGGCGATATGCATTTCCGGAGCATATCGCTCGTCGTCGAGGTCGTGACCGAAGCGGGGTTCGGCCTGCCATCCCTCATCCGTGCGTTCCAGAAACATCAGACCGGCGCGGTCCATCCGCTGCGAAAAATCACCCGGCGGTCCGAGGTCGAGCGTTTCGATCCGCCGATACACCTGACCGGAAAAATCCTCGCGTTCGACGATGATCTGCAGGTGGCCGTCCGCCGGGGCCTGTTCCACGTGTTCGCGCAATTCCGCCGCCGGTCGATCCTCATGGGGTGGCATCCAGCGATCCATCCAGAATCCGGGATGAAACAGCGTGAAGGCGGCGAGCAGCAGCGCGGCGATCTCCAGCATCCGCAAACGCGTGAACATCCATCCCTGGAGCGCTGCGGCGAGCAATAACATGCCGGTCGTCGCGGCAGTGACGATACCGGCCAGGTGCCAGAAGCCGCCGATGTCGATCAGCAGCAATTCCGTGTTGAACACGAACAGGAACGGCAGGATCGCCATGCGCAGGCTGTACCAGAAGGCGTGGATGCCGGTACGGATGGGCTCACCGCCCGAGATGGCCGAGGCAGCGTACGCGGCCAGGCCCACCGGTGGGGTCACATCGGCCATGATGCCGAAATAGAAGACGAAAAGATGCACGGCGATCAGGGGCACGATCAGGCCGTGATCACCCGCCAGCGTGACGATCACCGGGGCCATGAGCGAGGACACCACGATGTAATTCGCCGTGGTGGGCAGGCCCATGCCGAGGATGATGCAGATCACGGCGGTCATCATGAGCATGGGCAGCAGGTAACCACCGGAGATGAATTCGACGAATTCGGTCATCACCTGGCCGATTCCCGTCAGTGTCACCGTGCCGACAATGATGCCGGCGGTGGCCGTGGCGACCCCGATGCCGATCATGTTGCGCGCGCCGAGTACCAGCCCGGCGCCCAGGTCGCGCAGACCGTTGAGGGCGTGGCGAGCGATGCGGGACTCCCGGCGCAGCAAGGCGAGCAGCGGGCGCTGGGTGAGGATGATGACGATCTGGCTCATGACTGCCCAGAACGCGGAGGCTCCCGGTGATCGGCGCTCGACCAGGAGGAACCAGATCAGGACCACGACCGGGAGCAGGTAGTGGAGACCCGCGCGCGCTGTCGGTCCGGGCTCGGGCAGTTGAGTGATCGGCCCGGTTGCCATGTCGTCGCGCGGCTCGGGTTCGCGGGCCGCGATGGCGAGCAGCCCGATATAGGCGAGAAGGACAAGGCCAGCCACGATGGCGGTGGCCGCATCGCCGGCGACCAGCCGGATCCAGCCAATGCCGTAGTAGATCGCTCCCGCGAGGATGACCACGCTCGTTCCGATCACGCCCCAGGCGAGGGCGATGTGATAGGCGCTGCGCGGGCGGCTCCGTGGCAGCCCGCGCATGTCCGCCTTCACCGCCTCCAGGTGGATCATGTAGAGCAGGGCGATGTAGGAGATGACCGCGGGCAGCAGGGCGTGACGGATCACCTCGACATAGGGGATGCCGAGAAATTCGACCATGAGAAACGCAGCCGCACCCATCACCGGTGGCATCAATTGGCCGTTGACCGAACTCGCGACCTCGATGGCGCCGGCCTTGTTCGCGCTGAAGCCGACGCGGCGCATCAGCGGAATGGTGAAGGTGCCGGTGGTGACGACGTTGGCGATCGATGAGCCGGAGATCACGCCGGTCATGCCGGAGGCAAGGACGGCTGCCTTGGCCGGCCCGCCGCGAAAACCGCCGAGGAGGGCGAAGGCGACGCGGATGAACCAGGCACCGGCGCCCGCGCGTTCCAGCAGCGAACCGAACAGCACGAACAGGAACACGAAGCCGGTGGAGACGCCCAGTGGTATGCCGAAGACTCCCTCGGTGGTGAGCCATTGGTGCGAGGTCGCGCGGGCCAGCGAGGCGCCGCGCCACTGGATCATGTCGGGTAGCCAGGACGCCGAGCCGAAGAACATGTAACCGATGAAGACAAGCGCAATCACCATCAGTGGCAGGCCGAGGCTGCGGCGCGCGGCCTCCAGCAGCAGGATCATGCCCGTGGCCGCCACGATCATGTCCGTGGTCGTGGGACTTCCCGGACGCCCGGCGAGGGCGTCCTGGAACAGGAACAGATACGCCGCACAGAATGCCCCGACGGCCGCCAGGCCGACATCGAGCCACGGCAGTCGATGCAGATTGCGCCCGCGGGTCGCGGGCCAGGCCAGAAACGCCAGGGCAATGGCAAATGCGAGGTGGATGGAGCGTGCTTCGGTGCTGTTGAACGCGCCGAAGCCCAGCTGATAGGGCAGCGGCGAGGCATACCAGAGCTGGAACAGCGACCAGGCGCCGGCCATACCGGCGAGCGCCCATGCCGCCGCCGGGCCATGCGGCTGGCGCACGCCGGTCTCGCTGGCGGGCAAGTCGCGCTTCAGTGTCGGTTCTCCGTGCCTAATGAGCTACCGGGGCGCGGCCCGGGCGTCCATTAGTCGTCACTGCTGATGAGGCCGGCTTCCTCGAAGTAGCGGCGAGCGCCCTCGTGCAGCGGTGCCGACAGGCCATCACTGGCCATGGTCTCGGCCTCGAGCACGCCGAGCGATGGATGCATCGCCTTGAACTGCTCGAAGTTCTCGAATACACCCCGGACAACCTCGTACACGATGTCAGCCGGCACACCAGCGGAGGTCACCATGGTGGCGCCGACACCGTAGGTGGTGACGTCGTCCGGCGTGCCTGCATACATGCCGCCGGGGATGGTGGCATAGCGGTAGAACGGGAATTCCTCGATCAGCTCATCGACGGCATCGCCGGTGACGTCGACCACGCGCACGTCGCAGGTGCTCGCGGCTTCACTGATGGCGCCGGATGGATGACCGACAACGTAGACGAACGCTTCGACGTCGCCATCGCACAGTGCGCGCGGCATCTCCGGAGCCCGCAGCTCGGCGGCCATGCGGAAGTCGTCCATGGTCCAGCCCTTGCGCGCCATCAGCTGCTCCATGTTGGCACGCTGGCCCGATCCCGGATTGCCGACGTTGACCCGCTTGCCCTTCAGGTCATCGAAGTGTTCGATACCGCTGTCGGCGCGCGCCACCAGCGTGAACGGTTCGGGATGCAGCGAGAACACGGCGCGGAGCGCTTCGTAGGGGCTTGAATCGGCAAATTCCTCACTGCCGTTATAGGCGTGGTACTGCCAGTCCGACTGAACGATGCCGAAGTCGAGGTCGCCGGCGCGCATGGTGTTCAGATTGTAGACTGAACCTCCGGTGCTCTCGGTGGAGCAGCGCAGGCCGTGCTCATCGCGCTGGCGATTGACGAAGCGGCAGATGGCGCCACCGGTGGGATAGTAGACGCCGGTCACACCGCCGGTGCCGATGGTGAGGAAGCGTGTGTCTTCGCTGGCATGCGCGTGACCGAGGGTGCCGACGGCAAAGACCGCGGCGATGGTGCACAGGGTCATGCGGGTGCGGGGGGCAGGGATGGACATGATCTCTCCGTTGCAAATGCGGGCGGCCGTGTCGAGGTGCGGCTACATCAGGATACCAATGACACCGGCGGCTATCAGATACGCCGCCACGATATAGCTCAGCAGGCGCGGGAACACCAGTATAGCGATACCGGCGGCAAGTGAAAGAATCGGCACCAGTTCGAGATGCAGGGTCATGGTGAACTCCCGGGGTGGGTGGGGGATCGCCCCGGGCGGTGCCGGGGATGCGGTGCGGCCGGCACGCTATTCCGCGGTCGCCGGTGATGAGGTTTGACAGAACTGTTCGTAGTCGATGTAGCCGGGAAACGTGTCGGCTGCGCACAGCGGGCATTGCGGATCGCGTCGTACGCGCAACTCGCGGAACCGGCTCTCCATGCCGTCGACACAGAGCAGGCGTCCGGCCAGGGTTTCACCGATGCCGAGCACGATCTTCAGGGTTTCCAGCGCCTGGATCATGCCGATCAGGCCGGGCAGAACGCCCATCACGCCCCCCTCGGCACACGAGGGGGCCTGCTCCGGCGGTGGCGGTTCGGGATAGAGGCAGCGATAACAGGGGCCGCCCTGGGGCCCGGCGGGCCAGAACACGGAGGTTTGCCCTTCGAAGCGGAAGACGGCGCCGTGCACGTTGGGCAGCCCGAGTTTGACGCAGGCGTCGTTGACCAGATAACGCGTGGGGAAATTGTCCGAGCCATCCACGATCACGTCGTAGCCCGCAAACACCCGCTCGATGTTGGCCGAGCTCAGACGTTCCTGCCAGGTCTCCACCTGCACGGACGGATTCAGCGCCGCGATGGACTGGCGTGCGGATTCGGTCTTGGCCATGCCGACGCGGGCATCGGTGTGCAGGATCTGGCGCTGCAGGTTGGAGCGATCGACCTCATCGTGGTCGACGATGCCGAGTGTGCCCACCCCGGCCGCGGCCAGGTACAGCGCCGCGGGTGAGCCGAGACCGCCCGCGCCGATCAGCAGGACCCGAGCCTGGGCGAGTCGCGCCTGTCCGGCCTCGCCGACCTCGGGCAGGCTGATCTGGCGGGCGTAGCGGGCGCGCTCAGCGGCGTCGAGCACGCGCGGCATCTCATAGGGCAGACCCTCGTTCTTCCAGCGGTTGAATCCACCCGCCACGCTGCGCACGTTGTGATAGCCCATGCGCCTGAGGTCGTCGGCGGCGAACAGCGAGCGCGAACCGCCACCACACATCACATGGATCGGTTGCTCGCGATTGCCGACGCTGTCCTCGATGCGCAGTTCGAGGTAGCTGCGCCCGAGGCGCAGGGCATCGGCCGGGCTGCCCTGGGCAACTTCCTCGGGTTCGCGCACATCGAGCAGGACAGCACTGCCGTCGGCGCTGGCGGCCCGGGCCTCTTGCGGATCGACCTCGCCGATTTCGCGGCGCAGCTCGGTCAGGCGGTCATCGCGCGCGGTCATTGCATGCTCCCGTGATGATCAGGCGGCGTCGTTGCCAACGCTGTTTCAACAAATTCTCCGCCACGGATTTCCCACGCGCGACAGTCGGAGATCCCCGCGGCCGAGACGCCAACGATCACGTAGGTCCAGTGGGCCCAGGCATCGGCGAGGTCGCGCGGCGAGGGGCGGGCGTCACCGTGCGGATGCGAATGCCAGACTCCCGCCACGTTACCACGCACGGCCATCAGTTCGCGTTCGTGGCGCAGATAGGTTTCCGGGTCGATGAGATAGCCCGTACGTCGGTCCGCCGCCAGATTGCGGCAGGTGACCGCGCGCAAGGGTCGATCGATGGGGCCGGCACGCAGCAGCAGGCCGCATGCTTCCTCGGGCCAGGCGGCCTGGGCAAGTTCACGCAGCAGGCGCCAGCTGCCCGCGTGCAGGCGGACCGGCAATGGTCGGTGCTGCATCAACCGCCGGCCACGGAGGGCATGACCAGCACTTCGTCGCCTGCCGCCAGCGGCGTGCCCAGGCCATCGAGGTCACGGATATCCGTGCTGTGCAGGTAGAGATTGACGTAGGGCCGCAGTGAGCCATCACGCGCGCGGATGCGCTGGACCAGTGATTCGTGCTGCGTGGCCAGGGTATCCAGCAGCTCGCCGACCGTGGTGGCCTCGGCGGTGACGGTCCGCCGGCCGTCGGCGTAGGGCTGCAGCGGCGTCGGGATGCGCAGGGTGACGACGGGCATGATTACGCTTGCTCCGGAGCCGGGCGCTCGATGATATCGACAACATGGGCCTGTTCATCATGGCGTGTCAGCACCACCCGATCCAGCCGTGGTGATGCGGCCAGCGCGATCTCGGCCGCGTCGCGCGCCTGGCCCGCACGGCTCTGGTCGTCGACGGCATTGATGACGGCGATCAGCCGGGCAGCGCTCGGTACATGCTGTCCGGCACCGTCCTCGGCCGCGAGTAGACGACCCACGGCGCGGGCACTGATGGGTTCGCCCGCGGCGAGCCCGGTTACAGCGGAGACGCGTTCCGGACGATGGGCGATGGCCTCGTCCAGCGGGGCGCCGAAAGCGGCCGCGGACACCACGAACAGCACCGTGGTCGCCTCGGCCGGGATCACGGGTTCGCCGTCGGCGGGGGCCTTGATGGCCCGCATGCGAGCGCCGTCCGCCTTGACCAGGGTTACATCGAAACGCCCCGCGGCATGGCAGGCGGCCACGCTCGTTGGTGGCACGCCACCGACACGCCCGGACTTCGCGGCCGGCCGCGCCCACGCGACCCGCGCCTGCTCGCGCGCCGCGGCATCGACCTCACGCGTCGGATCATCCGCATCGGTGATGACCCGTGCGCCGGGCAGTCGGCGCGAAAACCGGGCCATGAACACGGTGCAGGTAAAACCGACACGCCCGGGATGCGCCTGCGCCAATGCGTACAAGGTGGTCTTCTTGCCACCCGCGCCGACTGCGCAGACGATCCCCGAGTGCGCGTCCAGCGCGTCGAGCAGCGCCACCGTCACGGTTGCCGGCTCCCGGCGGGCGGGCCGCCCGTCGATTCGACCACGCACGCCTTGACCGACAGGATCGGCGGGAGATACCGGGCGAATTCGTTCCAGGAATCACCGCGATCACGGCTGATGAAGATCTGCCCCCCGGACGTCCCGAAATAGAGGCCCAGCGGGTCCAGATGGTCGCTGTCGAGGCCGTCGCGCAGGGTGGTGGTATAGACGTGCTGCTGCGGCAGGCCAGTGGTCAGGGCTTCCCAGGAACGCCCGGCATCCGGGGTGCGGTACACGCGCAGGCGACCATCCACCGGGAACCGCATCTGCGTGGAGGACTCGGGGATGGTGAACAGGGTGTCCGGATCGGCGGCATCGGTGGCCAGAGCGTAGCCGAAATCGCTCGGCAGCCCGGTCGTGATCTCGGTCCAGGAATCGCCGGCGTCATCGCTGCGCCAGGTGCCGACGTGGCTCTGACGGTAGAGCCGCTGCGGGTTTCGGGGATGCATCAACAGGCGATGCTCATTATGCCCGGCGACCGGATAAGGATCGGCCAGGTAGGGCGCACGCACGCCGGTGTTGATGGGTGTCCAGCTGGCGCCACCGTCCGTTGAGCGATAGCAGCCGCCCGCGCACAGGGCGCAATAGATGCGCCCCGGGTCCGCGGGGTCGACCATCACCGAGTGGAGGGCGAGGCCGCCCTTGGCCGGATGCCAGAGCGACGCCGTCGGATGGTCCGCGAGCGCGGGCAGCGCCTGCCAGCTCGCTGCGCCGTCCCTGGATTCGAACAGCCCCGGCGGTTCGATCCCGGCGAGCAGGTGGTCCGGATCGGCCGTGGCCCCGGGGGCGAGGCACCAGATGGTCTTGATGCTGGCGGGGTCCTCGCCCTCGCCATGGCGCGGGATCTCGGTGAGTGGGTGCCAGCTGTGGCCGCTGTCGCGCGTGGTGTAGATATGCACGCCCCACACCGGATGGTGTGCCGCGGCATAACCACGGCGCGCATCGCGCGGGTCGAGCCAGGCGCTCTGGATCTCGTAACCGGCGATGTGCGGGCCATCCAGGTACCAGGACCGCCGGTCCTCGCTGCGCGCCAGGAACAGGCCCTTGCGCGTGGCAATCACGATCGCGACCGTCATCGGGGTGCCGATCCGGTCACGGCAGATCGACGGGTTCGGGCGCGAGCCAGCCTTCCTGGCGGTGCTCGGCGACGACCGTGGTCCAGATGCCACCGCGCACGTTGAACTCGCCGGTCAGGCGCAGGAACCGTGGCTGGCAGGCCGCGACCATGTCGTCGAGAATGCGATTGGTGACGTCTTCGTGGAAATGACCTTCGTCGCGAAACGACCAGATGTACAGCTTCAGCGCCTTGAGCTCCAGGCACAGGGCGTCGGGAACGTACTCCAGCTCCAGGGTGGCGAAATCGGGCTGGCCGGTCTTCGGACACAGACAGGTGAACTCCGGCAGCGTCATGCGAATGGTGTAATCGCGCCCCGGACGCGGGTTGTCGAAGGTCTCGAGGATGCGACTGGGCTCAGTGGACATCAGTTCTCCGGTGATGATGGCGTGCGCGGCGGACGCCGGCGCGGGATCGTATCTTGCCGTGCAGTGGTCTCGCAGGCAATAATCAACGGTTTTCCATGCCCCACCCGTCGGTGGTGCCCGCGCGGCTGCCACTGACGCAAGGATCGCGCCGCTTATGCGCCTGAGCAAGATCAAGCTCGCCGGTTTCAAGTCCTTCGTCGATCCGACGACGGTCCCGTTCCCCAGCAATCTCGTGGGTATCGTCGGTCCCAACGGCTGCGGCAAGTCGAACGTCATCGACGCCGTGCGCTGGGTGATGGGCGAGAGCTCCGCGAAGCACCTGCGTGGCGGCACCATGGATGACGTCATCTTCAACGGCTCCAGTGCCCGCAAGCCCGTGGGTCAGGCATCGGTCGAACTCGTGTTCGACAATTCCGACGGCTCGCTCGGCGGTGAATACGCCCAGTACAACGAGATCTCGGTGCGCCGGCTGGTCAATCGTGACGGTGCCTCGCAGTACTATCTCAACGGCACCCGCTGCCGACGCCGCGACATCACCGATATCTTCCTCGGTACCGGCCTCGGCCCGCGCAGCTACGCCATCATCGAACAGGGCATGATCTCGCGGCTGATCGAGGCCAAGCCGGAGGACATGCGGGTCTACCTCGAAGAGGCGGCCGGTATCTCCAAGTACAAGGAGCGGCGGCGCGAGACGGAAAACCGCATCCGCCACACGCGTGAAAATCTGGAACGCCTTGACGATCTGCGCGACGAGGTCGGCAAGCACCTGGAGCATCTCGCCCGCCAGAAACGCACGGCCGAGAAGTACCGCGAGCTCAAGGCGCAGGAGCGTCAGGCGCAGGCGGAACTGCTGGCCCTGCGCTGGCGCGACATGAATCAGGAACTGGAGCGGCGCGAACGCGGGCTCCATGCCGAGCAGACGCGGCTGGAAGAGGTGATTGCCGAGCAACGCAACGCCGAGTCCGGTCTCGAGTCGGCCCGCGAAGGGCACCAGGGGGCGACCGAGGCGTTCAACCAGGTACAGGGGCGCTACTACCGGATCGGCGCCGAGATCTCCTCGACCGAGCAGAAGATCCAGTACAGCAAGGAATCACGTCAGCGCGCCCATGACGAACGCGAGCAGGCGGGCAAGGAGTTCGGCGAGACCGCCGAACACATCGAGGCCGACCGCAAGCGGTTGCAGGAGCTCGATGATTCACTCGCTGCCGATCAGCCTGAGCAGGAACAGGTCGAAGCCGTGCAGACCCGGGCCGCCGAGGAGTTGGCGCGGGCCGAGCAGGCCATGGAGCAATGGCAGCAGGAGTGGGATGCCTTCCAGGCACGCGCCGCGGAGCCGGCCCAGACCGCGCAGGTGCAGCGCTCGCGCATGGAACAGCTGGAGAAGCACCTGCAGGAAGTTCGAGGCCGCATTCAGCGCCTTGAAACCGAAGCCGGTGAACTGGATCCCGAGCGCATCGAAACCGCGATCCGCGAGTTGTCGGCCAGTGATGAACAGGCGGCGGCCGACACCGCTCGCCTGCAGGGCGACCTCGACGCCAATGCGGAAGCGCTGAAGACAGCCCGCGAGGAGCAGGCCACGGCACAAGGCGAGCTCGATGCCGCGCGCGAGTCGGTGCAGGCCCTGCGCGGGCGTCTGGCATCCCTGGAGGCACTTCAGCAGGCTGCGATGGGGCAGTCGGACGAGGCAGTCGTGTCCTGGCTGGAACAGGCCGGAGTCAATGACAATCCGCGCCTGGCGCAGCAAATCCGCGTCGAGGCCGGCTGGGAGCGGGCCGTCGAGGTGGTGCTGGGCCCGGCGCTGGAGGCCGTCTGCGTCGATGACGTCGACAGCCTCGCCGGCGTGCTGGACGAGCTGACTTCGGGGCAGGTGGCGGTGGTCGATGCGCGCGCCGAAGGCGAACCACCGACCGGCGGCGGCGATCGCCTGAGCGACCTCGTCTCCGCGCCGGTACCGCTGACATCACTGCTGGGTTCGGTGCGCGTGGTCGCCGACACGCACGCGGCGCTCGCCACACGCGCCGAGCTGGCCGCGGGCGAATCGCTGGTGACCCCGGCCGGTATCCAGGTCGGACGCAACTGGGTGCGAGTGGCGCGGCCGCAGGACGATGATGCCGGGGTCATCGCGCGCGAGCGCGAACTGGTGCGCACGCGCGAGGAAGCCGCGGCGGCCGAAGAGCGCGTCGAGACGGCCGAGGCGGGGCTGACAGCGGCCACCGAGAACGTGCGCGGGCTCGAGCGTACGCGCGAAGAAACCCAGCAGGCGCTGAATCGCGCCCACCGTGAGCACAGTGAGGTGACGTCACGGCTGCAGGCGCGGCGCGGCGAACTGGAACAGACCGTGCAGCGCAAGGCGCGCATCGACGAGGAGGTGCGGGAGCTGCGCGAACAGGTGGCTCGCGAAGAGGCGGAAATGGAGGCCGCGCGCCACGCGCGCAACGCCGCCATGGAGCAGAGCGAGGAATTCGATCAGGAGCGTACGCGCCTGCAGGCACGGCGGGAACAGCTGGCCAGCGACCTCGAGGCGGCCCGGCGCCAGGCGCGGGAACAGCGCGACGCGGGCCACCGCATCGAATTGCGCGTGGAGTCCACCCGCAGCTCGCGTGCGGCTACGGCACAGAACCTCGAGCGCATGGAGCAGCGCCTCGAGCAGCTGCGCAAACGCTGCGAGGAGCTCGACCAGACCCTGGAAGGGGCGGATCAACCGATTGCCGATCTGGAAGCGGAGCTCGAGGACAAGGTGCAACAGCGTCTCGCCGTCGAGCAGGAAATGGCTGCCGCGCGCAGCGAGGTCGAGCGCATCGAGCAGGAAATGCGCGAAATGGAGCAGAAACGCAGCGAGTGTGAACGACGTGCCGGCAGCATTCGCGAGCAGGTCTCCAGCGAGCAGATGGCCGTGCAGGAAACCCGTGTGCGGCGACAGACGGTCGAGGAACAGCTGACCGAGCTCGGCCTGGAAGTGCAGCCGTTGCTCGATGGCCTCGATGCCGACGCCACCGCCGAGGCCTGGCAGCAGCAGGTGGATGAGCTGGCCCGCCGGATCGACCGCCTCGGCCCGGTCAACCTCGCGGCCATTGACGAGCATGCCGAAGAGACCCAGCGCAAGGAATACCTCGATGCCCAGCACGAGGACGTCTCACAGGCGCTGGAGACGCTGGAGAAGGCCATCGAGCGCATCGATCGCGAGACGCGGTCGCGCTTCAAGCAGACCTTCGAACAGGTCAATACCCGGCTCCAGGCCCTGTTCCCGCGCCTGTTCGGTGGTGGCTCCGCGCATCTGGAGATGACCGGTGACGATCTCCTGTCCACCGGCGTGAGCATCATGGCGCGCCCGCCCGGCAAGCGGGTGGCCAATATCCATCTGCTGTCCGGCGGGGAAAAGGCCCTGACCGCCGTGGCGCTGGTGTTCGCCTTCTTCGAGCTCAACCCGGCGCCATTTTGTCTGCTCGATGAGGTCGATGCACCGCTGGACGATGCCAACGTCGGGCGGTACTGTGAACTCGTTCGTGAAATGTCCGAGCGTGTGCAGTTCATCTTCATCACGCATAACAAGCAGACCATGGAACTCACACACCAACTGACGGGTGTCACCATGCGCGAGGCCGGGGTATCGAGGCTGGTGGCCGTCGATGTTCAGGAAGCGGCCGACATGGCCGGCGCCTGAGCGCACGGGTATGGATCTGCTGCGCTGGATTCTCCTCGGTATCGGCCTGCTCCTGATCCTCGCGGTCTGGTGGCACGGACGGCGCCCGCGACCCGCGCACCAGGAAAGCCTGCTGGCTACGGCGCGCCGACGCTGGCGGCGCGGCGTCGATTCGGCATCTGCAGCCGGCACCGAGTCGGTTGATCTGCCGGAGCGTGAAGCCCCCGACCTCGGTCTGGATGCCGATGAGCTCAATGAACTCTTCGGCGAGCAACGCGAGGCGATCGAAAGCCGCTTTCATGCCGTGGCGGATACAACACCCACGGCACAAGAGCGCCAACCGGTGGCTGACGATGATCCGGAAGTCGGAGCGGACGAGTCCGGTCGGCATTCCCCCGCGAGTGAAGGTGTCGGCGTCGAGAACGATCACGGTGATGGCACGGACATGGATAGGGTCGAGGAAGAGGCGGTCCCCGACGCGCCTGTCGCCGATGAGCGAAGCCGACGCTCGCCACCGGAAGCAACGAATTCTTGGAAGACGTCACAACCGGAACCAGCCCCCGGGGACGAAGACCGCATCATCGCGCTGTACGTGGTGGCGCCCCGAGGCGAACGCCTACGCGGCGCGGATCTGCAGTCTGCGTTCTCGCGCCTGGGGCTGGAGCATGGTGATCTCGACATCTTCCATCGTCATGACGATCAGCAGCGCACGGTATTCAGTGTGGCCAACGCGGCCGAACCGGGCACCTTCGATCCGGCAACCCTGCGCGATCTGGAAACACCCGGTGTGGCGCTGTTCATGCGTCTGCCGACTCCCATGCCCGCGCCGGATGCATTCGACGAGCTGGTTACGGCAGCTCGCGCACTCGCGGCCGACGTGGGGGGGCATGCGCTCGATGGTCGCCAGAGCACGCTGACCCGGCAGACGGAACAGGCCATGTGCGACGACATGCGCGATTACGAGCTCCGCCGCAATCGGGCGACACGATGACTTCCACGGATGAAGCGCACGCCAACAACGTGACCGAGCACGCCGCGCAACTGCGGACACAGCTGCATTACCACAATTATCGCTACTACGCGCTGGACGACCCCGAGATCACCGATGCCGAGTATGATCGGTTGCTGCGCGAGTTGCAGGAGCTCGAAAGCGCGCACCCGGAGCTGGTCACGTCCGACTCGCCGACGCAGCGCGTCGGGGCGCCGCCGCTCGACAAGTTCGCCACCGGCAAGCATCTGCAGGCGATGCTGTCGCTCGACAATGCGTTCGATGACGACGAAATCGCCGACTTCGATCGACGTGTGCGCGAGCGCCTGGAAGCGACGGGTAGCGTCACCTACTGTGCCGAACCGAAGCTCGATGGCCTGGCGGTGAGTCTGCTCTATGAAGACGGCGTGTTCGTGCGTGGGCTGACGCGCGGCGATGGGACCACCGGTGAGGATGTAACGGTCAACCTGCGCACGGTTGCATCACTGCCGCTGAAGCTGCAGACCGACACGCCCCCTGAACGCCTGGAGGTACGCGGCGAGATCTACATGACGCGCTCCGGTTTCGAGCGCCTGAATCGGCAGCAGGCGGAACAGGGCGGCAAGACCTTCGCCAATCCGCGCAACGCGGCCGCCGGCAGCCTGCGGCAACTGGATTCGACTGTGACGGCGTCACGCCCGCTGCTTCTGTGCTGCTATTCCGTGGGCTTTGTCGCCGGCATCGACCTGCCCGCGACGCAGTACGACACACTCACGTGGTTGCGTGGTCTGGGTCTGCCGGTCTCGCCGGAACGCTGCCGGGCGACGGGGCTGGACCAACTGCGCGGTGTCCATGACGATCTGGCGGCCCGCCGCGCCGACCTCGATTACGAAATCGATGGTGTGGTCTACAAGGTCGATGATCTGCGCGCGCAGCGCGAACTCGGCTTCGTGGCGCGTGCGCCGCGCTGGGCGGTGGCCTGGAAGTTTCCGGCGGAGGAGCAGATCACGCGCCTGCACAATGTCGAATTCCAGGTTGGGCGTACCGGTGCCGTTACGCCGGTGGCGAAGCTCGACCCGGTGACCGTTGCCGGCGCGCGGGTTGCCAACGCCACGTTGCACAACATGGACGAGGTGGAGCGCAAGGACATCCATATTGGTGACACGGTGGTCATCCGGCGTGCCGGTGACGTGATCCCGGAAGTCGTGCGCGTGTTGCCCGACAAGCGCCCGGCCGGCGCCACGATGCCCACCATGCCGTCGCACTGTCCCGTGTGCGGTTCCGAAGTGGTGCGTGAGGAAGGCCAGGTGGCGCATCGCTGTACGGGCGGTCTCTACTGCGGTGCGCAGCGCCGTGAGGCCATCAAGCACTTTGCCTCGCGCCGTGCCCTCGATATCGACGGCCTGGGCGAGAAGATCATCGATCAGCTGGTCGATAACGGCATGGTGGAGCATGTCGATCAACTGTTCGGCCTGCAGGCCGAACAGTTGGCGCAACTCGACCGACTGGCCGAGAAGAGTGCGCGCAACCTGGTGAACGCACTGGAAGCGGCGAAACAGACCACCCTTGCGCGTTTCATCTACGCCCTCGGTATCCGCGAGGTGGGCGAGGCCACGGCGCAGGCGTTGGCCGCGCACTTCGGCAGTCTCGAGCGCCTGATGGCGGCCGATGAGGACGCGCTGAACGAGGTGCCGGATGTCGGACCGGTCGTGGCGCGCAGTATCCGCCACTTCTTCGACCAGCCCCATAATCGTGAGGTCATCGCGGGCCTGATCAAGCAGGGCGTTACCTGGGACGAGACCGAACCCGCGGTCAGTGGCCCGCAGACACTGGCCGGCCAGACCTATGTCCTCACCGGCACGTTCGCCGAATGGACCCGGGACGAGGCGCGCGCACGCCTGCAGGCGCTGGGCGCGAAGGTCACCGGTAGCGTCTCACGCAAGACCACGGCCGTCATCGCCGGCGAGAATCCCGGCTCCAAGGTTGACAAGGCCCGTGAGCTCGACGTGGATGTACTGGGTGAAGCGGATCTGGAGGCGCTGCTTTCATCATGAGCTGGTGGGGAAAAATCGTCGGCGGCGGGTTCGGCTTCATGGTGGGAGGGCCGCTCGGTGCGCTGCTGGGGGTGGCGGTTGGGCATACCTTTGATCGCGGCCTCAAGGGCATCGAACAGCAACCGCCGGGCGGTAACGGCAGCGCGCGCCAGCGCGCTGGCTGGCAGTGGGGACGTCAGCATCGCCAGGAGCGTGCACAGGCCGCGTTCTTTGCCGCCACGTTTGCCGTCATGGGGCGACTGGCGAAGGTCGATGGCCAGGTCTCGCGCACCGAGATCGAGGTCGCCGAAGCGGTCATGCGTCAGATGCGGTTCAACAACCAGCAGCGCGAGGCCGCGATCCATCTGTTCAACCAGGGCAAGGATCCCGATTTCGATCTCGATGCCGTGGTCGCGCAGTTCCGTGACGAATGTCGTCGTCGTCCTTCCCTGGTCCAGTTCTTCCTCGAGATCCAGATCGAGGCCGCGTATGCGGACGGTCACATGACCGCTGAAGAGGAAGAGGTACTGCTGCGCGTCTGCCAGATTCTCGGCTTCCCGGTCGAGCGTTTCCGACTGCTCGAGCGCATGCTGCGAGGGGCGCGGGGCTCACGCCGGCGTTCCCACCGGGGCGAAGGCGGTGATCAGCGCGGCCGGCCCAGCGCCGGCGGCATGGATGTCGATGACGCCCGCAACATTCTCGGTGTCGATCGTGATGCCTCGAATGACGAGATCAAGAAGAAGTACCGCCGCCTGATGAGTCAGCATCATCCGGACAAGCTCGTCTCCCAGGGATTGCCGGACGAGATGATGCAGAAGGCCAAGGAGAAGAGCCAGGAGATCAGTCGCGCCTACGAGACGTTGCGTGCGCATCGCGGTTTCTGACGGGGCCGTCATCAGGCACGCCCTCGGTGAGCACGCGGCTCGACCAGTACACGATCAAGTGCACGACAAGAAACAGCGTGGCGATGGTCGTGACAAGGGCGAGCTGGCTGGGGGCAAGCGTCACGGCCAGGCTGGTCACGGCGGCGAAACTTGCGGTGAGCATCATGCCGAGATGATTCACGATCCGTGAGCGGTCGCGCCCCTCGTCGGCGCGCAGACCACGGACATCGAGGCCGCCCAGAACCATGGCCACCATGCCGAACCCGAAGTGAACGAATCCGTCGATCAGCGCACCGTCCGCCACGATCACCCGCGTTCCATACGCGAAGAGCCCCAGTCCGAGCAACAGCAGCAACCAGGCGGCGAGGCGATCCGGCAGCGGGATCATGTGGCCATGGCGACGTGCATGGCGCCATCCTGACCAGGCGGGATAGAGCGTCAGGAGTCCGGCCAGCGCGAGGGGCATGCTCTCGCGTGCAATGCCCACGCCGAGCCAGCTCAAGCCAAGCAGGGCAAAGCCGATCAGGGCGAGGTTGCCGGCCATGACGTGCCAGCGATAGTCTGTGTGCAACCAGCGGATGGTCACTGCAGCAAGCGCGCCTGCCACTCCGAGCAGTGCGGCGAATGTCTGGAGCACGGAAAAGGCCATGGGGAGAATCTCGCTCATGCGCTGCAGGTCCAGCGGGTGGTCCGACAGGCTGCCAGGGCCATGATAATCGCATTTTCATGGCCCGTGCCTGAACAAGGCCAGGATGGCCATTGTGCAGCGGTACCATAGGGGCAAGGCGGTGCAGGAATCAATCGAAGTGCGCGGCCCTTCTTGGGCAATGCCCTGATCCCGAACCGGAGGCGTTCCAGTGAAGCAGTTGCTGATTGTGGCGCATGATCCTTCACCCAATACCCAGCGTCTGGCGCACGCGGCGCTTGCGGGGGCGCGCCATGAGGACATCGACAACGTCGCGGCGCACCATGTTCGCCCGCTCGAGGCCGGCCCCCGGGATGTGCTTGCCGCCGACGGGATCATTCTGGGTACGACCGAAAACCTCGGTTACATGAGCGGTGCGCTCAAGGATTTCTTCGACCGAACGTATTACTCGGTGATCGAACAGACCGAGGGTATGCCGTACGCGGTGTACATTCGCGCCGGCATGGATGGCACCGGTACCCGCCGCGCGATCGAGAGCATTTGCACGGGCCTGCGCTGGAAGCCCGTGCAGGAGCCACTGATCTGTCAGGGCGAATGGGACGAGGCCTTCGTCGAGCAGGTGCAGGAACTGGGCATGTACATGGCGGCCGGACTCGATGCCGACATCCTGTGACCGCGTGACCCGGACCGGATCCGATGAGGCGAGGCGCCTGCAGGGCCTCCCGCCGTGTCAGGCGTACATTGGCCGCTCTTCGGTCCATGCAATGAAGCCGCGAACGATGCGGTAGAGGTACCAGATGAACAAGCCGATCAGGATCAGCCCCCCGAGCGGCCCCATCTGGATCAGTGCGCTGCCGATCAGGGTCCACAGCACCGTCCACCAGAAGGTGCGGATCTGCCAGCGGAAATGCGATTCGTAGATCATGCCGCGGCAGTCGCGCAGCTTGACGTGATTGATGATAACGCCAATGAGCGGGGGAATGACGGGAATGATGAAAGTGCCAAGCTGCAGGCCGTAAACCACCACAGTCAACAGCCGCGCGCTGCGTTCGCGCCGCGATTCCTCAATCACGCTCATGACGTTGTCGCGCTTTCTTCCGGTTGCGGATCGCTGACAAAGCCGAAGCGACCGGGTACCTCGGCGCGCGGGATGCGCACCATCGGCAGCCGCTGGTCGCCCAGCGCCAGGTGGAGATCACCGCTGGCATCACCCGCCATCACTGCGGCGAGCGCTTCCTCGCTGGCCGGGTTGCCGGCGCTGTCGGTCAGGCCCTCGATGACCGTTGGCAGCGAGTCCGGATCGACCATCCCGATGCCGTGTTCGGTATCGATCAGCAGGTTGCCCTCATCGTCGACGGCCGCCAGGGAATTCGGGATAACCGCCGCGCCCACGTGATTGCGCAATTCGCCGCTGCTGTCGACATGAAGAATCCACGGTGTGTAGTCGAGATGGACGTAGCCCCGCTGCGGGCCGTTCTGGAAGAACCAGCGCCCGGCCTCGTCACACTCGTAGTTGCGGCCGATGTACTCGATCAGCCCGCGATGGGTGATCAGTTCGTCCCTGACGTACCAGCGACCTGTGGCATCGAGGCGCAGCCAGCCATACAGCGCCGGCACGTCGGGCCACTTGGCCATCGCCTTGCGCACACTTTCGTCCATTCATCGGGCTCCGTCGAAGGGTCCGTCGGCAGGATAGCAGAGCGCTGCCATCCATCGTGGCATGCGTGCGCCTACCGCCGCGTGCGGCTGTTGCGCAGTGGTTCGAAACGGTGTTCCGTGATCTGCCAGCCGGCTCCCGCGGCGCGGAGGACCAGGCAGGAGGGGCCGCCATAGGCGCGACTGCGACCCGCCGCGCCGGGGTTGAGGACCCATGGGGCAGTCTCCGTGTCGATCATGCGCCGATGGCTGTGACCGCAGACAATGGCCGCTGCCGTCGGCCAGCGCCCGCGCATGCGGGCATGGCGGGCACGTGCAGGCCACTGGTGGCCGTGGACGACCACCAGTCGGCCACCCGGGAGTGCCAGCTCGACCTCCGGTGGCAGGTCGGCAAGGCGGCTCTGATCGTCCTCGGGCCAGTGCCGGGGCGTATCGTTATTGCCGGCAACCGCGAGTGCCGGCGCCCCGTCGTGGTCGAGCGCGGCGAGGATGTGATCGCCACCCACGTCCCCGGCGTGGACAGCCCGATCGCACCCTGCTGCCACCTCGGCCACGCGCGGGTCGAGGTAGCCATGGGTATCCGCGATCAGTGCAATGGTGACCGCGTCGGTCCCGACCACGGCTGGGTCAGCGGTCGAGGCGCTTGAACTTGGGTCGATGCGGTTGCTCCGCGTCACTGCCCAGACGGCGCTTGCGGTCCTCTTCGTACTCGCTGTAGCTGCCCTCGAAATAGAACACCTGACCATCTTCCTCGAAGGCCAGCGTGTGCGTGCAGATGCGGTCGAGGAACCAGCGGTCATGCGACACCACCACGGCGCTGCCGGGGAAATTCATCAGCGCTTCCTCCAGCGCCCGCAGCGTCTCGACATCGAGGTCGTTGGTTGGCTCATCGAGCAGCAGCAGGTTGCCGCCGCTCTTGAGCAGCTTGGCCAGATGCAGTCGGTTGCGCTCACCGCCGGACAGATCCTTGACCTTTTTCTGCTGATCCGGCCCCTTGAAATTGAAGCGGCCGCAGTAGGCCCGCGACTGCACCTGCCAGTTGCCCACTTCGAGGTAGTCGTGGCCGTCGGAAATCTCTTCCCAGACGGTTCTGTCGCCGGCCAGGTCGTCGCGGCTCTGGTCGACGTAGGACACCTCGACGGTGTCGCCGATCTCCAGCGTGCCGGCGTCGGGCTGTTCCTCGCCGGTGATCATGCGCAGCAGGGTCGTCTTGCCCGCGCCGTTGGGGCCGATCACGCCGAGCAGCGCGCCCTTGGGCACGCGGAATGACATGCCCTGATAGAGCTCGCGATCGCGGAACTGCTTCGACAGGCCCTCGGCCTCGATCACCTTGTCGCCGAGTCGCGGGCCCGGCGGGATGTAGATCTCGTTGGTCTCGGCGCGTTTCTGGAACTCGGCGCGCTGCAGCTCTTCGATGCGGTTGAGGCGGGCCTTGTTCTTGGTCTGGCGGCCCTTGGGGTTGGTCCGCGCCCATTCGAGCTCGGA
>CAZJGZ010000001.1:11915-13852 GCA_964545695.1 uncultured Ectothiorhodospiraceae bacterium | reverse complement strand
TTGGTCGGCTCGTCGAGGATGAGCATGTCGGGTTCGGACAGCAGCAGCTTGCACAGCGCCACCCGTCGGCGTTCACCACCGGACAGGTTGGCGGTCTCCGCCTCCCAGGGGGGCAGGCGCAGGGCGTCGGCGGCGACTTCGAGCTTGCGGTCGAGGTCCCAGGCGCCGGCCGCGTCGATCTTGTCCTGCAGCTTGCCCTGTTCCTCAAGCAGCGCCTCGAAATCGGCATCCGGATCGGCGAATTCCTCGCTGATGGCGTTGAATCGGTCGAGCAGGGCCTTGGTCGAGGCGACGCCATCCTCGACATTGCCGCGCACGTCCTTGCTGTCGTCGAGCTCGGGCTCCTGCGCGAGATAACCGATGCGCAGATTGGGCTGCGGCCGCGCCTCGCCCTCGAATTCCGTATCGACACCGGCCATGATGCGCAGCAAGGTGGACTTGCCGGCGCCGTTGTAGCCCAGCACGCCGATCTTGGCGCCGGGGAAGAAATTCAGATTGATGTTGTCGAGGATTTTCTTCTTCGGCGGCACGACCTTGCCGAGACCGCTCATCGTGAAAACGTACTGCGCCATGGGGGCAACCTGTGGTTGAGGGTTCAAACCGGGTGCCGGGCTGAAGGACCCGGCCGGGCGCGTATTATCGGGAAACAGTGCGCCGGGGTCTACCGCAGCCGCGGCCCCGGCCTGACGGGTGGCCGTTTACCGGGTGGCGGTTGCCGGCGCATGGGCTGAGGGATTGCGGGGACCGGTCAGATCCGGAGGCTGCCGGCGCGTATGGCCTGGCGATTCCAGTAGCCCTGATCGATGCGGTCAACGCGCACCGGATGGTCGCTATTGAGTGCATGGACGAAGCGATCGTCGCCAATGTAGATGCCCACGTGCGTTGCCTTCGCGCTCTTGGTCCGGAAGAAAATCACGTCGCCGGGTTCGAGCTGGTGCAGGTGGCGCTGGCGGACCCGGCGGTACTGCTGTTCGGTGGTGCGCGGGACGCTGGCGCCGGCCTGCTGAAAGGCATACTGCACCAGCCCGCTGCAGTCGAAGCCCGATGGCGAAGCACCGCCGTAGCGATAGGGGTGACCCTGCATCGACAGGGCAACCTCAGCTGCTTTTGCGGCCACGCCATTGTTGGCCG
Organism: uncultured Ectothiorhodospiraceae bacterium; assembly: GCA_964545695.1. Lineage (GTDB taxonomy): Bacteria > Pseudomonadota > Gammaproteobacteria > XJ16 > Halofilaceae > Halofilum. Next base: position 12,721 of record CAZJGZ010000001.1, on the reverse strand, counting down.
TACCGCTGTGCTGTCCGCTGCTCGCGCAAGCGGCAATCGCCGCAGCGAACAGGATGATCAGGATCGTCCGCATGGCCACGCCCTCTGACACGCCAGTGCAAACCATTATCAACTAATATCAGTAAGTTGCAACAATAACTTGAAGTGGCATGCATGCAGCGAGCGTAGCGCGGCAGCCCACGCCCTGAAGAAAACGGCAGTTCAGGGCGTGGGTCGATGCCCGTCTGGCGCGCCTACGCGTCGTCGATCGCGATCACGGCAAGACAGTCACCCGGCCGTGCCAGACCGGGATAGTGCCGCCCGATCAACATGCCCGAACGGTGTGCATAGTAGAGGCTGGGTGGCACTTCGGTTTTCTCGATGGAATGAATGCGCGCGAGGAGCTGTCCTTCCTCCACGGTATCGCCCAGGTTGACCAGCATTTCATACAGGCCCGTCTCATCGGAAATGGTGTACGACTTGCCGTCCGGAGTCGCCATCATGCGCGTGGCCGGAGCGTTCTTCGTCTCCGATGCCAACGGTTTGCCGTGATAAATACCGAAATGGCGCAGCACGTTGACGATGCCGCGCTCGGCGATGCCCAGCAGTTCCGGGCGAGTCGAACCACCACCGCCCAGTTCGGTGAAGATGAAGGGCTTGCCGGTGGCCTCGACCACACCATCGAACATGCCCTCGGTATCCAGTTCCTCGATGGTCAGGCTGATGGGCGCGGCGAATGCGTGCATCATCTCCTGCGTCCGGCGGAACTGGTCCTCGTCGTCGAGATAGTGCATGGCGGCGAAGGGCATGAAATCCAGCGTCTTGCC
>CAZJGZ010000001.1:9345-11815 GCA_964545695.1 uncultured Ectothiorhodospiraceae bacterium | reverse complement strand
TGCGGATCAGCGTGATCGGAACGCGCACGGCGCCCCAGGCGGACTCGTTGGCGGAGTAGGGCACGCTGAGATAGCCGTGCTGCTTGCCCTCGGCGGCCCAGTCCATGCTCGTGAGGATGACGCGTGGCGGCATTTCCTTCGCCACGAAACCCGTGCTGTGATCGCTGCGTTCAATGTTCATGTCAAACCTCTATCCTGCTTGAGCGGGTGGCGCCCCCTGATTCTGCGTCGACGTGCCGAGCTTTGGGCGCCTCGATGGGTATCCGGTGTGTTTCGATCGCTACTGGCGCGCAGGGCGCCCTGCGGCGAGCGTAACGCCTGGCGGTCGTTGAAGTCATCCCTTGTCCGGTTTGCTCATGGCGCTGGGGTCACTACCTCATCCGTGCACCGGCATCACGCGTGCTCATCGCAGTCCGCCAGCGCCGGCTCGCCTTCGGTGAACCAGGCGAAATCGAACGCCCTGTGAGCCGTGGTACCGACGTCGGTGGTGTCAAGCCCGTCTGCGGGGACGAGGCCGATGCTCACCACTTTCAAATCGTGTGCCAGAAGCTGCAGATATTGCGGCACGCCATAGTCGCGCCGGACATGGCCATTGCCCGCGATCAGTAACGCCTTGCCCGTCCGGGCCTGGACCTCGATCAGTTTCCGGCTCATCGCCGCATCGCGGAATCGCTGTGCGGCGAGCATGCGTTCGGCTGGCAGGTGATGGTCAAGTCCGCAATGAACGCGCTCCAGTCGCTCCAGCAGCCGGGTGCGAGCAGGCTCGGGCAGATCCCCTTTGAGTCCCAGATACTCGCGGACATCTTCGTCCAGCACGCCCAGGCCCTCATGGATGACCTGCCGGAACAGCGATGGATCGGGCGCTCCGGCATGCAGCCGGAGGTCGTGGTCCAGCGCGGCCTCGGCGATCGGTTGATAGATCGACCAGTCCGGCCAGCCGCGCTCTTCCCAGGCGACTGCGGGGCCGAGAGCGTCGGGATCGGGCGTGTCGCCGGCCTGCCACCCGGCCAGGGCGTCGGCCTCCTCCGGTCCGATCATTTCCAGCACGATACCGGGCTGATGATGGGCCGCCGCCCAGCGGATCATGCGCGCCTGGCGTACATGATGGGATGCGCGGTCGTGAATCTCTCCAAGCAGGACGATGTCGGCATCCTGAATCGCCGATTCGAGTTCACCGGGGTCGATGAAGCGCTCGCCCTGCGCGGACCAGATCCGGTCGGCCAGGCCATTCGCGTGTGCGGCGGGGGCAAGGCTGAGCAGGAGCAGGGCGGCTAGGCTCTTCATGATGTGGATCATGCCCGCTTGCGCGGGGCAGGTAAATCGTCCCGATGGGTGTACCGGAGGAGCGCGCGCAATGGCGACGATGATGATGTTGGCCGGGCATGGCTGGCGTCCTGCCGCGGTTTTGCAGCGCTTGCGGCGGGAACCGGTGGCTTGCATGACAGTCTGTTAACGATGAACGGCTTGCAATGATGGCGCGCGATCATTTACAAACGCTCGCTCGTAGCGGCCGCTCGGCTGCCCTGGACTGAAAGAATCCATGCTCAATACCGAGGCACTGACGAAGCGATTCGATACCCTGACCGCGGTCGAGGATCTCACGCTCCACGTTCGACCCGGTGAGGTTCTCGGTTTTCTCGGGCCGAATGGTGCCGGCAAGTCCACGACCATGAAGATGGTCACCGGGTTTCTGCACCCCACCGCGGGTACCGCTCACGTTTGCGGGCACGATGTGAACGCCGACCCGTCCAGCGCACGGCGAATGATCGGCTACCTGCCCGAGGGCGCGCCGGCATGGGGTGAAATGGTGCCAGCGTCATTTCTCCGTTTCATGGCGGACATTCGCGGATTGCGCGGCGACCTGCGCCGGCAGCGAATCGATACCGTGGTCGAGCAGTTGCAGCTGGGGCCGGTGCTGTACCAGCCGGTGGCAACACTTTCCAAGGGTTTCAAGCGGAGAGTGGGACTGGCGCAGGCGCTGTTGCATGATCCCCCCGTGCTGATCATGGATGAGCCTACCGACGGCCTCGATCCGAACCAGAAGGAACACGTCCGGGGCCTCATCCGGGATATCGCCGCTGACAAGACCATCGTCATTTCCACGCACATTCTCGAGGAAGTCGAGTCGGTCTGCACGCGGGCGGTCATCATCAGCCGTGGCCGGCTGGTGGCCGACGATACACCGGCCGGGCTGCTGAGCCGTTCGCGGTATCGCGATGCCGTACGCGTGACGCTGGGCGACAAACTCGAAGCGGCACACTCGGCGCTGGCCGAACTGGCCGGCGTGCATGGGGTGGAAATGGCCGCCGACGGTCAGACCCTGACCGTGCTGAGCGACGATGGACTGGCAACGGCGACCCGTATACGCGATTTGTGCGCCGATCGCGGCTGGCAGATCGAAGCGCTGCGCGCCGAGGGCGGACGCCTGGATGACGTATTCCGCGACATTACCCGGAGTGATGCCGCATGA
>CAZJGZ010000001.1:0-9245 GCA_964545695.1 uncultured Ectothiorhodospiraceae bacterium | reverse complement strand
GGGCGGACGCCTGGATGACGTATTCCGCGACATTACCCGGAGTGATGCCGCATGAGTCCGATCATTGCCATCTTCCGGCGCGAGCTGGCCGGCTACTTCGTCACGCCGGTGGCCTACGTGTTCCTGGTCATATTTGTCGCCCTCATCGGTGGCCTGACCTTCTACATCGGTGGATTTTACGAGCAGGGCCAGGCCGATCTCGGCAGCTTCTTCGGCCTGCATCCCTGGCTGTACGCATTCCTCGTGCCGGCATTGGCCATGCGACTGTGGGCCGAGGAGCGCGATACCGGGACCATCGAACTGCTGCTCACGCTGCCGATCACCACGACCCAGGCCGTCATCGGCAAGTTTCTCGCCGCCTGGGCGTTCACTGTGATTGCCCTGCTGCTGACGGCGCCGATGTGGTGGACGGTGAACTATCTGGGTGATCCGGACAACGGGGTCATCCTTGCGGCTTACATCGGCAGTGCGCTCATGGCCGGCGGATTCCTGGCCATCGGCAGTTTTGTCTCCGCGCTGACCCGCAGCCAGGTGGTCGCCTTCATCATCGGCTTTCTGATCTGTTTCGTACTGCTGATGGCCGGCTATCCCCTGGTACTGGACGTGTTCAGCGGCTGGGCGCCACGCGCCGTCGTCGAAGCCGTCGAGGCGATGTCCTTCCTGACCCATTTCGAGTCGATCAGCCGGGGCGTGATCGATCTGCGCGATCTGGTCTATTTCATCGGCATGATCGCGTTCTTCCTGTTTGCGAATGTGACCGTGATCGAGACCAAGAAGGCGGAATAACGGATGTCACTGCGTGGTCTGCAATCGGTTGTTGGTATTGCCCTGGCGGGCGTCCTGTTTGGCGCGGTCGTCCTGCTGGCGAATGCGACACTGCAGGGGTATCGCCTGGATCTGACGGCGGATGGTCTCTACAGCATCTCGGACGAGACGCAGCAGATCCTGGATGGCATCGAAGAGCCGATCACGCTGACCTTCTACTTCTCCTATGACGAGGCCGAGGGCGTGCCCTACGTGCGTGAGTATGCACGGCGCGTGCACGAACTGCTGGAATCCTATGCAGCCCGTTCGGGTGGCAACATCCGTGTGCGCCAGGTCGACCCACGGCCGCTGTCCGAGGCACGTGACCGGGTCGAAGACCTGGAACTGGACGCAATCCCCGCCGGCGATGGCAAGGAGATCTATCTCGGCCTGATCGGCACCAATCAGTTCGACGACGTCGAGCTCATCGAATTCTTCGAACCCGAGCGCGAGCAGTTTCTCGAATATGATCTGAGCCGTCTGATCTGGGCGCTGAAGAATCCCGATCCACCGCGTGTCGGGCTGCTGAGTCGTCTGCCGATGACGGAGGGCGTCGACCCCGGCACGGGTCGCCAGTACCCGAACTGGGCCGTGATGGATCGCGTCGAGGAACTGGCCGAGATCGAGACCTTGTCCGGTGCGGAAGATATCGATCACGAACTGGACATGCTGCTGATCGCGCATCCGCATACCTACGACGATGCGACACAGTATGCCATCGACCAGTATTTGCTCGCCGGCGGACGCATCCTGATGCTTGCGGATCCGATCGCGGAGTCGCAGTCCGGCGAGCGCGAGCAGAATGGTGGCACCGAGATGCATGTCAGCAGCTCTGATCCGGGCGTGCTGCTGGCGGGCTGGGGCATCGAGCTCGACCTGGAACAGGCCCTGGCCGATCCGCGCAGCGGTATGGTTGTCTCCGGTCCCGATGGGGGCCGCGATGTGCACCCGGGCCTCATGCGCATCGAGCGCGACGCACTTGCCGATGACGATCCGATCACGACGCTGCTCGATCAGGTCATCGTGGGTTCCCCGGGTTCAATCGGCGTCGCCGACGATGGACCGGAGATGAAGGCACTGATGCAGACGTCGTCCACGGCGGCGCCGGTGGCCGTGAACCGTTTCGTGGGTTACGACAGCCCCTGGGAGATTACGCGCGGCTATCGCCCGGACGGCAATCGGCATGTGGTCGGCGCCCGCTTTTCCGGCACGTTCGCTTCGGCCTACGCGGACGGTCCACCGGATGATGTCGGTGAGCAGGGCGGGACGCATCGCGCGGACGGCAGTGGTGAGCTGGTGCTGCTTGCCGACACGGATCTCTTGCGCGATGAACTGTGGATTCAGAATCGCCCCGGGGAGCGGGGCGGCAGCGTGCGTACCGCATTTGCCGGCAATGGCGATCTCATCGCCAACGCCGTGGAGAATCTGAGTGGTGGCGAGTTGCTCGGCGGCATCCGTGCCCGCGGTACTTCGGCGCGACCCTTCACCCGTGTGCGTGAGCTCGAACGCGAGGCGGCCGAGCGCTACCGCGACACCCAGCGCGAGCTGGAGAGCGAACTCGAGGAAATCGAGCAGACCGTGCGTTCGCTGCGGGCCGGGGACAGTGACGACGCGTCGGGTACGATCCTTTCCACGGAACAGCGCCGGGACCTGGAGCAGGCCCGGGAACGCCGTAACGAGATACGCCGCGAACTGCGGCGTGTCGACGAACAGCTCGATGCCGAAATCGACGCTCTCGGCACACGCCTGAAACTGCTCAATATTGTCGCCATGCCGCTGGTCATCGCGCTTGGGGCGCTGCTCGTGTTCGGCTCCCGCCGCCGGCGCCAGCGTACGCAGCGAGCCGCCGCATGACGCCGCGCACGCTGTTGATCCTCGCCGTACTTGCGGTCGGTGCCGCCGTCGGCGTGTGGCTGACGCAGCAGGAGCCCGATCACGGTGCTGCCGAAGTGGGGGAACGCTTCCTGCCGAATCTTCTCGATCAGGTCGACGGCGTGGCCGGCGTCACGATCCGCGGTGCCGGCGGTGAAGTCATGGCTGAGGTACACCGTGATGATGACGGCACCTGGCGCGTGCGCAACCGCTGGGATTACCCGGCGAACAGCGGTGCCTTGCGTGAGACGCTGGTCGCGCTGGCCGAAGCCCGGCGCCTCGATGCTCGCACGAATGATCCGGACCGCTGGCACCGCTTGAGCGTCGAGGCGATCGATGATCCGGACGCTGACGGCATGGAGATCGAACTGCATCAGCCTGATGGCGATCATGATGGTCTGCGGATCGTGGTGGGACGCACGGCGTCCACTCGGGAAGGGACCTTTGTGCGGATGGCCGATGAGAATCGTGTGTGGCTACTGGATCAGCGTATCGAGCGCCGCGTGGAAATCGGCGACTGGTTGCGTTCGCGGCTGATCGACATTGATGTGGAAGATGTCGTGGCGGTCGATATTGAACCCGCCGAAGGCGATGCCGTTCGGGTGCGGCCCGATGTCGACGATGTCTCCGGCTTCCGCCTTCCCGACGTCCCGGCAGGCACTGAACTGGTCACACCGACCATTGGTCGCTCCATTGCCCGAGTGGTATCCGACCTGCGCTTCACGGACGTGCGTACGCAGCGTGATGCCGAGCCGCTGGACGCTGTCGCGCGGGCACGGTACGAGGCGCGGAATGGATTGATCGTCCATGTCCACAGCTACACCCTGCCGGAAGACGGCAACGCTGAGGCGGTACGCATGAGCGCGGATGCCACCGATGACGCCGATGCCGAGATCAGGGAGCGGGCCGAAGTGCTGAATCGGGACTGGGATGGCTGGGTTTACCAACTGCCCGAGCACAAATACGTCAATGCGAGCCACAATCGCAATCGGGTGAAGGCCAACCCGCCTGCACAGCAGTAATTTCCCGATCGCCAGTCCCGGTCCTGGTTGCACAGGATCCCTGCGACGAGGGGTTGGCGGGACTGCGCGGCCGCGCGTAGCATGCCGGGATGAACGCACCTGATCATCCCCGGCGACATCCTCCAATGAATCCATGGGTTCGCGGGCTGGCTGCCGCGATTGCCCTCCTGGTCGCAGCCGTACTGCCGGTCATTCTGGCGTTGCTCATCGCGCCGCCGGCCTCCGGGCCCGGTCAGCGCGCCTTGCCGGATTTCACGGCCATTGATCAGGTCGAGGAACGCAAGCGGGTCTTTTTCGCGTACCTCGAACCCATCGTTGACGAGGTCAATGGCGAGATACGGCAAAAGCGTGAGCGCCTGTACCGCATTCGCGGCACGCTTGCCGATTCCGGTGAACTGCTCGGGCGCGATCGACGCTGGCTGGAACGCCTCGGCGAACGGTACGGCGTCTCGGCCGAGGGCCCGGTGGAGCGCACGGAGGACTTGCTGCACCGCATCGACTACATACCGGCCTCGCTGGCCCTGGCCCAGGCTGCCATCGAGTCCGGATGGGGGCGCTCCCGGTTTGCCCGCGAGGGCAATAATCTCTACGGCGAGTGGTGCTTTCGTGATGGCTGTGGTCTGGTCCCGCAGGCGCGAGCGGGCGGGGCACGCCATGAGGTTCGCGTATTCGCCAGCGCCGGTGATGCGGTGCGCAGCTACATGCACAATCTGAACAGCCACCGTGCCTACCGCGAACTGCGCGATATCCGTGCCCGAGCGCGTGCTGCGGGTCGCGAAGCGACGGGTCTCGAACTGGCCGAGGGCCTGGGCCGGTATTCCGAACGTGGTCAGGCCTATGTGGTCGAGGTGCGCACCGTGATTCGCAGCAACAACCTTGATGAGCGGTGAAATGACGGGATTGTCCTTGCCAGCAGTGTGACGGAGTCAGGGCCGCTGATCCGCACGAGGTCTTCAAGCGCATGAATGTGAACTGGGTACATCACCTGCAGCCGCTGTGGAGTCTCTTCCTCAAGGGCCTTGCAGCGGTTCTTCCACTGGCGATCACGCTCTATCTGGTCTTCTGGATTGGCGGGGCGGCCGAATCGATTTTCGGCAACATCGTGCGCACGCTCTTTCCCGATTGGGTCTATTTTCCGGGGCTGGGGATTCTCTGCGCGATCGGTTTCGTGCTGGTGATCGGCCTGGTCATCCAGCAGTGGTTTGTCAGTCGACTGGTGAGCCTCGGCGAGGAGATGCTCAAGCGCATCCCGCTGGTGAATACGGTCTATTCCGGCATCCGCGACATCATGAACTTCATCTCGCAGACCAATCGCCGCAGCGACCTGCAGAGTGTCGTGCTGGTGGAAGTCAAACCGGGCTGGCAGATGATCGGTTTCGTCACCGATGGGTCGGCGGGCAGCAGCCTGCCGGAGCTGTATCAGGGGTCGACCGACCTCGACAGGGAAGAGGAGATGGTGGCCGTGTACGTGCCGCTCAGCTATCAAATCGGCGGACTGACGCTGTGGCTGCCACGGGGTGAACTGCAGACGCTCGACCTGACGGTGGAAGACGCCATGCGCGTGGTGCTGACCGCCGGCGTCAATCGCCCGAAGCGGGGCGCGGATGCGCGGGCGAATCGGCCACCGGCTTCATCCGGACCGCCGGCGTAGGTTGCAGCGGCGCATGACCGGATCTCCTGCGCGGTCCAGGCACGGGCCTCAGACGTGGAAGCTCGGCCCGGGTGCAGGTAGCTCGCCGCGTTCACGCTGCAATTGTGCATCGGTGACCGCGATAGCGGTCATGTTGACGATGCCGCGCGCCGTGACCGATGGACTGAGAATGTGTGCCGGTTTGTCCACGCCGAGCAACATCGGGCCGACGGAGAGGCTGTCGGTTACCTGCTTGACCAGGTTGTAGGCGATATTCGCCGCGTCGAGATTCGGCAATATGAGCAGATTGGCCCGGCCCTTGAGCGTGGAATCGGGCAGGAGACGTTCACGGATTTCCGGCTCCAGCGCCGCGTCGGCCTGCATCTCGCCATCGACTTCGAGTTCGGGATAATCGCGCCGCAGAATGGTGACGGCATCGCGCAGACGCCGCGCCGACGGGACATCGGACGTGCCGAAGTTCGAGTGTGACACCATGGCAATCTGTGGTTCGATACCGAAGCGGCGAACGGTCTGCGCGGCCAGTACGGTCATTTCCGCCATCTGTTCCGGCGAGGGCTTCGCGCAGCAGTGCGTATCGCAGAGGAACAGGGTGCCGGTGGGCAGAATGAGCATGGTCAGGCCCGAGAGGCTGCGCACGCGTTCGCGCCGCCCGAGGACATCCTCGATGTGGCGGGCGTGGTCCTGGAAGATCCCGGTATAGCCGCAGATCAACGCGTCCGCTTCGCCACGCTTGACCATCAGCGCGCCAATGACGGTGGTATCCGTACGCACCATGGTCTTGGCCGTATCGGGCGACACACCCTTGCGGCCCATGAGCTGCTGATACAGCTGCCAGTACTCGCGATACCGGGGGTCGTCCTCCGGATCGCAGAGCTCGAAATCGCGTTCCATCTCCAGGCGTAGATCCAGCCGTTCGATCCGCCGGCGTACCACTTCGCGCCGACCGATGATGATCGGTCGGGCGAGACCATCGTCGACCACGAACTGGATGGCACGCAGGACCCGCTCTTCCTCGCCATCGGCGTAGACCACCCGTCTGGGATCCTGCAACGCCTTGTCGAAAACGGGTTTCATGGTCATCGTCGAGCGGTAGACGAAGTTGATCAGTTTCTGCTCGTAGGCATCGAAATCGGCAATCGGCCGTGCGGCCACGCCCGACTCCATCGCGGCGCGGGCGACGGCGGGTGCGATCTGCAGGATCAGCCGCGGATCGAAGGGTTTGGGAATGACATGATCGCGGCCGAAGGAGAGGCTCTGGTCCTGGTAGGCAGTGGCCACGACCTCGGTCGCCTCCTGGCGCGCCAGACTGGCAATGGCCTGCGCACAGGCCACCTTCATCGCCTCGTTGATCGTCGTCGCTCCGCAGTCGAGGGCGCCACGGAACAGGAACGGGAAGCACAGGACGTTGTTCACCTGGTTCGGGTAGTCGGAGCGACCGGTGGCGATAATGGCGTCTTCACGTGCGGCCTTGGCGTCCTCGGGCCAGATCTCCGGTACCGGGTTGGCGAGGGCGAAGATCAGCGGATCGCGCGCCATGCGCTTGACCTCGGCGCCGGTGATGACGCCGGGCGCGGACAGACCCAGGAAAATGTCCGCGCCGTCGATGACATCGCCGAGTGCGCGGGCGTCCGTGTCCCGGGCGTAGGCCGCCTTGTACGGATCCATGCCCTCGCGCCCGGTATGGACGACGCCCTTGGCATCGCACACCGTGATGTTGTCCTTTTTCAGTCCGATCGACTGCAGCATGTCCAGGCAGGCAATGGCCGCCGCGCCGGCACCGGAGCAGACCACGCGTACCTCGGAGATGTTCTTGTCGACGATCTCCATGGCGTTGAGCACGCCGGCCGCGACGCAGATGGCCGTGCCGTGCTGATCGTCATGGAAGACCGGGATGCTCATGCGCTCGCGCAGACGGCGTTCGATCTCGAAGCATTCCGGCGCCTTGATGTCTTCCAGGTTGATGCCGCCAAAGGTCGGCTCCATGGCCGCGACCGCATCGCAGAAGCGGTCGACGTCGGTCTCGTCCAGCTCAATGTCGAAGACATTGATGTTGGAGAAGGCCTTGAACAGGACCGCCTTGCCTTCCATCACTGGCTTCGAGGCGAGGGCGCCGATGTTGCCGAGACCCAGCACGGCAGTGCCGTTGCTCACCACGCCGACGAGATTGGCGCGGCCGGTGACCGTTGAGGCTTCCAGCGGGTCTGCGACAACGGCCTTGCAGGCTGCCGCAACGCCGGGGGAGTAGGCCAGGCTGAGGTCGCGCTGGTTGGCCAGTGGCTTGGTGGCGTAGACGCCGAGCTTCCCGGGCGGCTCCATGCGGTGATAGATGAGTGCCTGTTTGTCGAAGTCTTCGCGGTCGCTGTCACTCATCGAATGCGGGTTCCCGGGGTTGCGGCGGAGATCGGCAAGTTAGCACGAATGGCGTGTCCGCCTGTACCGTTGCCGGTTGAATATTGCCCGTGTAAACGGAACGTCGATGGGCAGGCCGGGTCAGCTCCCGGTACCGGCCGCGCGTCCCCGGGCGAATGCGGAGGCGAAAAACTCGTCGGCGCCACCCACGAACTCGCCGGCGATGAAGACCTGGGGCAGGAGTGACCAGCGGGTCCACTCGCGCAGTCGGTGAAAGCGCTCGCGCTGCGCGCCCGAGCCCATGCCCATGGTCACGATCTCGTGATTCACATCATGGTTTTCCAGCCATTGCTGCAACGAGCGGATATCGGTGAGGTTGGAGACGAAGACGACTACCTCGGCCGACTCCAGCACCTGCACGAGGTCGGCAGGAGCATCGGCGTCGGTACTGCGTGGGCCTTGCGGGGTCATGTTGTACGCTCCTTCAGTGTCTGGAATGCGGCCAGCGCCGCCTTGCGGCTCGCGCTCAGATCGACCACGGGTTCCGGGTAATCGCGGCCGAGGGCGACGCCGGCGGCGTTCAGACGGCTGGCCGGCGCCGACCACGGTGCGTGGATATCACGATTTTCCAGTCGGGCGAGCTCGGGCACCCAGTGCCGGACATAGGCACCATCGGCATCGAAACGCTCGCCCTGGCGGACCGGATTGAAGATGCGGAAATAGGGCGCGGCATCGGCGCCGCAACCACCGGCCCACTGCCAACCGAGCGTGTTGCTCGCCAGATCCGCATCCACCAGTGTGTCCCAGAACCAGCGCGCGCCGTGCAGCCAGTGCAGGCGCAGGTTCTTGGTCAGGAACGACGCCACCACCATGCGGACGCGATTGTGCATCCAGCCTTCGTGCCAGAGCTGGCGCATGCCGGCGTCGACCATGGGGATGCCTGTACGCCCGGCTTGCCAGGCTCGCAGATCCATCGCTGCCTGGTCGTCGTGCTGCGGCTCCCGCCAGGGGAAAGCCTCGAAGCGTTCGTTCAGCGGGCGCGTCGGGGTCTGCGGGAAGTGATAGAGCAGATGGTGCGCGAACTCGCGCCAGCCGATCTCACTGAGGTAGGTGCCCGCGCCCTCGCTGTCGGCGGCGGCGCTGGCACGTACCGCGGCGACGATCTGGCGCGGCCCGATCTCGCCGAAGTGCAAGTGCGGCGACAGCGCCGACGTGCCCGCGACCGCCGGCCGCTCCCGGGCGTTGACGTAGTCGGGCAGGATGCGCTCGGCAAAGGGCGCAAGCCGATCCAGTGCACCGGCCTCGCCCGGCGTCCACGTCGCCTTCAGGCCCGCATCCCAGCCGATCACGGGCAGCAGTTCGAGATTGCTCAGCGGCTCGCTGGCGAATCGGCGCGTCGGCCCGGGGATGGCCTTCGGCGCCGGCGCTGGCTGGTCATCCAGTCCGGCCTTCCGCAGCGTGCGCCAGAAGGGCGTGAACACCCGGTAGGGCCGGCCACCCCCGGTGGCAATGCGCGCCGGCTCGGTCAGCAGTCCGCCGTTGAAGCT